>JAGWND010000072.1 GCA_028873075.1 Bacteroidota bacterium
TTTCACAGTCGCATCGTTTGCAACGATCACAACGTCGCGCCCCTCGATTTTCCCAATGCCGCACACAACGCCGGCGGAAGGCGCGCCGCCGTATTCTTTATACATCCCGTGCGCTGTAAACAAACCGATTTCCAAAAATTCTGTTTTCGGATCAATCAGCTTTTCGATACGCTCACGCGCAGTGAGCTTGTTGCGCTGGCGGTGTTTCGCGATTGCACCCGCGCCGCCGCCCAACTTCACCGTGCGTGCTGCTGTTTGAAAACGATGCAAAAGCGCTTTGAGATGCTCTTCGTTCTTTTTGAACGCCGCGTCGTGCCTTATTTCGGAGCCGATGAGGGACATAGATTTCTTTCTAATCGCGAAGGAGACAATATAATCATTGCGAGCGAAGCGAAGCAATCTTACGTTTATAATTCTTCATACAAATCAATCCATTTCGGATTCATCGAATTAATCAAATCCAACTTCTTTTGCCGAGAGCCTGCTTTAATTTGCTTTTCTCTTTCGATTGCGTAGCGAATGTCGTCGAATTTCTCATAATACACCAAACAGGTAACGTGATATCGTGATGTAAATCCTTTGATGCGTTTTGACTTGTGTTAAGCCACTCTTTGAATTAAGTGAGAGGGCACGCCGGTGTATAAAACATTTTTCTTGAGATTCGTCATGATATACACGGCACAGATTTTTTCCATCTTTTTGCACCAGAAAGATTGCTTCGGCAAAAAAAACGCCTCGCAATGACTTTCCTCTAATTTTTATAATGGCTCATGTCTAGCGGCCACTCGCCAATCGGCATTTGACAATTTATTGTAACAGTTGCCTCGCAATCACCATCTTCTGCACTTCCGATGTTCCTTCTCCGATGGTAAGCAATTTTACATCACGATACAATTTTTCTACCGGAAAATCTTTAATGAACCCGTACCCGCCATGAATCTGCACCGCTTCATTCGCCGCACGCGATGCAACTTCGCTGGCGTAGTATTTCGCCTGCGACGCTTCAAGCGTGTACGGCACTCCCTGCATTTTAAGAAACGCCGCCTTGCGCGTCAACAGCCGCGCCGCTTCAATTTCCATCGCCATATCGGCAAGCTTCCACTGGATCGCCTGAAATTCCGCAAGCGGCTTGCCGAATTGCTGCCGCTCTTTCGCATACTTCACGCTTGCATCGAGCGCGCCCTGCGCCAAACCAACTGACAGTGCCGCAATGCCGATGCGTCCGCCGTCCAAAATCGTCAGCGCTTGTTTGAACCCTTCCCCTTCTTTGCCGATCAGATTTTCTGCAGGCACACGAACGCTGTCGAAAATCAGCGACGCAGTGTCGCTCGCACGCATTCCCAGCTTATTTTCTTTTTTCCCGACAGAAAATCCGGGCATTCCTTTTTCAAGAATGAACGCAGAAATTCCGTCTTTGCTCCGTTCTTTATTCGTCACCGCCATGATCACAAACGTTGAACCGACCGAGCCGTGCGTGATGAATGTCTTGCTTCCGTTCAGAATCCAATTGTTACCGTCGCGCCTCGCAGTTGTTCTCATTCCGCCGGCGTCGCTGCCGGAAGAAGGCTCAGTCAGTCCCCACGCGCCTAATTTTTTTCCCGAACAAAGATCGGGGAGATATTTTTTCTTTTGCGTGTCGCTGCCGAACATGAAAATATGATTTGTGCACAAACCGTTGTGCGCTGAAACGCTGAGACCGAGAGACGGATCAACCTTGGAAATTTCTTCGATGAGAACGGTGAAGTCGAGCGCGGAAAGCCCTGCGCCGCCGTATTCCTCCGGAAAGACTGCGCCGAGAAAACCAAGCGCGCCTAACTTTGCAGCGATGCCGAGCGGAAATTCCTGCGATTCATCATATTGCATGACGTACGGTTTGATCTCTTTTTCAGCAAAATCGCGCGCCGTCTGTTGGATCATGAGCATACTTTCGGTGGGAACAAAACTCAGGGTATCGGGCATAAAGACCTCGCTTGTGACTAATTCAACTGAAGCATAGTGTGTATGCTCAGTGTTCAATGTCGGCTGCCGGACGCTGTTTTCATCCGGCAGCCTTTTCTCCGCTTAAGCAGACGAAACATGATTTGGTCTTACTGAAAGAAAATAGGAAAGGCAAATGTGAAGTGCAACCTGCGTATTATTTCCCCGCCAATTCCTCCGCCGCCTCGTACGGCGTGCGTTCCTGTTTCATCACCAAATCAAGAATCCGGCTGAGCCTCTCCTTCCTTTGCGGGTTCCAAAACTCCACCTTCATTTTCTCCTGAACGATTTCTTCAATCCGTTCCTTCATACGTTGAGTGCGCCGGGCAGATAAGCCGCCGCTCTGCTCCAAATGCGCTTTGTGCCGGGTAATAAGCGCGCCGATTTCGGGAATACCTTTCCCTTCGCTTGCGACGCTCTTTACCACATCAGGTATCCACGTCGTTTCGTCGTGCGAGCGAAAGCCGAGAATCATTTTAATCGCGATAACCGCCTGTTCTGCGCCCGGGCGATCAGCCTTGTTGAGAACAAAGAAGTCCGCAATCTCCATCAAGCCCGCTTTCATTGCCTGAATGCCGTCACCCGATTCCGGCACAAGCACAACGATTGTCGTATCGGCACTGCCGGCAATATCAAGCTCCGACTGCCCGACGCCGACGGTTTCAAGCATGATGATATCAACACCGCTCGCGTCGAGGATGTCCGCCGCTTCGCTCGTTTTTTTGCTCAAGCCGCCGAGACTTCCGCGCGTTGCCATGCTGCGAATGAAAACGCCGTTATCAAGCTCAACGTCGGTCATGCGAATGCGGTCGCCTAACAGCGCACCGCCGCTGAACGGGCTTGTCGGATCTACCGCAATAATGCCGACACGCATGTTTTGTTGACGGTACCATTTCGCCAATTTATCGGTGATCGTGCTTTTTCCTGCGCCGGGCGGGCCGGTAATACCGATACGGTAGGCATGTCCTGTGTGCTTATAGAGCAAAGAAAGAATTTCTTTCGCACTACCGTTGTCGTTCTCAATCGCCGAGATCGCCTGCGCAATTGTACGGCGGTCGCCGCGAAGAATTTTCTCGATGGAGATGGACCTGGACATCGTGAGTATTCGCCACAAAGTCGCTAAGAAATGAGAATAGAACTGTTATCGTTTCACTTCATTCCGAAAGAACTCGACGGTCTTCTTCAATCCCTCTTCCACATTTACAGTCGGGTTCCAGCCGAGAATCTTTTTGGCTTTGGAATGATCAATGACGCTCCGGAGCTGTTCACCCGCTTTTGCGGGTGCATGTTTTTCCTCGCAAGAAGCACCGGTAAACTTCTTCAAATGATGAAAGAGCGAGTTGACATCAGTCTCGATGCCGGTGCCAATGTTGAAGACATCTGTTTTGTCATGAGACAATGCAAGAACATTCGCCCGCACCACATCGCCGACAAAAACATAATCGCGTGTCTGTTTCCCGTCACCGTTGATCACAGGCTGTTCTCCGGCGAGCATCTTGCTCGTGAAAATTGCGACGACGCCGGCTTCACCATGCGGATTTTGGCGCGGACCGTAGATATTTGCATACCGCAAAATCACGTGCTGAATGCCGTGCACAGCAAAGTAATAAAAAAGATATTTTTCGGTTGCAAGCTTTGCGATGCCGTACGGAGAAAGCGGACGAAGCGTATGCCGCTCATCGGCAGGAAAATAATCCTGCTCCCCGTAAATTGCTCCGCCGGTCGAGGCAAAAATAATTTTCTTCACGCCGTATTTCAATCCAAGCTCCATCACATTCAACATGCCGAGAATGTTGACGGAAGCATCGAATTTCGGGTCGGCGACCGACTTCCGCACGTCCATTTGCGCCGCGTGATGATTAATGACATCAATCTTATGGTTTTGGAAAATTTTTTCAATTGCCGGACTTTGAATAGCAAGATGGTAAAACGTTGCTTGAGGATGAACATTCTCTTTCTTTCCCGATGAAAGATCGTCAATAATAATTACTGAATGCCCTTCCTGAATGTACGCATCGGCGACATTGGAGCCGATAAATCCGGCGCCGCCGGTAACGAGGATGTTCATGGTTTTTTTCAACTAAAGAATAATTAATTCAAATTGTGCAAATCTATACCTCTGGAGTGACGGAATGTTGAAATACCGGAATTCCACCATTCCACTATTCCGTTATTCCTTTAAATGGAAATATTGCACTCCTTTTTTTCCGATGTCGCTCCGGTAGTACGCGCCGTCGAACGTGATGCGTTTCACCGCGCTGTACGCAGCGTTGATCGTTCCTTCCAAATCATTCCGGTAGCCGATTGCAGTCACGCCCAACACACGCCCGCCGGCCGTAACGAACGATTCGTTTTCCTTTCTCGTCGCGGCGTGAAATACAACAACACCGTCTTCTGCACGAATGTTCTCCAAGCCGTGGATGGCTTTCCCGGTTTCATATGCATCCGGATAGCCGCGCGATGCCATCACCACGCACACTGCCGATGCATCGTGAAATTTTACTTCGATCGAACCGATGCCCCCATCTGCACACGCGGAAAGAATGTCAAGCAGATCGCCGTCAACCAACGGCAACACCGCTTGCGCTTCGGGATCGCCGAAGCGGCAGTTGAACTCCACCACTTTCGGTCTTCCGGATGTTACCATCAATCCAACATACAAACATCCTTTGTACGTTCTCCCTTCTTCGCGCATTCCGCGAAGCACCGGTTGAACGATTTCTTCTTCGACACGTTTCAACACCGCCTTCGTTACCACTGGCGCAGGTGCATACGCACCCATGCCGCCGGTATTTTTTCCGCGGTCTCCGTCGAGAATTTGCTTGTGATCCTGCGCAGGCTGAAGAATACGATAACCGCTTCCGTCAGTCAGCACAAAGACGGACGCTTCTTCTCCTTGCATAAACTCTTCAATAACAGCCGTGCTTCCCGCTTCTCCGAAAATATTTTTTCGAAAAAATTCTCCGAGAACGTTCAGCGCTTCGGTGCGCGTTTGACACACCACGGCGCCTTTCCCGGCAGCAAGTCCATCTGCTTTTACAACGATCGGCGCGACATGCTGTTGTATGAAATTCTCCGCTTCCGCAAATTGCGACTTGGAGAAGATTTCAAAGCCTGCCGTGGGAATGCCGTACTTTTTCATGAACTGCTTTGCGAACGCTTTGCTCCCTTCCAATTCGGCGGCACGTTTACTGGGCCCGAAAATTTTCAAGCCGTCTCTTTCAAACCGGTCAACGATGCCTTTCACAAGCGGCACTTCGGGACCGACAACAGTCAAGGCAATGCGGTTCTTCGCTGCGAACCGGAATAATTCTTCAACATCATCCGCCTGTATGGAAACAAGCGTTGCAAGCTCCGCAATGCCGGCATTCCCCGGCGCGCAGAAAATTTCTTTCACGCGCGGGCTTTGTTTCAATTTCCACACCAACGCGTGTTCGCGTCCGCCGGAGCCGATCACCAACACTTTCATCGTGAACCTGCAATTTTCATTCAGCAATCAAATTTGTAAGCACCTTCGCCACTTCGCCGGTCAGCATTACGCGGTTGTATTTATCGACAACATCCGGACGAGCACCGGAGAGTTTTCGTCGCTCGTATTGATCGTAAAGCTGAAGAAGTGCCGCGGCAATTTGTTCAACATCCGTTGGGTCAACGCAAACACCGCCGGCTTCTTCGATGAGCGAGCGCATAAATCCTTCCGGCACACAACCGAGAATTTTCTTTTGCGCCCCGATGTACTCATAGATTTTTCCGGGGGAGCTTCGCGTGTCGTCCATCATCATCCACAACACATCGGAAGCCAGGAGATATCTCACGCACTCTTTATGTTCGAGGTAACCGAGGATGTTAACCGCATCATCTAATTCAAGCCGGCGAACAATTTTCCTGTGTTCGGCTCGGAAAGCGCCGATGAAACATGCTTCAATCCTCCCGCGAACTTTCGGATGGTGTTTGAATACACGATGGAGCGCTTCTAAAAAATAGAGCGGCGTGCGGTTCTCATAAAAGACGCCGGAGAACGTGATGCGCATCTTTTCGATGCGCGGCAACTTTTCCTGCGCGGAGATTTTCATATCTTCGGGATCGAAGCCTTGTGAGATAATCTGAATATCGTTGTACTGAAGAAATTTGTACCGCCGCAGAATCAGCTCCTTCAGCCGCCGGTTCGCGACGATAATCGCATCGGCTTTTTGCAAAACATGCTTTTCCATCGTCTTGTGCATGAAGCGATGCAGCGGTGTCGGATAAAACCGGAACGGATAATCCACCCATGCGTCACGGTAATCGAGCACAAGCGGCAGGCGGTATTTTTTTTTCAACGCTTTGCCGATGAGAAAATCCGTCTGCGGCGGTGCCGTTACAAACACAGCGTCGAACTTTTCTTTCCTCATCAATACCGAAGCGGCTTTCAATGCCGGGTGCTTCCATCCGATTTTGTTGTCGGGAATAAAAAACGCGTCGCTGAACCTGCCGAGGATTTTTCGCAAGCGTTCCGGAGGCATTTTCACAACTTCCTGCTTGCGGAAAATACGATTGACGTCGAGCGAACGGGTGCGAACCACTTCGATGCCGAGCGGTTCAAGCTCTTTCAGCAGCGTTTCATCTTTTGCAAAATATCCTCTCGTAGAGACCGTCAGCACGGTCGGCATCCATTCGAACTGCGGAAGATATTTGACAAACTTCAGTGTCCGCTGGACCCCGCTGAGCCCCATCGGAGGAAAATAATAAGCAACCACGAGAACTTTTCGCATAAAAATTAACCTTGGTTTTTGCCGCCCCCTCTCTAACTCTCCCCTTATACCAAAGGCATCCCTTCGGGACGGGGGAAGAGGATTTACTCCTTCCCCCCAGATAGGGGAGGGCTGGGCGGGGTCAGCCTACACCACAATCAGTTCTTTCGGCGACGAGGTGATTACCTCGCAAGCGCCGTTATGAATCACAACATCATCTTCAATGCGCACACCGAATTTCCCCGGAAGGTAAATCCCGGGTTCAATGGTAACGACATTTCCGGCACACAAAAGATGTTTGCTTTTTGCAAACAACCTCGGCGACTCGTGAACCTGCAAACCGATGCCGTGCCCAAGCCCGTGTCCAAAAAATTTTCCGAAACCTTTTTTTTCGATGAGCGAACGTGCAACTGCATCCAATTTTTTCGCCGGCAGCCCGCTGTGTGCCGCATGAATCGCCGAGCGCTGTGCATCCAACACAATCTGATAAATCTTTTTCACTTCGGACGACGGTGTGCCGACGGCAACGGTACGGGTGAGATCGCTGCAATAGCCTTGATATACACATCCGAAATCGAGCGTCACCATTTCCCCCTTTTGGATCTTCTTCGACGACGCGGCACCGTGCGGAAGGGAGCCGCGCGTTCCGCTCGCAACAATCGTATCGAACGAATCTTTCTCCGCTCCGAACTTTCTGTGAAGGTAGCCGATTTCCGCTGCAATGTCGTTTTCGGAAATTCCAGGCTTCACTATACCGAGAACCTTTTCAAAAACACGCTCGGTAATCTCTGCTGCTTTTTTGATGAGTGCAATTTCAGATCCTTCTTTCACCGCGGTCAACGATTCAACGATCCCACTCGACGGAACAAGTCGAACTTGAGGAAGCTTTTCCTTCAGCAATTGAAAGGAACCGACCGGAAGGTATCCCTCTTCAAACGCTACAGAGCCGAAGTAAGACAATAGCTTTTCCTTCACTGCCGCGGCGAACAAATCCCCTTTCACAATGTGTTTCGATGCGAGCGGGACCTCGGCTTCAATTTGTTCTTGATAGCGAAAATCGGTGAGCAACGTAAGAGAAGAATCGGTAACGATACACAAACCGTTCGAGCCCGAATATCCTGTCAAATATCGAACATGAGGAAGAAATGATGTAATGAACGCGTCTGCTCTCGTTTTGCGAAGCGCTGCACGAAGGTGCCCCGCTCTCGCCTCGTAATTGAACATTCGGCTGTTGTTAGATGTGATAATTGGGGGCTTCCTTCGTGATCTGAATATCGTGCGGATGGCTTTCGCGCAATCCGGCGTCGCTCATTCTGACGAAGCGTGCCTTCTTTTGCAACGCCGAAATATTTTCTGCCCCGCAGTAGCCCATCGCCGCACGCAATCCGCCGATCATTTGATACACCGTAGCGCTGAGATCACCTTTGTACGGTACGCGCCCTTCAATTCCTTCCGGCACTAATTTCTGTAAATCGTCTTCAACATCCTGAAAATAGCGGTCTTTGCTCCCTTCCTTCATCGCACCGAGCGATCCCATGCCGCGGTAAATTTTGTACGTTCGTCCTTCATACAAAACTTTCTCACCGGGACTTTCCTGTAAACCGGCAAACAATCCGCCGATCATCACCGAATCAGCTCCTGCTGCAATCGCTTTGGGAATATCGCCCGTTTGTTTGATGCCGCCGTCTGCGATGACAGGAATTTTGTATTTCCTTGCAACCGAAACGCATTCCATCACGGCGGTGATTTGCGGAACGCCGACACCGGCAACAACGCGCGTTGTGCAAATGGAACCGGGACCGATGCCGACTTTCACCGCATCGGCGCCGGCGCGGATAATATCGCGTGCTGCTTCCGACGTACCGACGTTGCCGGCGATAATTTCAGCTTCAGGATATTTGCTCTTCAAACGTTTTACCATCCCGAGCACGCCGCGTGAATGACCGTGGGCAGTGTCAACAACAAGCACATCAACGCCGGCAGCAAGCAACGCGTGCACACGCTCGAGCGTGTCTTCCGCAACGCCGACTGCGGCACCGGCACGCAGTCTTCCGTGCTTGTCCTTACATGCAAAAGGAAATCGCTTTTTCTTCTGAATATCTTTGAACGTGATAAGCCCGCGGAGTTTTCCTGTTTTATCCACCACTGGAAGTTTTTCAATTTTGTGTTTTTGAAGAAGAACTTCCGCTTCTTCGAGATTTGTTCCGAGCGGAGCGGTAATGAGGTTCTGCGATGTCATCACTTCGCCAACTTTAATCCCGCGGTCCGGCTGAAAGCGGAGGTCGCGGTTTGTAAGAATGCCGACAAGCTTTTCATCCTGCACGACCGGAATCCCGGAAATGCTGTACTTCGCCATCAAATCAAGAACATTCCCGATTGTTTTTTCCGGAGTGATCGTGACCGGGTTGAGAATCATCCCGCTTTCCGATCGCTTGACTTTGTCAACCTCCTCTGCCTGCCGTCCAACGGACATGTTTTTATGAATAATGCCGATGCCGCCTTCGCGCGCGAGCGCAATCGCCATTTCCGATTCGGTGACCGTATCCATCGCCGCTGAAATGAGCGGAATGTTGAGCTTGATGTTCCGGCTGAGGCGCGTCGTAACATCAACATCGCGCGGCAACACCGACGATTTTCCCGGCACGAGCAGCACGTCGTCAAACGTGATCGCTTCACCGATAATTTTTTTAGATTTTACCATTTTTATGTACGTTCAAGAAGTACAAAATACGAATCCATTCGAGAATAAAACTCTCGCATCTTCTTGGAAGCAAACGGCGACAGAAGCCGGTACAGCCATGCTCCCGGCATTTCTCTCTTCAGCCTCCGCGCTTCTTTCGACACGGCACGCACTTCAGCCTCATTCCATCCGAACGCTTTGAAAAAACCGGGTCCCTCTTCCGGTGCAAAGCGCATCTGAACAGTTCCTTCCGCAAACGATCTGAACCTCCGTTTCAACAGCCACAGGAGCAATGTAGGCGTTGCGATGTCAATCACCCACCTTCGGAAATTTTGCTGAGCATGCAAATCGCGTGCTAACGAAGCGACATCCTCCGAACTGAGATAGATCAGCAAACCTTCCGTAATCACCAGCGCCCGTTTCGCATCGCGGTTAATTTTCACGAACAGGTTTTTGCGTGCTTCAATGTTCGTGAGGTCCAATCTCACACGCTCGAGTGTACAACGCGGTGTTGCATTGGCAAGTTTCTCCTCCTTGTAAGAAAGTATCTCAGGCAGATCAACCTCAATCCAACGGAGCGATTCCGGAAGATCAAGACGATATGGCCGCGTGTCAAGCCCGGCAGCAAGATTGATGACCGTGTCCACAGCATCTTGCGTCAACGCTCGTGTCACGAATTCATCAATGACGGCAGTCCGCACGATCATCGGCCACGCGCCGCTCTTCCTGTCGCTCATGTTTTCGGCAATTTGTCTTCCGCGTTCACCCGCAAGTATCTCGGCATACGGATCACGGAAGAGAGCATCCTTCCGCTTTGTCTCCATCGCCCGATAGACGGAAACCCACAGCGCGGTATCAGAAATGTGAGTGATCTGTGAACTATCGTTAGTGCGTGTTTCCATTTTTTATCAGTTGAACGCCGCAATCCCGGTAATGTCTTCTCCAATAATCAGCGTGTGCATCTCGTGCGTGCCTTCGTACGTTTTCACCGATTCGAGATTTGCCGAATGGCGCATCACCGGATATTCATCGAGAATGCCGTTTGCTCCTAAAATCTCGCGCGCCATACGCGCAATTTCCAACGCGTGATACACGTTGTTTCTTTTCGCCAAGGAAATCTGCGTGAACTTTGCCTTGTTCTGATCTTTCAATCGCCCGAGCTGAAGACAGAGAAGCTGGGCTTTGGTAATTTCCGTAACCATGTGCACCAATTTTTCCTGCGTCATCTGGAACGAAGCAATCGGCTTATCGAACTGCACGCGCGATTTTGCATATTGCAGCGCCGCATCGTAGCACGCCATTGCCGCACCGATGGCACCCCACGCGATGCCGTAGCGTGCTTGGCTCAAACACATGAGCGGCGATTTCAATCCCTCCGATTTCGGAAGAAGATTTTTTTCGGGAATGAAACAATCTTCGAACACTAATTCGGAAGTAACAGATGCACGAAGCGAATGCTTGCCTGTCATCTCCGGCGCAGAAAACCCTTTCGTGCCTTTCTCGACGAGAAATCCGAAAATCTCGCCGTCGAGTTTCGCCCACACAACGGCAACATCGGCAAGCGTGCCGTTCGTGATCCACATCTTCGCTCCATTAAGTAGAAAACCGCCGTCTTTTTTCTCGGCGCGTGTGATCATGCCGCCGGGATTCGAGCCGAAATCCGGCTCCGTCAATCCAAAGCAGCCGATCGCTGTGCCGCTCGCAAGCTTCGGCAGCCAGTAATCTTTTTGCTCTTCTGAACCGAATGTGAAGATCGGGTACATCACGAGTGCGCTTTGTACCGAAGCGAAACTGCGAATGCCGCTGTCGCCCCGTTCAAGCTCCTCCATCATCAAACCGTAGGCGACATTGTTCAGTTCAGCGCAGCCGTATTTTGCAGGCAGCGTTGCACCGAACAAGCCAAGCTCAGCCATTTGTTTGACAAGATGCATGGGAAACGTGCCGGCGCGGTTATGCTTTTCAATGACGGGGAGAACGTTATCGTCAACAAATTCACGAACAGTATTGCGGACAAGAATTTCGTCTTCACTCAAAAGGTTTTCAGTGTTATAATAATCCACTCCTTGAAATTTCGCCATACAGAATCCTTTGGGGTTGACAATCTCAATTGAGGTTTTTGCCCACGAAACTTAAAAATTGTTCAAAAAAATTAGCAAAAAATCGAACGAAAGTCAACGAACGGCAAAAAAGGGTAGTGTTACAGTTTGATAAGTTTGGATCAAAAACGAATGTCATGCCAGCGAAAGCTGGCATCCAGTGCTCAATTTTCTGTATTCCGGCTTTTGCCGGAATGATGCAGATGCGAAACTGTAACACTACTCAAAAAAGGGAGTACAGGGTTCTGCGAAAGGTAGAAACATTCGTGCAAATATCCGCACAGCAGGAAAAGAAAGCGTAGTAATGGATAATGGGTTTACTGGATTACCGTGAAGTTAAAGTTCATCAATCCATTCTTCCGACAATCCAAAAAAAGCCGGAGAACTTATGCTCTGTACGGGAAGAGCGTTCTCCGGCTTCACAAGGAGACCTCAGCGAAGGAGGGTCTCAAAAAAATTTACCGACTCAAGTGCTGCGCTGATGCTGCCATGTTCCGTTGTGAGCAGCGACTGACAAAATTTTGCAACCTTGTCGCTGCCATCGTATACCGACGCTTCTTCCACAGCAGCACGGGATTCGGGAGTATCAATCAAAATGAGCGCGAGCGCTGATGCCATGCGGACGCTTTCGACTTTGTCGCATCTCAGCATATTGATTAACGGCTCAACGGCATTTTTCAGGCGGTATTCTCCGAGAAAACCGGCACAGCTTCTGCGAACTCCCACATTATCCGACCCCAGCCCCGCCACATAATTCAATTCCGCGCGCTTCCAATCAATGTCGGGATAGACTTTCGGGCTTGGAGGCGCTGCAAAGGCACTGCCGAAAGAAAGAAAAAGCGACAGCGCCAACAGCGCGGCTATGCTGACTTTTGCTATCGTCGTTTTCATACAACACCTCTCATTATAAAATTCTTGAAACTGAGCTGCTGGATTGGGCACAATAAAGTATTCGAGTGGAAGGCGAAAAAAGTTGCAGCCTGAAGAAAATATTTTTGGTGTGCCACCTCTGTTGTTCGGGAGTTTAACCCCGAACGGAATTCTGTGCGAGAGTTGAGCTCTCGCACAACTTTTAATGCTGGGGAACGACGATGCGGTATTTCTTGATTTTGAGGTACAGCGTTTTCGGAGTGATACCTAGCATTTCCGAAGTTTTCATCCGGTTGAAATTATTTTTCCGTAAAGAAAATTCGATATGCCGCTTTTCCAACTCTTCGAGAGAAAATATTTTTTCACCGTCATGGGTTACTTGTTCCGAAGAACGTACGCCGGTCTTATCAACAAGCGCGAGGGGTAAATCTTTTGCCCGGATCTCATCGTCGTGCGATAGGAGCACTGCGCCTTCGATCACATGTTCAAGCTCACGCACATTACCGGGCCAATCGTAGTGCAGGAGAAACTGCATAGCTTCCGTATTGATCCGTTTGGGGTTTTTTGTCCGCATTTTTTTTCTGAGAAAATGCTTTAAGAGCAGCGGAATATCTTCTTTTCGTTCCTTTAAAGGTGGAATGCGGATTGTTACGACATTGAGTCGGTACAACAGGTCTTCCCGAAAGCGGCCTGCTTCAACTTCTTTGTGCAAATCTTTGTTCGTGGCAGAAAGAATTCTCACGTTGACTTTCATGGCGTTCGTTCCGCCGACACGTCGGAATTCACCGGACTCTAAAAACCGCAGAAGCTTTGGCTGAATCAGCGTACTGATGTCGCCGACTTCGTCCAAAAACAAGGTGCCGCAGTTGGCCACTTCGACTAATCCTTGTTTCATCTTAATGGCATTGGTAAATGCTCCTTGTTCATGACCGAACAATTCGCTTTCGAGCAATGAATCCGGAATGGATGCACAATTCACAATCACGAAGGGGTGGTTTTTACGGCTGCTCGATGTATGAATAAGATGCGCGACGAGCTCTTTGCCTGTTCCGCTGGGACCTTGAATATGAACAATAGCATCGCTTTGTGCGATTTTTTCTGCCGTGCGTACGACATTCTGTATCGCTTCGCTTTCGCCGACGATGTCGTATGCAGACCCCTGCCGTGAAAGCTCGTACTTCATGAGTTCGTTATCTATGGTAAGCTGGTAAAGCTCTACAGCACGGGCAACGGTTGCAAGGAGATCTTCCCTCGTGTACGGCTTGCTCACAAAATCGTACGCGCCCAACTTCATCGTTTCGATGGCCGTTTTCACATCGGCAACATTGGTGAGAATGATGACTTGTGTGGCAGGATAATTTTCGCGGATGAACTTTAACACTTCGATGCCGCTGACGCGCGGCATTTTGACATCGAGGAGGACAACATCGTACGGCTGCATGTGCAAGAGATTGATCGCCTCCGCACCGTCGAGCGCCGTTGTCACAGCATACTCTTCAAGCTCGGTCAATTCTTCTTTCAACAAAAAGACGACGCTCGGCTCGTCATCTACAATCAGAATATTGTACTTCCGCGGCATACTCCTCCGAAAAAAAGTGGAAGGAGATTAGATCGAAAAATTCATTCACTTAGGAGAACCCGTTCGATGGTCGTCAAGAGGTCAACCAAATCGTACGGCTTGCTGACAAAATCTTCCGCCCCTAATTTTTTGGATTCGATAGCGTTTTTCAGATCTGCAAATCCTGTCAACATGATGACCTTGGTTGCCGGATAA
>JAGWND010000073.1 GCA_028873075.1 Bacteroidota bacterium
CAAATACACCATTCCCTACCGCGTAAAATGTTGAACCGTCTGGAGTCCACACCGAAAAAACATTTCTTCCTGTGTTCCATTCGAGCGAATCTACCGTATTGCCTTGAATGCGAAGTATTTTTTTCACCCCGCTTGTACCAAATACATCGGAAACTGGCACATAGACCGTTGTTTGTCCGTTCGCGGTTATTCCCCACACATCAAAAATATTGGCCGTGGTGCCGGAGTTGATCTTTTGCCAGCTTCCGTTCGTGTAATGAACAATGGTACCTTCATCGCCTACGATATAAATATCATTGTCAGAACTTGCCCAGATTTTTCGCATTAGACGTCCACTCCAAAAAGGATTTACAGCGTCTACGTTTGAAAATTGTTTCCCGTCCCAATGTTCAAGCCCGTTGCCTCCAAACCACACATCATTGGCGTTAAGTGCAAATACAGTTTGAATTGGATGATAAAAAAGCTGCCCCTGATAATTATAGGGGACTTTTCGAAGGTCCCAACCTTTCCCATTCCAGACAGCAAAATTATACGGGATATGCAAGTCGTACGATCCTGTTGAGTCTTTCAAATAAATTTCTCCGACAGCATACACTAAGGTGTCATTGATGATTTGGCAATCATAGAGCGCGCTGCTGTTGCCATCTCCGAGTGAGAAAGTTTGAAACGAGAAATTATGGCTCGTTGTGTCGGGCCCGTTATCCGGCGGTACAACAGGCGGCGGTTTCCGGCAGTCGGTGCCGGAGAAGAGAAGAAGAAAGAGAAGTGCTATAAAAATATAGTTTGCCGCATTACAAGCATATCGCTTGAACAGCTTCACAAGCTTTGGGGGAACCAAAGAAAAAGATGTGTAACCAACCACTTGAACCTCCCTGAAAAAGTCCAAATTGGAAATCACTCCTTACAGCGTGTGTCGTCTGGGGGTGAACTAACCCAGTTTAGAAGAGATATTCGCAGTAGCGAACAGAAAGAGTATAGGAATTTTCTGTTTCTCTGTCAAGTTTTTGCGGATAAAATTTCAGGAGTGGAACAACCAAGAGGATCGGTCTGATCCGCTCACGCGGGCATTGTCAAATGCGTTCCTCGCTGAATAGCAACATTCCCTCGTGTTGCATCGGTCAATTGTTTCACCATCGCCTCCGCCGAGCTTTTACGAATGGCAACGGTCAAAGTAACGTCATCGTCGTACAGCGTGTCGAGTATCTTTGCGTGAAGAGAGGAAAGCGAATTCATGACGCCGCTTGTTTCCGCATACGGAAAAGTGACCTTCACCTGCTGAGCGAGAAGCTTTGCCTGCATCTCTGCCGCATCAAGTGCCGTGCGCGCGGCTTCGTAATACGCTCTTCCAAGCCCGCCAACGCCCAATTTTGTTCCGCCGAAATAGCGGGTGACAACGACAAGCAGGTCGGAAACGTTTTTTGACTGAATTGCGGAAAAAATTTTTACTCCTGCCGTGCCTGCCGGCTCGCCGTCATCGGAGTAACGAAACTGAGCACGGTCAATGCCCAGCGCGTACGCAAAGCAGTGGTGTGTTGCGTCAAAATATTTTTTTCTGATTGATTGAAGTTCCCGTTCGGCATCTTCTTGCTGCCCGATGGGAATTGCCGCGGCGATGAACTTCGAGCCTTCCACTTTCAGCGTTGCTGCGGCGGGCTTAGCGATGGAAAAGTATTCGTCATTCATAAAAAGCACGATGTCAGACGGCTGGAAAAAAGCCGTCAGACATCACTTGTTTTGTTGAACCAATGTATTATTTTTGCTGTTGCACTGCAAGTAACGTTCTTTTGAATTCACAGATTTTTATCGTACGTTTCAGCACTCCGCCACAGGCGGATCAGCCTTTGGCTGAACAAAGAACATGAGAACTTTGAAAAATGAAAATAGGAATTACGTGTTACCCCACTTACGGCGGCAGCGGTGTTGTTGCCACCGAGCTTGGTAAAGCCTTAGCCAAGCGCGGCCATCAGGTTCATTTCATCAGCTACGCGCTCCCGTCGCGGCTGCACAGCGGTTTCGACACGAACATTTTTTATCACGAAGTGGAAATGTCGTCGTACCCGCTCTTCGAGTTTCCGCTCTACACACCGGCGCTTGCAAGCAAAATGCTCGAGGTGGCAAAATTTGAAAAGCTCGACATTTTGCACGTCCATTACGCAATTCCGCACGCGATCAGTGCATTTCTCGCGAAACAAATGATGAACGGCAGCGGCGCGAACGTCCGCACCGTCACGACACTGCACGGAACCGATATCACGCTTATCGGGCTGGAGCCGAGCTTTCTTTCCGTGATGAAATTCAGCATCGAGCAGAGCGATGCCGTCACAGCTGTCTCGCGTTTTTTAAAAGAGAAAACCTCGACGAACTACGGCATTGACAAGGAAATTGAAGTTATTCCGAATTTTGTTGACATAGAAGTATTCAGACGCATGCCGGATTCCGCTTTTCGAAAACGAGTTGCGCCGAACGGCGAAAAAGTGGTCGTGCATACGTCGAACTTCCGCACCGTGAAGCGTGTGCCGGATGTGATCCACGTCTTCAAGAAAATACTTGAGAAGATGGAGGCGAAACTGATTCTCGTCGGCGACGGGCCCGACCGCTCGAACTGCGAGCTGCTTTGCCGCGAGCTCGGTATTTTTCAAGACGTGAAATTTCTCGGCAAGCAGGAAGATTTAGTAGAAATTCTTTCCGCCGCAGATCTTTTCCTGATGCCGAGCCAGTCGGAAAGCTTCGGACTTTCGGCGCTGGAGGCGATGGCGTGCGAAGTGCCGGTCATTTCTTCAAGCGTCGGCGGACTTCCGGAACTGGTTGTGCACGGTGAGACAGGATTTATCGCGGAGATCGGCGATGTTGAACGGATGGCGAAATATGCAATTGACCTGCTGACGAACGACACGAAGCATGCAATGTTTGCAAAGGCGGGGCGCGAACGCGCAGTGCAAACCTTCAACACGGATTGCGTCGTTGATCAATACGAAAAAGCGTACGAACGACTGTTGAGATAATTTGCGTTACACAAAAAATTGGATGGGTGGATCGGACGAACGGAGCAACATCCCACACTCTACCAACCCTTTTTTTAGTACGGTAAAAGCGATATGTTCTTTTGATGCTTTCGTGTACTACGTGCGTGCACGATGAACAAGAAGTCTTACTTCCACACCATCCACAAATAACGGACAACGAACGGCATTCCATAGAAGAATGCCTGCGAAAGCATCGGCGCGAGCAAGCTGCGCGTTTTATAGTACACCATCCCAGTGTAGAATCCGAGAAGGGCGGCGAAGAGATATTCCACTGCCGGATTCCCGTACACCGGCACATTGCTTCTGCCCACCGTGAACAACGCCGTTGATGCAATCACCGAAAAGGGAATCTCTATTGTACCCACGCTCAAAATGTTTTTCCAGTATTTTGCAATCAGCGTCTGGCAGAACCCGTGGAAAAAAATTTCATCCGCAACTGCAGTGGCAAGCCATTCAAACACGATCCAGCCGACCATCGTGGCGGCGTTTGCACCGAGCAGATACGAAGGCATGAGCTCCGCATGAACCAGCGGCACAGCAATGACTACGCCGATCACAATAAGTGCGGCAAAATAAAACCGCCACAGGACGTACATAGACTGGCGGATATTCAATGCATTGATGCCGTAGCTCCACAAATTCCCGCGTGAGAAAACAGCAATAGCGCCCATCCCCACAGCGAATTCCCACACATGATGTTCAAAAAGATGAACAAGAGGAGGCGAGAGATGAAGGCGGAATGGAATTATGCTGTACGAAAAATGAAGCGACGAGAGCCGCGTCATAACAACATACGCGGCAAAAATGAGGATAAACAACGCCAAGCGCCTCGCCAAAGCTTCTGCAGAAGCAGCTGTACTGTTGAAAACCCCTTTGGGGTTGTTTTGCATCTCGCTCATGAATTAGCTACTTTTGCATCATAATGAGAGACCTGCATACATCCCTGCGGGAAGAGCTTTTGAATGCCCTTGTAGAGCGCCGCTTTGAAATTCTCGGCGCGAAATCTATCGAAGGATTTGTGCCGCCGCCGTTCTTGCCGAACGATGGATTTGGCGACCAGGAGAAGAAACAGCCGGATATCTTTGCATTCGATCCGGCGAATGAACGATTCGTCATCGGCTTGGTGAAAACAGGAATGCACGATCTTGAAACTCAAGCAGCACTGACGGAGTACGATGTCTTTTTCGACCACGCTCATCCCAATGGAAAACGATCGCTCGTGTATTTCATGATGCCCGCCTCGCAGGTCGCCGATTTCACCGCAATGATTACGCACTACATTCACCGAGATTACTGGAACAACATGGTTATCGTTTCTTCTAAGCAATGATGTCCGACGGCTTTCCCCCGAAAGGGTCCTTTGGACCGGCCGTCCGGCGCCTTAATTCTAGCGCTTTGCAAAATGTCAGACAGTTCCGAAGGAACGGCTCAGCCATGAAAAGCGCTGCCGGACAGTAACACCTACAACACACGAAGGCGCGCGTACTTCAGCATCAAATTTTTTGGACCGACACTGTCAAACAACACAACAGCTTTTGCCGACTCTCCTTTTCCAACCATCTGTAAAACTTTCCCTCTGCCGAACGACTCATGCTCCACATGAGCGCCGACGTGCAAATGATTCACTTCCTGCGATTCATCTTCATACGCCGGCGATTCATCTCCAATGGAATTTTCAGCGCGGGTAAAATCATTCAAAGTTCCTTTTGCAATGAAACGAGGAGGCCTCTCCCGGCGCACACCCTCACGACGGACAGTCATTGTCGTGCCGCGTGATCGTTCAAAGGAAAGCAGTTTCTCGTCAATCTCGGAAAGAAAGCGCGAGGCAACAGGATACGTCAGCTCGCCGAAACGGTAGCGCATACGCGTATGCGACAGAAACAATTGCGTCATACTGCGCGTAATGCCGACATAAAACAACCGCCTTTCTTCCTCCATTTCCGCCATATCCGGCGCCGCTTGGTATAACGGAAACAATCCTTCTTCAAGCCCGGCAATGAACACAACGGGAAACTCCAACCCTTTCGCGGCGTGAAGCGTCATCAATGTCACAGAATTTTTCCCCTCCGTCTCATCGTCTGCGGGCGAAACGAGCGCGACCTCCCCGAGGAAGCTCTCAAGCGTAGCGTCCGGATTATTGGCGGTATGTTCGCTAATCGCCGAAAGCAATTCCTGAATATTTTCCCACCGCGACATCGCTTCCGGTGTTGCTTCTTCTTTATACCGCCGTAAGATGCCAAGCTCATCAACTAACGCCCGTGCAAGTTCGCTTGCAGACATTTGAGTGCGCAAGCCTTTGTATTTTTCGATGAGGGAAATAAATTGAGACAATGCATTCTTCGCCCGCTCGGAGGAAGTGCGAAGAATCTGCAGCGTCCGTTGCAACGCTTCGAAAAAGGTAATCGGGTCCGGCTTCAATTGTTCGGCGAACGTTCGCACACGCTCGATCGTTGCTTCGCCGATACCTCGCGGGGGATAGTTGATAATGCGCAGCAGGCTCTCCTCGTCTTTCGGATTCACGATCACCCGGAGATACGCGAGCACATCTTTGATCTCCTTTCTCTTGTAAAATTCCACGCCGCCGACAATGACATACGAAATGCCGCCCCGGCGAAGTGCATCTTCGATTGAGCGCGACTGCGCGTTGGTGCGGTAGAGAACGCAGAAATCCTTCAAATCGAGCTTTCGCTTCGCGCATTCTTCCTTGATATGCGAAGCGATGCAAACGCCTTCGTCCTTATCGTCTTCCGCTTCGACAACAACGACGGGATCCCCCGCGGCATTATCCGTCCAGAGCGTTTTATGGATTTGCCTTTTATTGTTTTTGATGACCGAATCGGCGGCAGCAAGAATTTTTTTTGTCGAACGATAATTCTGTTCAAGGCGAAATACTTTGCAATCGGGATAGTCGCGCTCGAAATCGAGGATGTTGCGGATGTCGGCGCCGCGGAACGAATAAATGCTTTGTGCATCGTCGCCGACAACACAGAGATTGCGGAATTTCCGCGCAAGCATGTTAATGAGCATGTACTGCGCGCGGTTCGTATCCTGATATTCATCCACAAGCAGATAGCGGAAACGATGCTGATATTTTTCAAGCGTGTTCCCCCCTCGCTGAAACAGCTCGATCGGTTTCAGCAGCAAATCGTCGAAATCCATTGCATTGTTCGCAAAAAGCTTCTTCTGATATTCGGCGTAGACCTCCGCGGTTTTCTGTGAAAACGGATCTTTCGCCATCGCGTCGTACTGCTCCGGCGAGACCAGCTGATTTTTCGCTCCGCTGATGCGCGAGTGGACAGCACGCGGATTGAATTGCTGCGCGGAAATATTCTGCGACGCCATAATCGCTTTGACGACGTTCAACTGGTCTTCCGTATCGTATATCGTGAAGCTGCGGTCGTAGCCGAGCGCTTCGCACTCGCGGCGGAGAATCCGTGCGAAGATGGAATGAAAGGTTCCCGCCCAGATATTCGTTGCCTGCACTCCGACAAGTTTTTCGATGCGGCTCTTCATTTCCTTCGCCGCTTTGTTGGTGAACGTCAGCGCAAGAATTTCGTACGGCTGCACACTCTGTTGAATGAGATACGCTACGCGGTATGTCAGCACGCGCGTCTTTCCGCTTCCGGCGCCGGCAATAATCATTACCGGCCCGTCCTTCTCAGCCGTTGCTTTGCGCTGAACGGGATTGAGTTGTTCTAACAAATTCATGAAATAAAAAATGTTACCGAGGGTCCGCTGCTACGGTGCTTTCATACTTTTTGAAACACCTTGGAAAATAGTTATGGCACTGTTACCTTCGGCAGGTGATGCATTGCCTCGTCAATCGCTGCCGCAGGATATTCATAGTCTTCCAATTTGCCGCGAAGATACTGTTCGTATGCCGTCATATCGAAATGTCCGTGGCCCGAAAGATTGAACGCTATTACTTCCTTTTCGCCGGACTGTTTCGCCTTCAACGCTTCGTCAATCGCAGCGCGAACAGCGTGCGCCGATTCGGGGGCAGGAATAATTCCTTCAGCACGGGAGAATTGTACGGCAGCTTCGAAAGTTTCCAACTGCTTCACTGCCCGCGCTTCGACATCGCCGTGATTGACCAACGCACTGACGCTCGGCGACATGCCGTGGTAGCGAAGCCCGCCCGCGTGAATTCCCGGAGGAACAAACGTATGTCCCAGCGTGTACATCTTCACAATGGGCGCCATCGCCGCCGTGTCGCCGAAGTCGAACGTATATTTTCCCTTCGTCATGCTCGGGCACGATGCCGGTTCCACTGCGACAATTTTCGTCTTCTTCCCTTCCGTCAGATTGCGGTGAACGAAGGGGTACGCGAATCCTGCAAAGTTCGATCCGCCGCCGGCGCAACCGATGACAACGTCGGGATACTCTCCTGCCATTTCCATTTGCTGCAACGCCTCAAGCCCGATGACGGTTTGGTGCATTAACACATGGCCAAGGACGGAACCGAGGCTGTATTTTTTCTTCCCGCCGCTCATCGCTGCAACTTCGACCGCTTCGGAAATCGCAATACCAAGCGAGCCCGGAGAATCGGGAGCTTCGGCAAGCAGCTTCCTTCCGAATTGTGTTTTGTCGGTAGGGCTTGCGAACACACTCGCACCGAAATTCTCCATAATGATACGGCGGTATGGTTTCTGGTGATACGAAACTTTCACCATATACACTTCTAGATCGAGTCCGAAGAAATTGCACGCCATCGCAAGCGCAGAACCCCATTGTCCGGCGCCTGTTTCAGTGGTCAGCGCTTTCGTTCCGGCTTCCTTATTAAAAAATGCCTGCGCGACCGCCGTGTTCGGCTTGTGCGAACCGACAGGGCTGACTCCCTCATACTTGTAATAAATGTGGGCGGGTGTGCCGAGCGTCTTTTCCAACCGCACTGCCCGCATCATCGGCGTCGGACGCCAGAGCTTATAGATTTCTCGCACCGGATCGGGAATTTCTATCCATCGCTCTGTGCTGATCTCTTGCATGATGAGGTTCATCGGAAAAAGAACGCCGAGAAAATCGGGCGTGATCGGCTGCAGTGTTCCCGGGTGCAGAACGGGCTGAGGCGGCACAGGCATATCCGCGTTGATGTTATACCACGCCTTGGGAAGTTTACTTTCTTCTAAGATGTACTTGTATTGGTCGCTCATGATGTGACTCCGAATGTGAATGAGAATTTAGCCGGTAAAGAATGCAATAGCGGCATCCCATACAGCAGAACAGAACGGTGCGGAAAAACGTACAATTACAGTTTACAAAATAATCGCGCCTTCGAGCCGCAGCAAAAACTCTTTTGTTTTAATTCCGGAGCCGTAGCCGCCGAGCGTACCGTCGTGTCCGATCACACGGTGACACGGGACAATGATCGGCAGCGGATTGCTTCCGTTCGCTCTGCCGACTGCGCGGAAGCCGCGCGGCACACCGGTACGCCGCGCCAATTGTTTGTAGGTGATTGTGGTCCCGTACGGAATTTTCGTCAGCTCTTTCCATACGCGCTGCTGAAACGGGCTGCCGATTTGATCAAGCGGGACGGAAAATTTTGCCAACTTGCCGTTGAAATACCGCACAAGCTGATCAATGATTTCTTTGTTGCGGCTCTTGTTCTCCACCACTTCATCGTCATCAAAATGATCCGCGAGCCAGCGGAAAAAATCTTTCTTCGATTCTTTCGGAATACTTACTTTGCACAATCCCTTGTCGGTCGAAGCAATATAAATCTGACCGATTTTCGAATCGAACGAGGTACAGTACACTTTTGCCATAGCTGTCGGGGAAAGAATGACGTGATCATGTAGCCACGATCATAAGGCTCCTAAGGAGATGAATTGAACGCAAAAATATAAGAAAGTTCGCAATGGAGCGCAAGCCCGGCTTTCAAGAACGAACAGCGGCGGCGTCTCCCTACAGAGATGCCATTGCTCATTCATGTTCACTCTTCGTCTTCGTTTTGCCGCAGCTTTTCCAATACGGAAAAATCTTCGAGCGTCGTCGTATCGCCGATCGATGTCACCCCGGAAGCGATCTCGCGCAGCAGCCGCCGCATGATTTTCCCGCTGCGGGTCTTCGGCAGTGCATCCGTAAAGCGAATGTCGTCCGGCTTCGCCATCGAGCCGATTTCTTTCGCAACATGCTGACGCAATTCCTCTTTCAACTCCGACGTCGGCGTTCGCCCTCCTTCAAGCGTCACGAACGCGCAAATCGCCGAACCTTTTATTTCATCCGGTCTGCCGACAACAGCCGCCTCCGCAACATACGGATGACTCACGAGCGCGCTTTCCACTTCCATCGTGCCGAGCCTGTGCCCGGAAACGTTGATCACATCGTCCACGCGTCCCATAATCCAGAAATAACCGTCCTCGTCGCGGCGCGCGCCGTCGCCGGTAAAATACATTCCTTTGAAATCGCTCCAGTACGTTTTTTTGAATCGCTCCGGGTCGCCGTAGATTCCGCGCATCATCGAGGGCCACGGCTTCTTAATGACAAGATAACCGCCTTGATTTCTCTTCACCGTCTTTCCGGATTTGTCAACAACATCGGGAACGACACCGAAGAACGGCAACGTTGCCGAACCCGGTTTCGTCGGCGTTGCGCCCGGAAGCGGCGTGATCAAAATGGAACCGGTTTCCGTTTGCCACCACGTGTCAACGATCGGACATTTCCCTCTTCCGATGATTTTATTGTACCACATCCACGCTTCGGGGTTAATGGGTTCTCCCACAGTTCCTAACAGACGCAAGGTGCTGAGATCGTGTTTCATCGGCCATTGTTCTCCCCATTTGATGAACGCGCGAATTGCCGTCGGCGCCGTGTAAAAAACCGTTACGCCGTGCTTCTCGATAATATTCCAGAAACGATCCGGCTCAGGATAATTCGGAGCTCCTTCGTACATCACGACCGACGCGCCGTTCGACATCGGACCATACACAATGTAGCTGTGCCCTGTCACCCAGCCGATATCTGCCGAGCACCAGTAGGTATCTTCATCTTTCAGATCGAAAACATATTTTGCCGTGAGATGACAACCGAGAAGATAACCGGCAGTCGTATGAACGACTCCTTTCGGTTTGCCGGTGGTGCCGCTCGTGTACAGAATGTAAAGCGGGTGCTCGGAATCGAGCTTCTCCGCTTCGCACACCGGCGATGCTGTCGTCATCAGCTCCGTCCACCAATGATCGCGCCCCGGCTCGAAGGCAATTTCCGCTCCGGTACGCTTCACAATGATAACGTTTTCAATCGACGGCGAAGAAGGAAGCGCGGCGTCAACGTTCGTTTTCAAGGGAATAATTTGCCCGCGACGGTATCCTCCATCTGCCGTGATGACCAACTTCGCCTGTGCATCATTGACGCGGTCAACAATAGCTTGTGAGCTGAATCCACCAAAAATAATTGAATGCGGCGCTCCGATGCGCGCACACGCGAGCATGGCGATGGGAAGCTCGGGAATCATCGGCATGTAAATGACGACGCGGTCCCCCTTTTCAATGCCGAGACTCTTCAAAACGTTGGCAAACTTACACACCTCGCGGTGCACATCGGCGTACGTGAGCGTGCGCGTGTCGCCCGGCTCTCCTTCCCAAATGATCGCCGCTTTATTTTTCCGCCACGTCGTTAAATGACGGTCGAGACAATTGTACGACACGTTGATTTTCCCGCCGACAAACCACTGTGCGATCGGAAGCTTCCATTTCAGCACGGTCGTCCACTTTTTGAACCAGACCAATTCCTCCGCCATCTTTCCGAAAAATTTTTCAGGATTTTTTACAGACTCATCGTACATTTTCTTGTAACGGGCGAACGAGCTGATGCGGGCCAGGGCGGAAAATTTTGGCAACGGCTTGAAAACGCGGCGCTCTTTCAGCGTTGACGTAATTGTTGTTGCAGAACTGATCGCTGCAGAAACAGGTTGTGGCATCGAATATCCCTCCTCAAAAGGTCGTTTCAAAAAAATAGCCTGACCACCAAGACACGAAAAACACAAAGAAAGCGGACTAATGGATAAACGGATTTGCGGAAAATTGTATCCGATCAATACTCCAGCAACCGTAATTTTTTTGTCTTAGCGGCTTCTCCCGAAGGAACTCCTTCGGAGGCGGCAAACAATTACACATTATGCAATCAACTTATATCCCATCACAAGGCTGATCGTCAGCAGAATCACACCGAAAACGCGCGTGATGCGCTCGATCAACGGCTTATTCAATTTCATTTTCTGCCGTTCGACAAGCTCAAGCAAAATAAAAAACCAACTTGTTGTGCCGATACCGGTTCCAAGTGCAAAAAAAGAACTGTTGTAGGCTGATGGAGCCAGAATGTGATAGCCGTGAACAATGCCTGCAACTGTTATCCAATAGGCGATAAAAGAAGGATTAGAAAGATACAGCAAGACACCGAGAACGAAGTACCGTTTGAAACCCGGCGCGTCTTCGCTCTTCGTCAGTTTTGCTTCTGCAATTTTGAAAAACGTGGTCTTGATGCCGAAGAAGAGAAAAATGAAGAACGTTGCAATCTGAAGAATAAAAACGACGCGGGGATTAGTCATGAGAGAAGAAATTCCGAACATCGCCGCGCCGCAGTAGAGAATATCCATAAAGCCCGATCCGGCGCCGATCATCAGCCCTTGTCCGGTTTTGTTGGAAAGTCCTTTCATCATCACTGCAAGATTAATCGGACCGACCGGAATAGACGTAGCGAAGCCCACAATGAATCCAAGCACAAGAGCAATCATCACACCTTCATAGTTGTTGATTCAAAAACAGTAAAGACTCTGAAGAACACGATGCACGGAATTTCACTTATAGAAGATAAAGAATTGCAGGAAAATTGCAACTGAATAATATTGATCTTCTGCTTTACATCAATCTTGATTTTCTGTGCAAAAGTGAGTAAGATGAATCAGCCAATGCGTGTAAGATTGTGAAGGAGATTTCATGCGAGAATATTTAGACCTTGTCGGGCGGGTGCTTGCAAAAGGAACGATGAAACATAATCGGACGAGCGTTGATACGATTTCCTGCTTCGCGGAACATTACACGATTGATCTGAGCGAAGGCTTCCCCCTGCTGACAACGAAGAAGATGCAATTCAGATCCCTCCTCTATGAAGTGCTCTGGTATCTTTCAGGCGAAGACCATATCAGGAATCTCCGGACAAAAACAAAAATCTGGGATGCCTGGGCGGACGAGAACGGAAATCTCGATACGGCGTATGGACGATACTGGAGAAGATTCCCGAGCGCCGAGATCAACTCAACGACGGGCAGATACGAAGTGAAAGAAGTTGATCAAATCGCCGAAGTGCTGAAGCTTCTCAGAACAAATCCGAATTCACGACGCATGGTCGTTTCCGCGTGGGAGCCGGGGAATGCGTCTCACAGCAAGCTTCCGCCGTGCCATTACACATTTGCATTCAACGTGCAAAGCAACAAGCTCAATTGTCATCTTACGCAGCGCTCCGGCGATATCGCGCTCGGCGTGCCGTTCAACATCGCAGCGTACTCGATGTTGACGCAGGCAATCGCGCAGGAAGTGGGAATGGAAGTCGGCTACTTCAGCCACACTATTGTAGATGCTCACATTTACGTCAATCATATTGAAGGACTGAAAGAGCAACTCAAGCGCACGCCGAAGCCGCGGCCGAAGCTCATCATTGCAAAGAAGCCGCTCGATGAGTTGGAGTTCGAAGATTTCGCGCTCGTCGGTTACGAATGCGATGAGCCGATTAAATTCGAGGTCGCGGTGTGAAACTGAACATCGTCGCGGCACTCACACCTTCGCGCGTTATCGGCAAAGGGGGAAAACTTCCGTGGCATATTCCCGAAGACCTGAAACGATTCCGGCAGCTCACAACGGGGCACTGCGTTGTGATGGGAAGAAAAACGTACGAAGCGATCGGCAAGCCGCTTCCGAACAGACGCAATGTTGTCGTTACGTCGCGCTCGATTCCCGGCATTGAAACATACGGTTCGCTCGACACAGCGTTCGCAGCTCTTTCGGATGTGGAAGAAGTATTTGTTATCGGGGGAGGAAAAATTTATGCGCAGACGCTCGGCAAAGCAAGCAAATTGTATTTGACGATCGTTCACCAAAATGTTGAAGGGGACACTTTTTTCCCGCCGTATGAAGAACTGGTTTCCACTTCATTCAAATTGATCAATGAAGAAAAGCACGAAGGATTTGTGTTTCGGGATTACGAACGAATACCCGACAAAGAAAAGCACCCTCTTTGATAGGTCAGACACTTGAGCGCCAATGCGCCATGGCACTTTGCGCCACTTGTCTGACAGCCAAAATAACAACGACAGGCAGGAATGTCTGTCCTACTGCGACATAAGAGCAACTTTTTCACTTCTCATTCATCTTATCAATAGAGCAGCTCGCAGTTCCAAAGCGCCTTTTGAGAAAAACTTCGTGAACGAACGCTCACATTTGGACGACGAGAAAATTTTAATTCAACGTCTGCGCAACGGCAACACTGAAGCGCTGGGCGCGTTGTATGTGCGCTACAAATCTGCGCTGTACCGCTTCATTCTTCGCATGGTGAACGATGCCGACAGCGCGAACGATGTCGTGCAGGAAACGTTTTTGAAGGTTCAAAGTGCGTCATCGTCGTTAGAGCATCCGAAAACATTTCGGGCATGGATTTTCAGAATTGCACGGAATGAAGCGCTCGGCATGTTGAGGCGAACGAAGAAAAAAACTATTGATGCGGACGAAGTGTGGAGTGATGAAACGCCGCACGAAATGCTTGTGCAAGAAGAAACGGAAGAGATTGTGCGGCGCTTTCTTCACGCGCTGAAACCGGAATACCGCGAAGTGCTTCTGCTGAGAGAATACGAACAGTTTTCGTACGCAGAGATTGCTTCAATTACCGGAACGAC
>JAGWND010000309.1 GCA_028873075.1 Bacteroidota bacterium
CATCACGAAATCCATACTTCGTCCACAATTGTGTGTTGTAGTTGTTCCACATGTTTTTAATAACAGGCACGACCTCATCGGGAGCGAACACGATGGAGCTGACCGGCGCGGTCGGCGTAATCGTTCCGTCGTCGTTCTGTGCCGGCGGCGCACCGCGTGCTTTATATCCGTACGGTGTATCGCTTGCCGTAAATCCCCACAATGAATCGCTGTAGCCGGCAAAACCGCCGGGGTTTGCAACTGCATACGCACGTTGTGCGAGCGCGGCACGCCGCGAGTTTTCAAAATAATTCAGATTGCGGTTCTTCATGTAATCGTCGGCGATATTCCTGTAATCAATCCAGCATTGTGAATATTGATGACCGAACAACGGGGGAAAAATAACATAGCTGTAACCGTATTCGCTTCCATATTGGTACCCGCTTGTCCACTCCTGCCATGCATAGTAATCTACCGGATGAGACGGCGAACCGAGCGCAAGAACGTACATGATGGATGCTTCATTGTAACCGACCCACTGCCCGTAGCCGGAAAACCCTGTTCCCGGCTTCCACGCCATAAGAATTCCCGGATTGTAATTGCGCATCAAGTTCCAATCCATTCTGTAATAGATGGAATCGGCAAGCTGCCGGATCAATGTTTCGGAAGAATCGGAACCGGAAAAATACTGCTTGGCGTCAATGATGCCGGCGAGGAGCAAGGCAGTATCAATTGTTGAAAGCTCGGTATCGCCATCCCGTGTTGCGGTGTTCATGTCAAGAAAATGGTAGAACAAACCGAAGTTACCGATGTATCCGCTTGAACCATCTCCTTGCGGAGAGTACCAAAAAGTTTTCAGCGTTGTCAACACACGGTCCCGGGCAGCTTCCCTGCTTACCCACCCGTGATCAACTCCGATGCAAATCGCCGACAACCCGAATCCGACCGATGCAATACTGCATGCCGCGCTCGATCCGCCGTTGGCATTCGCTCTGTCACGAATCAATCCGTTGGCAGGATTCGCCTCATTCCAGAAAAAATTGAATGCAGTGTGCTGGATCGTGTCGAGCAACGCATCGGTTGTAATTTGCGCTGAAGCGGAAGAAATAAAAAGAAACGGTAAAAGAATTTTCAGTTTCATGCGGTTCGAGATCAGTGGTTTGAGATTCGAGATTCTTTTTGCTCTCTGCTCCTTACTCCATACTTCCACTTGATTCAAGATTCATCCCAAAATTGCAACAACATTGTGCTTTGTGCCTTTTTCAAACGGTGGAACCACCTTTTCTCTCGGCGCGCTTGCTATGGTGTGCTGAACCCCATCAACCGATAATTCTTTGACACCGCATTGAACGTGATTCGGGTTCTTCACATCAATAGAATACACCGCACCGCGAAATATTCTTCTTGCTTTGAATCCGCTCCACTTTGACGGAATGCACGGATCAATCAGCAGTCCATCCCGCGTTGCTCTGATGCCGAGAATCCATTCGAAGCCTACTTTGAATAACCACGCCGCAGAACCGGAATACCACGTCCATCCGCCTCTTCCGTAAAAAGCAGAGTCCGGCCCTTCGATGTTGCCGGCAGTAACGTAAGGTTCGGCATAATATGTATCCGGTTTCATTCCGCGCAAAATCGGATTAAGCTTGGAATAGAAACGGTAAGCGACATCTCCACGTCCAAGCATAGCTTCAGCAATTACCGCCCATGTTGAGGCATGCGTATAAACGCCGCCATTCTCTCGCATCCCCGGAGCATAGCGCGTTAAATAACCGATATCTTTATCCGGCGTAGTGTACGAGGGATAAAGCAGTAACGGACCGATTTCTTTCTCTAATTTCTCCTCGACAACATCCATCACCTGCTTTGAGCGCCCGAGATCAGAAGCGCCCGCGATGACAGCCCATGTTTGAGGATTGAGCCACACTGTTCCTTCAACATTAGCCGAGCTTCCGATTCTTTCGCCATTATCTTTCGTCGCGCCGTAATAATATTTTCCGTCCCAGCCAAGCGTGTTGAGTTTTTCTTTCAACTCGTCTGCCCGCCGGGAGTATCGCTGCGCTCTTTCAAAATCTTTTTTTCTGACTGCAATGGAAGAAAAGTCGAGAAGAATCCCGTAAAGAAAATGTCCGAGCCAGATTGATTCACCTTTCATATCCAAACCGACGGCGCTGAGTCCGTCATTCCAGTCGCCGGCGCCGATCAAAGGGAGTCCGCGCGAGCTGAAGCGGGCAAGCACTTTGTCTATTGCTTTCCCACAGTGCTCATAGAGTGTCGCGGGTTTCCGTTCGTCAACAAACGGCTCAGCCGCATCGAGCACGGCATCGTCGTTCGTTTCCTCAAGATATGCACCCACAACGTACGGCAGCCATAGCAGATTGTCTGAAATTTGATTACGCAAACCCTCCTCTATTATCGGATGCCACCAGTGATAGACAGTTCCATCCGTGAATTGATGCCGGGCATGAAGCTGTATTTGCGACTTTGTTTTTTCAGGATCAAT
>JAGWND010000074.1 GCA_028873075.1 Bacteroidota bacterium
TACCCCGCTCGCAGAGAGGGAATCCGCTGTGCATTCCATTATTCCAACATTCTAATAATCCAAAAATCCATCAATCCACTACTCCAAACCTAATAGTTTTGAAACTTCTTTCTCAGCGCTTTGTACAGCATTTCTCGCGCACGAAAGATGTGCGCCTTAACGGTTCCGATAGGAAGATGAAGAGCGCGGGCAATTTCCTGATAATCCTTCTCTTCCGAATGCCGCATGATGATGACCGTGCGATACTTCGGCGGCAACGACTGGATCGCTTGTTCGAGAAATTTTGTCCGTTGCAAAGCGATCAAATCACGGTCCGGTTCGTACGTCGAATCGGGAATTTCAAATGTCACATCCCCTTCTTTGGATTCGATCGGTTTGTCAATGGAGAATGTTTGCAGCTTGCGCTTGCGGAGGAAATCAATGCAGTTGTTAGACGCAATTTTGAACAGCCATGTCGAGAAAGCGAATTCTTCGTTGAAGCTCGCTAACGATGCAAACGCTTTGATGAACGCTTCCTGTGTCAGGTCCTCCACCTCATCTTTTTTGTGAATCATGCGGTAGAGAAGATTGAAGACCTGATCGTGATATTTTTTTTCTATGGCACGATAGGCGGTTTGGTCACCGTTCAAAGCGGCTGCGATCAGGCGCGAATCTTCCAAACGCGACTCAAGTTTACGCTGGGAAAGTTCTTCCGGGTGAGGAAGAGTTTTTCCCAAAGGGGTTTTCCCCGAGAGGAGTCCTTTGGACAGTCGGGAAGATCTCTTGCGTGCTGTCATGAAATTGCAACGAGAAATTAGTCAAAAAATCGAGGAATTGCAAACGCTTGTGAATGCTTTTCTTTTTTTGTACAATGAGATGTTTCATCACGAAACACATTATATTGCTAACCAAGGAAAAAAATGCCAGTTACTATTATTGTCGGCGCGCAGTGGGGCGACGAGGGAAAAGGAAAAGTCGTTGATCTTCTCAGTGGAGATATTGACATCGTCGCACGGTATCAAGGCGGCGCAAATGCGGGGCACACCGTCGTTATCGGGGAAAAGGAACATGTCCTTCATCTCATTCCGTCGGGAATTTTTCACCGCCATGTTACATGTGTTATCGGCAACGGTGTTGTAATTGATCCGATAGCACTCATGGAAGAGATTGCGATGATCAGGGCGTTCAACATCAAAATTGAAGGACGGCTCTTCATCAGTCACAACGCGCATCTCATTATGCCGTATCACAAACTGCTGGATTCGATTCGGGAACAGGGAGCGAACAAAATCGGAACGACCGGACGCGGCATCGGTCCGGCGTACATTGACAAATACATGCGCACGGGAATCCGTGTCGTTGACTTGCTCGACCGCGATGTGCTCTGCAAAAAATTGAAAGCGAACATCGAAGAGAAAAACCGGCTCCTCAGCAAGGTGTACGGCTCGAAAGAGCTGGATGTTGATAAGATCATCAGCGAGTATGAAGAGTTCGATAAAAAAATTGATCCCTACGTTACCGACACTGCAGCATATCTCAACAACGCCCTCCAAAAGAAAAAAAATATTCTTGCCGAAGGCGCGCAGGGTGCCCTGCTCGATGTTGACCATGGCACGTATCCGTACGTCACGTCCTCGAACCCGACAAGCGGCGGTGCATGCACCGGTCTCGGCATTCCGCCGACGGCAATCAAAAATATCATCGGCATCGCAAAAGCGTACACCACGCGGGTCGGCAACGGTCCTTTCCCGACGGAACTGAATGACGGCACCGGCGAGCAACTGCGGAACATTGGCGGCGAATTCGGCGCAACAACCGGGAGGCCTCGCCGATGCGGCTGGCTCGATCTGGTGAGCCTGAATTATTCGATCCGCGTCAACGGCATCCGCGAGATTGCGCTGACAAAATTAGATGTCCTCGACAGCTTCGACGAAATCAAGATGTGTACAGCGTACACCGCCGGCAGCATCTCATTAAAATCTTTTCCGACCGATATGCAGACCTTGGAAACAATTACACCGGTGTTCAAAACGCTGAAAGGCTGGAAAGAGAAAATTTCGGAGGCGAGACGATTCAAACAGCTTCCGAAGAACGCGCAAAAGTACATCGAACAGATTCAAAAACTCTCGGGTGCAAAAGTCTCGATCGTGTCTGTCGGCGCTCGCCGCGACCAGACAATCATGATGTAACTCACGTGAAAAATCCTACGACAAGACCGCCCTCCTCCCGACATGCCGGGAGAGACTTTCAATTGAATACGCGCAGCCCGCGGTCCAGCAACATCAAAACCGGTTTGTTAGCAGCGGCGTTCGCGATCGTGTTACCAATGCTGTGGTATACTCATAACCTCGTTGACGAGCTTCAAAAGAAAGAACGAGAAGTGGCGTCGCTCTATGCAAAATCGCTCGAGTATCTTGCGAACAGCCCGTACAGCGGCACAGACTACAGCTTTATTTTTGACGAACTGATCCGTTCCATAGATTTCCCGGTCGTCGAAACCGACCGCACCGACCATGAGATCAAAGCATTTCGCAACATTGATGTTGATTCGACGCTTTCTCCCGACAAACGGCAGAAATTTTTCGACGAACTCATTCGCGAGATGGACAGCAAAAACAAGCCCATTATTGTCGCATACCAAGACACGATCATTCTCAGCCACGTGCACTACGGGGAATCGTATCTCATCACGCGGCTGCGGTGGCTGCCGTACATTGAAATCTCCATCGGTGCGCTCTTCATCATCATCGGCTATATCGGGTTCAGTTATATCAAACGCAGCGAGCAAAGCAACATTTGGGTGGGCATGGCGCGGGAAACCGCGCACCAGCTCGGCACGCCGCTCTCGAGCATAATGGGATGGCTCGAAATGCTTCGTCTTCACAGCGAGCAAAACCCGAAATTGACAGACACGCTGAACGAAATGGAAAACGATATTCAGCGCCTGAGAAAAATTGCTGACCGGTTTTCAAAGATCGGCTCTACACCCGATTTGAAAGAGGACAATGTTGATGAAATGATCAATGCCATCATCGCCTATTTTCATAAAAGAATCCCGCAGATGGGAAAACGCGTCGAGCTGGTGTATCAGCCATCAAGCGTGCACATGATGCGCATCAACCGGGAACTGTTCGAATGGGTGCTGGAAAATTTAGTGAAGAATGCTCTCGATGCAATCGAAAACGGCGAAGGGAAAATTACCATCCATGTACACGATTCGCCGCATGCCGTCTTCATTGACGTTTCGGATACCGGCAAAGGTATTGACGCGGCATACAAAAAAGATATTTTCCGGCCCGGGTTCAGCACAAAGAAGCGAGGATGGGGACTGGGACTGAGTCTCTCCAAACGCATCGTTGAAAGTTATCACCGGGGGAAAATTTTTGTCAAAGAAAGCAAAGTGGGAAGCGGAACAACGTTTCGCATTCGCCTTCCGAGGTAGGCTGTGCAGTGAGAAACCCTGCCGGCGTTTCAAACGCCGCAGGGTTGGGTGCTCATACGGGATGTTGCGGCATTTGCGGTTTCGGTTTGAGGACCGCCCATCCTATCAACCCTCCCAACACTGCAAAAATTGAATCGAGTACCAGGCTAAACACGAATGACGTGACGATGCCGAGCAAAGAAATTCCTTGCGCCATTGCAAGATCAATCTGCTGTTGTAACTCGGCAGGAATTTCAACATTCATCCGGTGAATGATCTGGAGCATCACTGCAATCGCGACATTGCCGAACACGAGACTGATCAGCACACTGATGAACGTTCCTGCAACCGCCGCAATTACTCCCGACAGCGCACCGAGCCGAACGCAGTCATTCGAGGTCAGCGGGTCCATCTCCGGCGTCAATTCCTGACGATAGAAGAGAACGGCAAGAAATCCGCCCAACATAATTCCGGCGCAGCAAAGACAGTTCAACAAATTCAAACCGGGGATTGCGGAGATTCCGGCGATGACGAGTCCGCCGTACAGTGCGGGCATAAAACGGTCAGGCTTTGGTCTCATGATAAGCTCCTGTATGATTTTTGTAAAATGAAGTTAAAGCGTGATGAAGAGCTTCCTCCAAAAGCGGCGCCAGCACAATTCCCATGATGAAACCGAACCACGCCCCCGTGAGCAGGCGCGTCATCGTTGTGACAGAATGAACACCGGCAACTGCTGAAACGACGTCGGTCGCCATCGGAACGGCAGCAATAAGGAAAAGACTGCGGGAAGAAAAAATAAATCTCTCCGCGCAGAGCTGTTTGAACCAACGTGAAAGCAAAGGAAAAACAAGCAGGCTGAAAAAGAAGGCGGTATAGATCGAAGTGCAGCGCACGCACACAGGAAATTTCGCGCCGTGAAAAAAGAAGGAGTGCGAATCAAGCTGGTGACAAATGTGAGAAAAAAAACGATAGGAAAATCCGGCAAGCGAAGCGCCGATGCCGCCGCCCGCTGCAAGCAGCGGAGTCGCGTAAATCGCCGCACACCAGAGAAACACTGCAATAAGCACTATCCTTCGAGATGTCATACGTTGTGAATATACGTGAGTTTTTTATTATACGCCATAGAGAAGGTAAATTAACATTGTCTCTTGCTTAATCAAGAATATTTTCCTACTATTCTCCGCATGTCCGAGCGCCGGAGCGTTTCGAGACAACGCATGTTAACTGTCAACCGTTCTATCTTATTACAGAAAGGAGATGCAGTGAAACTTTTTTTTACTCTCCTCATATGTCTTTCTTTATCCGTTCAAACACGCGCTCAACAAAAAAACAGCAATGACACTGTGTGCACCACAAGTGTCAAGCTTCTTGATGAGGGAGATACGTATGCAACGAAAACATTTGAAGATCAAAATGCACTCGATACGTTCCTGAAAGTGCTGAAACTTGACAGCAGCAATTACGAAGCCCTGTGGCGCATCAGCCGGTCCTACGTTACCATTGCGCAACATCTGCCTACGATCACCGACGAACAAAAAACAAAACAGCTTGAGATGTACGACAAAGGACTCGAGTATGCCAACCGTGCGATTCAGGCAAACCCGAACGGATCTGAAGGATATACACGGCGTGCAATTGCCAACGGACGCGTGGCGCTTTTCAAAGGTGTATGGGATTCGATTGACATTGTGAAACAAGTTAAAGCTGATTGCGAGAAAGCAATCCAGTTAGACAGTAACAACGCAACGCCTTACTATGTCCTCGCACGCGCCCACGCCAAGCTCTGCGAAAAGCCGAAGTTTATCCGCTGGCCCCTCGGACTTGCGTGGGCAAATCTTGATTCGGCGGCGAAAAATTACGAGCGGGCAATTGCCCGGCGATCGGACTTTATCATGTTCCGCCTCGACGCGGCACGAACGTATGTTGAGCTTGAAGAATATGAAAAAGCGAAACATCAGCTCTATAAAATACCAACACTGCCGACAGAAGATGAAGACGATCCGCAGTACCGCAAGGAAGCGAACGAGCTGTTAGAGACGATTAAGGACAAATAAAGCCGGAAAAACACACCTTGACAATCAAGTGCGGTTTTCTTAAACTGCAACTCAATAAGCAGGCTTTTTTCACAAACATTTATCGAAAAGGAGACACAGTATGGTTACGAAAAGCTTTGCCAAACAAATGCTGCTCATTGTAGTATCGTTGCTTTTAGTTTTTGTTGTGAACAGTTGTAAAAAATCATCAAACAACCCGGAAACTCCTACGGTTACACCCATCACTGATGATCTTTTCCCTCTCACGATTGGACACCAGATAACGTACAGCGGATATTTGCGTTCAATCGGATCGGACACAAATATCACTTCAACCGGTGCTGCGTATCTGACAACATGGACTATTGTCTCAAACAATATTCAGACACCTATTGGAGGGACATCAACGTTGATTATGGATAGCACAACGGTCCCCACAGGCGTTGCAAACCCACCGGTCGTTACGGTCGTAACCCCGCTCTACGTGCAACGCTCCTCAGCTACCGGAACGGCAAACTTCTCGTTCTTACAAGACATCGGATTGTTCTTCCGTACATTTGGAATCCACAGCTCTGACTCACTCAGGTGGATTCTTATCGGCAAGCTTGATGCCGGCGTCGCCAATACATGGAAAGCGTTCGACAGCACATGGACGACGAGTACGGGAAATGCGGAACTGGAGATTGATGGTAATTTTGTAGACAAAGAAGCGTTGACTGTCGGCGGACAAACTTTTACAACCACCTACAAATTGACGCTTATCGAGTACGTGAAAGTCGGGGGCACAACAGTTGAAACAGCGCCCATTGCAACGATGTGGCTTGTTCCCAACATCGGTCCGGTAAAAATGATTTTGAATGCCACAGTAGAAGCAAACGGTCACTACAGAGAATTCAGGAGCAGAAATTTTTAGCTTCGTATCACTTTTCGCTTGCCCCTCACCTTTTTCCTTCTCCCTAAGGGAGAAGGAAAAATGGGGAAGGGAGTAATTCCATTCTCCTCTTTTTTCGAAAGGAGTTTTCCCCGATGAAGCTCTTCGCTACTGTTTCCCTTTTCATTCTTTACAGTGTTTCTGCAATTGCCGGGGGAGAACAAATCAATGAACATGGTGCGCGCGCCACAGGAATGGGAGGCGCGTTTGCCGCACAATCGTCCGACGCGTCGGCAATTTATTTCAATCCGGCGGGGCTTGCATTTCAACCCGGCATTCGTCTCCTTGGCGGGACAACATTGATCTTCCCTTCCTCGTCGTACACCGACCCCGCACCTTCAACAACGAAGACGAATATGGTCAGCCAGGTTTTTTATCCTTCAAATCTCTACGGAACATACTCCATCAACGATAAATTGGTAATCGGGCTTGGCATATTTAATCCGTTTGGACTCGGAACAGAATGGCCATCACATTGGCCGGGGAGGTATCTCGCGATCAAAGCAGATATTCAAACATTCTTTTTTAATCCATCTGTCGGATATAAGATCAATGATCAACTTTCTGTGGGAATCGGTGTAAGCTATGTATATTCTTCCGTTTCGCTCTCACAGGCAACTCTAACATTTACTGACAGTACGGAGAGATCTATTTCGTCTACAGACGGAGCTGTCAAATTAAGCGGAAACGGTAGCGGTTTTAATTTCGATGCGGGGTTGTTGTATAAGCCATTTGCAAAAATGTCGCTGGGTGCCTCGTACCGCCATTCAACAAAAATCGCTTACAGCGGTACCATAAGTTTTTCGAACATGCAAGGGCTTACAAAATATACTCCGGGAGGTACAGGGGGTACATCGCTCACATTTCCAAGTAATATTTTCGCAGGAATCGCCTATGATGTTTTGCCGGAATTGACGCTTGAAGCAGATTATCAGGGGGTGGGGTGGTCGTCATACGATAAATTGGCAGTGAACGTATCAGATGGACCTCCGGACCCTCACACGAATCTCCCTCGTCAAACCAGCATAGTGCAGATCAAAGATTGGGAGAATGTGTATCTCATCCGCTTTGGCGGCGAGTATCGCTATAACGACCACCTTGCGTTCAGAGCCGGGTATATCTTCGATAAAACCCCTCAGCCGGATAAAACTGTTGAGCCGCTCCTTCCCGACGCGGATAGAAACGATTTCACAATTGGAATAGGATACACGATGTCCCATAACGTAACGGTGGACGCTGTGTACATGTTAGTGCTCTTTAACAGCCGCACGGAAACTTTAACCGTCAATCCGTTCCCCGGGACGTACAAAAGCAGTGCAAACCTGTTTGGAGTTGATGTGGGATATAATTTTTAATCAACGTCTTTCACAAGAAAGCGAAAGACGAGGCACTACTGCAACTGCCGGCGTTGGGTGGACCGCCGCTGTATTGTTCTTCTCGACCTTGCTCATGGCAAAGCCTGTGTGAACGTCAACATAATCGCCGACCTTCACATCGGGCAGGTAGCAAAATGCGACCTCCTTCTCCACTCCGTCAATGTTGACTCTCCCGACCAACATTTCGTTGGAGTTGCGTTCTAAATGCACGACTCTACCACGGGTTAAAGTATTCAATGCTCTCTCTTAAGTTGGTTGAAGTGAATCGTTGTCTTATTGTAATCCTAATAACCCTTCATCGAACTTGAATTCTACATGCACAAACGGACCGCGCGTCCACAAACTGTAATCTACAAGATCGCGTTCCTTGTATCCTTTGAAATTGTATCCCACCGCAACGCGCGTATTCTTCAATGCTATGTAGCCGACTTCCGCACTGTAGCCGTTCAGCATATCGTTCACTTCGCGCTGCGTGAGGGCGCGGTATTCTGCGGCGATATCGAATTTGTCTATGAGCGCATACTGGGCGCGAACAAGATAAAAGTTCGTATGTGTCGTTGCGCTGAAGTCAACCGACGCTTCATCGGCAATCTTGAAGGCATACTTCAAGCCGATTTCCAAGCGCTGCACCGGCTCGACATACGCGTGAACGGAAGCAATCGAAGCAGTGTAATCATCGAACGGGGAAAGATAATGATTGTTATCGTGCTTCACTTCATATTTCCCAAGAATATTGAGCCAGTTAAAATCTACCGGGCGGTACGCCAACCCTGCAATAAGATGTGACCGGGTCTCAAAACCGCTCGACTTCTTCGCATCATCATCTGAAAGCTCGTACTTCACGATGGCACTCAGATCGCGCTGGAAACGGTAATCGCCGGCAAATGTAAAATTCATTTTTTTATTCGAAGTATAATCGCCGTATTCTACCTTCGTGCTCGCTTTCACCGGCTCTTCTTTCGGCAAATATTCCAAACCGGCGGAATATGCCGAGTGATCGGGCGTTGTTGTTTCGTTGAAGCGGCGCTCGAGCGATTTCGCCCGCTCGTAGGCGAAGTTTGCCGTGAGATCGTAGGGAAGGTGGAGAATATTCTTCAATCCGACACTCAGCATGTTACGGTACTGCCCGGCGGCATTGCCGATCTCGTACTTGCCGTATGCCGACGTCCCTTGGAACACGTTCGAAGATAAGCCTATCGAAGAAAGATTACCGCCGCCGTCATAGAATTTTTCCTGACCGCTGACAGAGACGTCTTTGGTGAGCTTATAATTCCCCTCAAGCGAAGTGCCGTTGGGCCTCGTGGGATCTTGATTTGTTCCCAAGTTACGCTCGTGTATCGCTGCAAGTGTCAATCGCTGGTCAAGAGCGTAGGTAAGCTTCGCCGAACCGAGTATGGAGTGTGTTTTTTGCGACAACCCCAACGTATCCTGCGCTGTTTGATGGTAATCAACATCGCTGAGATCCACCTGACCGTGAAGCTGCGACGTGATCTCTTGATCCACCCCGCCGGTCAAAGAATTGATGCTTGTTGAGCCGGTTTGCAATGTTTGATGCTGTTGATAATACTCTCCATTGACACGTGTCGAAGCAAACGGCTGCAGAGTGCCGCTGACACCGTACTTTTCTGTTCCGAGTTCCGCCGTTCCGTTGGATTCCGTCGTATTGCTGAATCCGCTTCCCACCTTGCGGTAATATCCTTTTAATGCAACGCCGGAAAGCGGTGCGATGCTCGATTCAACTTTGTAGGCAGTGCCCGAGGTAAAAATACTGCTTGAATGAGCGATTTCCCCTTTGACGCCAAACAGTTCACCCAATTGATATTTGACATCGGAACCGAACAGCAGGTAATTTGTCGGCGACTGCTGTTCCGTCACCGCCATCAACCCGATCGTCGTGTTGGGCAGGAAAGAATTTTCAACGCGACCTCCCGCAACGTAAGACGATGCTGCTCCGGTCACGGCTTCAAACGTCGCAACGATGTATACCGGATTGCCTTCGCCGTCAATTGCCGGAACCGGCTGCTTGAAGAAAACTGTCCCTTGTTCGTAATCAATCTGATAATCGCTGAAGCGGCTTTCATCGACAATTTTCAGTACAACTTCGGAATGGAACCGGTCGCGTGTTTCAATACGGATCTTTTCCGAACCGGTCGTGATATGCGTGTAACCGAGGTCATAGTATCCAGAAAGCCCTTCGCCGCGAATGATCTTTTGCACTGCCCGGCGATCTGTCAACGAACCGAAGCCCGTCACATTCCACTGCTTCTGTTGATCGGAAAACTTAATGCCGTTGAGCGTGCGATTGTACATCGCAAATTCCTCCTGCGACATATCGGTGTTGTAATCGCCGTAATACAAATACGATTGATCGCGCTCGATCTTCGCGAAGAAGTTTCGGTTCGTCTGCGCGTCATAATACAACATGCTGTTGTCGCCGTAGATCGAATAGAGATAATCCGGATCGAGCTGCCGGAAGAACTGCGAGCGATTCTTTCGGTCGGTATCAAGTGACGCAGTCAACAGATAATTTTTATAGACGGAGCCGCGGGCATAGACTGCGACTCTCCCCTCGCCGTCGAAGCCGTTCTTGTATGCCGTCGCATCGGCAATCTGATCCGTTACACCGCCGCTCGTGGCAGCAGTTCCCATTCCGCTCACCAGTCCTACCAGCGTAAACGGCTCGGTCGGGGTTTCGAGCTTCATCTGTTTCGACATTTTTAAATCGCCGATTTGAACGGTAATGTTCGCCGTGCCTGCCGATGTACCTGTGCGGTATTCAACATGCGCTGCTCCGTTCACCAGCGGAACTTGGACTCCAAGCTTGCTCGAATCAATGTCCTGCGAAAGAATTTCTCCACTGTCTGCAACCACTGTCAGCACAAGATTGTTTTTGTATTCGACGCCCCACTCATCGAGCACGTGGACGACGCCTTGTGCTGTCGTTTTTCCGTCTGCCGGCAGGCGGTCGTTATCAAGGTCGAACGTGAACGCTGCGGGAGGACCGAGCACATGAATCGCCCGCACATCGGAGAAGATTTCTGAGCCGTCCGGGTTCACGAGCCGGACCTCCAACGTATCGTTTCCGGACGGAACCTGCACGTTGATAAAATCAATAATACCGTCGGGACGAACGACTTTTGATTTCATCGCAAGCTTCCCGTTCACCCACAATTGCGCGTCAAAGCCGGACATCGTCTTCACCGTAACGGTTTGGCTGTGCAGCGTGGTGATTGTTCCGTTCGCAGGTGAGAGAATGTCAAGCTGGGCAAACACCAGTGACGAAAGACCGAAAAGCATCGCCAGCGCTGCCGCAAGTGTGCGGAGCACCAACGCTTTTGATCTTCGATATGTGAGCCTGCGCGCTTTCACAAATTCTCTTTAGTTTTTCGCACCTATAGCTTTTGCCAATTCGCTTCCGTTTTTCTCTTTCACACGCCGAATTTCCATCAGCATCGGCGAGACCGAATCGCGGACGATTTTTCCGGTTCGTTCATGCCGCACAATTGTAAATTGATTTCCCTTCGTACTCACCGCTGTCATCTCGCGCGTAACTTCTGTGAGGAACGTCAGCACAGACAGCGAATCGTTCGGCGAACACATCGCTGTGATGACATTTCCGTTCATAGAGATTGAATCAATGCCGCGCATCGCTGTCAGAGTGTTCGGCAGCATTTCGATTCCGGCAGGAAGCGTATCAATGAGCGTTGTCGTCAGTGTTTTCGTCGTGATCTTCTTATGCACTTCCAACTTGAACATGAACTCATCGCCGACATAACCGATTGCCGAGCTATCGAACGGATGGATTCCAGCTTTCGGAATGAAGCGACGATGTGCAAGCGCGGAAGAATCTACAAGACCCGGGGGAATTTCACTGTCCACAAAATCTTTGCGGAAGATTTGGATTTCGACGCGGCGGTTTCTCTGTCTGCCGTCTTCCGTTGCGTTTGAAGCAACGGGACGAAGCGCGCCGTAGCCGATAGCACGGAAGCGGTCGCGGCTGATGCCATATTGATTCACAAGAGCATCTACAATGGCGTTCGCCCGGGCTTGGGAAAGTTCGAGGTTTGACGGGAATTCAAACGTATGAATCGGATTCGAATCGGTGTGCCCTTCAACTACAGCGGTCGAGCGCGGATCTGCTTTCATCACTTCGGCGGAAATTTCCAAGGCAGACGATGCTGTTTGGCGCAGCGTCGCTTTTGCAACATCGAACAGCACGCCGGACATGACATAATTGACCGCTTTGCCGCGCTCCGCAACGGCAATTTCATTCGTCGTCTTCAACGAATCTGTTTGCATTCCGATGGAATCGCCGGCAAAACATGTAGCCGAGGTGTACGACCGTGCAATCACCAATCGTTCCTGAGCCGGCTGGTTCACAACAGCTTGATACACAATCATCGTGTTCAAGCGTGTGCCGATGCTGTCAATCGTCCAGTACAAATTCTGTCCATCAACGCGTGTCGCAATTGTCGTGTCGCCGAGCTGTGCGCTGCCGACGACATAATGGAAAGTCGTGTCGAGAACATCATGCACTTCGAGCTTTTGAAGCGGTACGGTGCCCTCGTAGTTGATCGTAATGCGGAAGACCACCCGCGTGCTCGAGAGTTTCGGCGGCTCCGTTTCGTTGCCGAAGTAGAATTCAACGCGGCGGTTCAAGGCTCTGCCTTCAACAGTGGCGTTTGTAGCAATAGGCCTTGTTTTGCCGAAACCCTGCGTTCTAATGCGCGACGGATCTATCTGTTCATTAAGCACGAGATAATACTTTGCAGCGTTCGCGCGAGCGTAGGACAATTCCATGTTCGACGGAAATTCTTTTGTGTGAATGTGCATCGCATCCGTGTGCCCAACGATCAGCACCGACAGATGCGGGTAGTCGTGCAAAATGCCGGCAAGCTGTTTCAGCGTGGGATACGCTTCGGGACGCAGCTTCGCTTTGCCGACTTCAAACTGCAATCCGGTAAGTTTCATCGGCGCGATACGCGCATCCTCGATGAACACCACGTTGCGCGGATCGGCAATACGTTGAATTGTGATCACACCGGCTTTTGCAATTGTCTGCCGCAACTGGATCGTGTCCGGAGCGGGGGGCACAAGATGTTTGAGATAGAAATCAACGCGTGCAATACCGGATTCCGTGAGATGGACAAAACGGGAGCCGGGATCTCCTGCGAACTCATCATGACCTGTAATCAGCGCTGAATTTTTCGGGATGGTAAACGTACGTACTTTGATGACGTGATCGCCCGGCTCGAGATCGGGGATCGAATATTTTCCGTCATCGCCGGTAACAACGCGCGTTCCGTTTTCGAGCATCAGCTCAACACCTTTTACTCCGGCTTCGCCGGAATCCTGATAGGCATTGTGATTATCATCGTAAAACACCTTACCGATGACAAGCCCGTGGGTTGTGAACACACCCAAGTGCACTTCCACCTGTTCGTTCACCGGCGCCGATTGAACCGGCATTCCGAGCGGAGTCATGCCGAATGCCTGTGCCGTGTTAATGCCGTTTCCTTCGTTCGCGCCTGCACCAACGGCAAGACGATAGACCAATTGCACGGTTGACTGCGGCGGCAGCGAATCGGTCAGGTTCCACGTCAGTTGTTTTTTCCCTGTCGGATCCGCAATTTTTGCCGAATCACCGAACGAGGAGCCGCCAAGATACCCGAAGCCGAACGGAATTCTGTCTACCACCGAAATCCGGCGCGCGTAGGATGTTGTACTGATATTGGTAACTTTCACAACGTACGTTGCAATGTCGCCGATCTCCAACACTTTGCGGATCGCTTGTTTCGTGATTTTCAAATACGAAACGACGGTATGTACTCCCGCATTGCTCGCCGAATCCTGATCGGATTGCGAGGAACCTTGCGGCCATGTCAACGTAGCGACATTCGTGTAAGAATATTCGCCGGGTGCAAGATCAGATCGAACACCGGCGTTGAGAACCATCAGCAGCGAATCTCCGATGCCGAGCGAATCGTACTTCCATGTCAGCACGCGCGTCAGCGTATCAAAATCTCCACCGGCGAGATGCAGAACCGCTTGCCCGTTCCGGTAATAGGTAACGGCAGTGCTGAGGTACGAAAGCTCTTTCGGAAGATTATCGGTAAT
>JAGWND010000075.1 GCA_028873075.1 Bacteroidota bacterium
ACAAATAAATTTCTTGAGAGAAAATAATGAAGTCGGTGTGTTAAGCAATGCATACGAGATCATTAATGATCGAGGGAAAGTGCTTCGCACTGTGCGGTTACCCCTTTACCATAACGAAATTGAACAGGCAATGACAAAACATTGCAGTTGTTGTTTTCCGTCGTCCATAATGCGAACGGAAGCTATTCACACCGTAGGCGGTTTTAATGAAAACCTTGTTAGTGCTGAAGATTTTGATCTCTTCTTGCGGCTATTGCCAGTAACAACATTCAGAAATATATCTTCTATTTTATTCCAATATCGGAAATCGCCGCCCTCAATTTCAGTTAAAGAAAAACTCAGCATGCGCAGAAATACGCACACACTGTCTCACAATTACTTGCTTGCACGATTATCTTCAGAGAAGGATAATTCTATGGTTGCTGGGATGTGTTTTCGCCTTGGAGTCAACGAATACTATCATGGCTCTATGCGATCTGCCCGGGAGTATTTCTTTAAATCTTTGAGATACGGCTACAATAAAAAGGCTGTTGGCAGATACTTGCTGCCTACAATGTTAGGAGATACGATTTTCCGAGTGTTTCGGTACTTCCGTAATAGGGAATATTTTCTTGTTTAATCAATGCAACCGCATAACTGGGAAGAAATTATTCTGCGGTATCGTGAGGTGTATGGTGCACTGAAGCAGTAAAATTTAAACAAAAAATTGCAATAATGGATGTCAATTCACCAACATATTTGTTTTTTTCTGCGCAGCCTTGGGATAATCAACACAGCAGAACAAGGGCGATGGCAATGGAGTTAAGCAAGCGAGGTGTGAAGACAATTTATGTCGAAACCATTCCCTCTCTTGCAAATGAGCTGCGGGAAAAGATGTCGAAGCTTTTTGCTCCATTGCGACAGGAGGGTGTGGATTTTGTTTTTGAAAATTCAAATTTGGAAATATGGACACCGCCGATTGTACCGACATTTTTTCGGGGGAGTTATACACCAGGCATAGACCGATACCGGTTTCAAAAATGGTTGGAGAGAAAGTTACAATTTCTGTCGAAGCCAATTATAGCGGTTGTTACAATGCCATACTGGTGGGCGGGATATATCAATCAATGTAGAGATGTGTTTGATATTCTTGTCTTTGATGTTCAGGATTCACCTTCCGTATATTCCCGAAACGGTCGTATTGAAAAGCGCATGATGTCTTTGTACGAACAATTGCTCACAGCAACTGATGGAGTACTCGTTCATACCGGCGTTTTTTATGCAGACATTATCAACGAGGGGATAAAGGTGATTCTCGTTCGCAACGGTGCTGAAGTTATATCGTTGGTACTTGATGAAGAAAAAATTACGGCAAAGGCTACAAAACCATTTGTTATAGGCACGGTGGGAAGAATTGGCGCGAATACTGACCTTGAACTAATGGTGAAGTTAGCGAAAGCATTTCCTGAGTTCATTATTGAAAATGTTGGTACTGTAGAAACAGGCAAGCGCATGTTATGTTCAATGAAAAATATTCGACTCTATCCTGCAATGAGCAGGGAGAAAATGATTGAGAAAATGTGCCAATGGCATGCTGGAATTCTTCCCTATAAAGAAGAAATTCCGGGAAGCCCGTTGCGCGTGTACGATCTTTTGTCAGTTCCTCTGCCGATTGTTTCTACTCACTTTGAAGATGCTGAGTATTTTGCGAAATTCATTCGAGTTGCAAACACACATGATGAATTCATAAATGAGGTGCGCAAGATTTCAGAATCACGGCGAACAATTGTTCGCCGTGATGAGGTTGAGAAGTTTCTTACTGAGAACTCATGGAAGAAGAAAGCGGATGCGTTGCTGACGTTTAGTACACAGCTTTTGAGAAATTCCATATCGTAACCATGGTTGTACAACGGCTATGAAAATAGTGATCGTGTCGTTAAACGCTCTCGGTGATACATATCTATCGGCTGCTGCACTTGCTCCTTTGAAGAAGCATTTTGAAACGGCAGAGTTTGAATTTATAGTGCAGAAGCACTCTGCATCGTTAGTCAGCGCTCTCGGTGTTGAAAAATTTTTCTGTTTGGAAAAGAAAAATATTGCAAACATCCTCAGGCTTTTGTTTGTTGTGAGACGAAGGCGATATGAAATGGCGTTTTCTTTTTTTCCAGGCTTGTTAAATACATTATTCCTATTAGCATCATGTAGCCCTGTGAAAGCAGGCTATTTAAGTTTTTTTCGCAGAAGAGATTGGTACGATGAATCGCAGAGAGTTTTCGTGCATGGCGTTCCAAGGGAAAAGCTGTTTTGGCGCCCAACGATGAGTTATTTAGAGCGCATAGAGATGGTTTTGCGAGCCTTCAATTTGAATGAAAAAGTTCAAAAACCTCGGGTGGCTGTTGCCGGATCAGAAAGAAGAAAAGTAGGCAATTTTGCAGTTGTTCATCTTATCTCAAAAATGTGTGAGAAATCTTTTTCCGCGGATGCCATTTATAAAGTATGCCGCTATTTGGCGAGAGAAACGAGTCTTAAAGTGTTCTTAATAGGGCGATCTGAGGAGTTTGGTGATTCTTTGCAAGGTTTGAACCAGTTTGTTGAGCCAGTTTTTGATGCACCGATACACGTGCTTGCACAGCTTATCACAGGGTCGAGCATATTTATCGGTGTTGATTCTTTTCCTTTGCATATTGCCGATGCGATGGAAATGAAAGTTCTCGGAATTTTCGGCCCCACCAATCCTGTGTCAGCGTTGTCACATCCTCATGGAAGTGTAAGATTCATGAAGCAATCCCTGCAAGATGTTACCGGGGAAGAAGTGATTGATTCTATTCGGCCGTATTTGAAAGCGTATGAATTACATCACACCGGTATCTAACTCCGCCAAAGTATTGATAGGCGATTTTACGTTCTTAAAAATTGGGGCAGCCGATCTTCTTCTAACCATTGAACAATTCATCGCGTCAAGGCATCGTTTGATGATCGATCATACCCACTTTCATCACCTGGTTGTTGCGGACAAGAATGCTGCATTTCGCAATTCACTCTTGTGTTTTGATATGCTGTTGCCGGACGGAATCGGTGTGTATCTTGCCTCAAAATTTCTTTATGGAAATGCCGAGGCTTTCACTCATCGGCACACCGGCACCGATTTTTATTTTCAACTTTTAAAGCGTGCAAATAAAAAGCATTGGAAAATATTTTTTTTAGGAGGGAAGCAAGAAATGTTGGATGCTCTTCAGGTGCAGTTGAGAAAGAAGTATCCCAACATTACAATCGCGGGTGTGCATCACGGCTTTTTTCCATTTGAAGATCGCTCTGTACTTGATGAAATTGCTTCGAGCAACGCGGATATTCTTTTTGCCGGAATGGGTGTTCCGAGACAAGAGCTGTGGCTTCACCACCATAAGAATGAATTGAATGTTCCGGTCTGTTTTGCAGTCGGTGCTGGAATGGATTTCGTCTCCGGTTACCAAAAACGCGCGCCGCAGCGGCTTCAGCGCGCAGGGTTTGAGTGGTTGTACAGGCTTCTTCACGAACCGCGGCGCTTGTGGAAGAGATATCTCATCGGCATTCCTTCGTTTATTATTTTTGTGATTAGATGTAAATTCAGACAGAAAAATTATGTGAGGCTTTAAAATGCCAGAGCCCGAAGGGCTGAAATAATTGTAGCTTGTAAAGCAACAAACTCCGAAGGAGTGACACATGGCAGGAAATATCAAAGGCAAAGGATAGAAATGAAAAATCTGTCCCGAGTTAGTTTGCGTGCCGCATTGCTTTTCTTTCTTGTCCCGTTGGGGTTTGCTTCCACACTTTACGCAGGCATCAAGAGGGAAAATCATTCATGGGGAACGAGCAGCGTTGCTCCGTTGCGAGACGGCTTGTTCGCCGTTTCGTTAGAATTGAATTCCGTAGATGAAAAATCTGACAGCGCAGCGCTTCCGACAAAAGTTTTTTTCTTCGCACTTGCGCCCGGCGAAAGAATTGATCCATTCATCGTTTCGTCTGAATCGTTGCCTGCGCCGCCAATGGGCGCTGCTTCTGTTCCCACTGTACAAAGATCTCCTTCAATTGAAGTTCGGGGCTATGGCTGGCTACGCGGCTATTATGTCGCAAGACTGAGGCTTTCTCCGTATTTCACCGACGGGAGAAATCTTCTTCTCGCTCAGCGTTTGAAAATTGATTTGCGAGGAACAACACCATCCGTTGTCTCTGTAACTCCGCGTTCGAAAAACGACCCCTATTTTTCTTCAACACTTCGCGATCTTATTCTCAATTACGACAGCGCAGTGCCGTATTCTCATTCCATTGGTGCCGACACGGCAAGCGAATGGTTCAATACAAATTCGCTTTATCTCAAGATACATATCCCTGCCGATGCAATTTACCGTCTGACGTACGATACGTTGGTGTCGCTTCTTCCTTCGCTCACAACCGCCGACCCGCGTACGATTCAGGTGTTCAGTGACGGGAAGGACATTCCGGTTTTTGTTTTTGGCGAAGGCGATCATGTTTTTAGCGTCGGCGATTACGTTGAATTTCCTGCGCTGAGAAATTACACCGGCAAGCAGCGCATTATCACAACCGGAGCGGATGAATACAATGAATATTTGAATCGCTACACCGACTCCGCGGTGTGCTGGCTGACATTTGGAACAACGAACGGTGCACGGATTCAGCAGACGGCGACAGGGTTAATTCCTGTTGATACATTGACTTCGTACACTGCTTTTCTTCATTTGGAGACGGATAATTTTTTGCAGTACTGCGGCGGAGATATTGTCGAGCAGCAAGATCCGCGCTGGACTTCCGGCGATATTTGGGGATGGGGATTCATTAATGCCAATCAGGCTGTGAGTGCGGCATTCACCGCTTCCAACATTGATTCGCTTGGCGACAGCGTTCGCGTGTATGCGAAATTCGCAAGCTGGGGAGCCGACAATGTTTCTCCCGCACACAACATTGCAATTCGTCTCAACGGCGGAAGCGATTTGAACTCTGTTTTGTTGAATCGCTATCAGCAAGCGCTGCTGACCGGAAGCGCACCTGTGTCAAATCTTGTGAACGGCAGCAACACGGTGTCATTATTTTCAAAGCCAACCGCATCAACAACAATCAATTCAGTGATCTACGATTGGTTTGAAGTCGAATACCCGCGCGTGCTAACAGCGGTGAACGATTCTCTCATCTTCGATTTCCGGCGTTTGTCCGATCGGAAAATTCGTGCGGTGAAAATCTCGGGCTTGAACACAAAAGATGTCCTGCTCTACAAAGTTTCTCGGAATTCAGAGAAGGTTACCGATACAACATTTTCCGGCAACGGTCCATACACGTTGATATTTGTTGATTCCGTCGGTCCGGCGGAGAGATATATTCTTTTGCCCGAAAGCCGCGTGCACGTTCCAGTGATAAAATATGTCAAGCAGTTCGCGGGGCTTCGTCAGCAAACGCAGCAGACAGATTATCTGATCATCACGCACTCGAAATTCAAAGCCGAAGCGGAGCAGTACCGCCAGTACGTTGCTTCAGCCGGAAAGCTTACCACACGTCTTGTGGATGTGCAGGATATATTTGATGAGTTCGGATTCGGTTACCCGGCCGCCGAAGCGATACAGGCATTCTTGCGCACGACGGGAATGTGGAGTCCGCCGCAGCCGTCGTTTTTATTTTTGATCGGTGATGCGAGCTACGATTATAAATTCGTAATGAAGCAGCAGAGCGCGATCAATTATGTGCCGTCGTTCGGCCAGCCGGTGAGCGATGAGGAATTGGTGTCGTGGGACACGACAACGTACGTTCCGCAGATGATGGTCGGCAGATTGCCCGCAGATAATGTCGGCGATGTAACACAGTATTTGCAGCGCGTTCAATCGTACGATGCCGCGCCGGATAACGATTGGAACAAGCGGTATTTATTTTTCACCGGAGGCGACCCAACAGTGCCGGGGCAGGTGGAGAGTTACAAGGCGGTGAATGACAATATTCTTAACTCATACGTCACGTCGCCGCTGATCGGCGGACAGGCAATTCATTTCTACAAGACCGTGTCGCCGCAGTCGGATTTCGGACCGTACACCATTGACCACATTCATAGTGCGATTGCTCAAGGCGCTGTTTTTATTTCTTACATCGGGCACAGCGGCACACAGACATGGGACAACGGCATCGGCGATCCGGCGCAGCTTCAAAACACGCGCGGGAGATTTTCGCTTGTTACCGACTTCGGTTGTTCCACCGGAAGGTTTGCCGAGCCGGATATTAAATCGTTCAGTGAGTTGTTTCTCCTCGGTCATTCGGCGAGCGCAATTGATTACATCGGCAACTCTTCATTGGGATTCAACAGCATTGCGACGACACTCCCTACCGAATTTTACGCGAAGATACTCCGTGATTCGATCCGTACTGTCGGCGAGGCGCATCTTGATGCGAAGCTGAGCATCATCTCACAATACGGCCTTTCGCCTGTAAACAAAATTATGTTGGAAACGAATTCTCTTATTGGCGATCCGGCAATTGATCTTGCGGTACCGTTTACACCGAACCCTGCAGTCACGCCCGACTTGATTACAAGTCTGGTACAAGCGCCGACGGACGACCTCGACAGCACTGCTGTTCGTGTTGTGATTGCAAATTACGGCTCAGTTGCTTCCGACAGTATCGATATTTTTATTCAACAGAAGTACAACGGCAATGTTGTGAAGTGTTACGCCCTGCGCTGTCCGATGCCGCTGCTGTACGATACGCTTCTTTTTTATGCTGACATCAAGAACCGCGCTGGGGGACATCAGATTTCAGTGGATATTGATCCGAACAATCGTCTGAATGAAATTTCAAAGAGCGACAATTCCGCCGAGATGTCGTTCGTTGTAAATTCAAATGACTTTAAAATTCTTGAGCCTTTGCCGAACGGCGCGTACATGCCGGCGAAAATTGTCCTGCTCAATCCTCCCACGCTTTCCGCCGATTCTTCACTGGAGGTAACGTTGCAGCTCGACACGACCGAAGCGTTCACAAATCCAAAAACCTATTCCGCAACAGCCGGTTCTGTAACGACCACCTTCACTGTTTCTTCACTGAAAAACTCGACGCGCTATCGGTGGCGCGCGAAATCAACTTCAAGCTCTTCAGAGTGGACGACCGGCGCTTTTTATGCAGGAAATTATTCCGCCGGCACGATCGGACAGGTTGATTCTCTCGGTTGGAGCGAAGATAATTTTGTGAAGACGGAATTCACTGCTTCTGGAAAGGGAGGACTGCAGCGTTCGCCGATTGCTATTGAAGCGATCTCATCGGGATTCATTGACGGCAAGTTCGGTGCGGTGGAAGTGAACGGGCTGAACGTTATACCGAACACATTTCTTCGCGGGCACACGGTGGTCGTATTCGACACGCTGACGTTCAATGTCGTTGAGCAGAGAAATTTTGATTTGTACGGCGATGCGTCGCAGGCGGATTCGCTGATCAATTATCTTCATGCGATCCCAAACGGATTCATTGTTGCAGCAATGATCGTTGATGAGGGAGCAAATAATTTTACAACTGCCGCGAGAAATGCGTACACAACAGTCGGCAGTGCACTGATCTACAAAGTGCAGTACAGAGATTCGTGGGCGATCATCGGGAGAAAAGGTGCGGCGCCGGGAACAGTTCCGGAAATGTATGTTCCGAGCGGCGGCGGGAAAGCGATCGTTGATACAACGTTCATCAAAAACGAAACGTGCGGAAGCATTACAACACCGGAAATCGGTCCCGCTTCCCGGTGGCAGACGCTAACAATCAACCGGACAATTCCTTCGGGCGCGTTGTTACGTACAAACGTCGTGGGAATCCGTCAGAGCGGTAGCGTTGACACGCTTCTTGGGAATGTCGCCGATGCTTCAGTAAATCTTTCAGCCATTGCGGCAAAAACATATCCGGAGCTTACATTTGTCTTCAACGTATCGGCGAACAGCGGGCTGCAATCGCCGTCAATTTCTCAATGGGCAATGACATCGTATGGACCGGCAGAGCTGGCAGTGAACGCGCGCAGTGTTGCACTTTCAAAAACTCTTGTAAGTGATGGGACGCCGATTACCGTGAACGCGAAGATCTTCAATGTCGGTACTGCGGAGGCAGACAGTGTGCCCGTGATTCTTTCTACGGACGATAGCGGGAACGACCGCGTGCTGCAGCCGTTCATGATTCCGGTCATAAAAGCAGGGGATTCAGCGACGGTGCAGTATGAGTATGACAGCAGGGGAAAGCGCGGCGCGCATTCTTTCATCGTTCAAGTAGATCCCGATAGGACAATTCCAGAACTCTACAAATCAAATAATGCAATCGCCGTTCCGTTCACCGTTATTGCCGACACGATTGCGCCGATGATTGATGTAACATTCGACGGCACGCACATACAGAACGGCGATTATGTGAAGGCTGTGCCGACAATACTCTTCAAGTTTTCCGACAATGCTCTCAGCACATTTTCTTCTCTCGATACAAACAGTATCAGGATATTGTTAAACGATGGTCCGGTGTATTACAACAGCCCGGATATTGATGTACTGCCGCAGCAGTCAGTTGTTCAGTGGAAGCCGCATCTCGCAGAAGGCGAAAATGTCATTGCGTATAACGCGAAAGATGCGTCCGGGAATTTTACCGATACAACAACGCTCGTTGTTAACGCTTCTTCGAAGATGGGTTTGATCAACGTGTTCAATATTCCGAATCCGTTTTCGCACGAAACGCATTTCACATTCACACTCAGCGGAACGGATCGCCCGGAGAATGCGCACATTAAAATCTATACTGTTGCCGGGCGCGCCGTGCAGGATTTGGATATCTCTTCTGATGTTGATGTCGGCTTTAACAGCGTGGAATGGGACGGGCGCGACAGAGACGGCGATGAGCTTGCAAACGGCGTATATCTGTACCGCGTTGTTGTCAGCAGGAACGGACAGCAAGCTGCAGCGACACAAAAGTTAGTGATGATGAGATGACTTGACAAAGCAGTAAAGCACAACAGTTGTACGCTGTTGGGAACGCCGGAAGGCTCTGTGGCTCCTAATCCAGCTTCTTATGGAACCGCACAACGCTCGCATCCAGCGTTCTTTGTTTCAATCTCCTCATTCAAACACCTTTCCTCGCTTAAATCCCCACACACTCACCGCACTGATCACCGATCCCATACCGAACAGAATCAACAGGTGGGGAGCGATTGCCGCGATGCCCGACCCCCGCCATAACACTTCGAGGAAACCATCCATGGACCAATAAACAAACGTCAGCTTACTGATGGATTGAATCGTTGGCGGCATAAAAGACGTGGGGAACCATGCACCGCCGACCGCACTCATACTCAGGATCAACAACGTCCCGAGCCCCTGCGCCTGCTGGCGTGTCTGCGCAAACGCCGCGAGCAACATCCCGAACGACGTGCACGCAACAGACGCGGCGAGGATAATGAGCAGAAGGTTGACGACGTTCGAAAACACGTCCACGTCGAACATCACCCACCCGACGAAGAACATGAAGAACAACTGGATGATACCGAGCGACATGTTGAAAAAATACTTGCTCCAGAGGATATGAACCCGCGACACAGGCGAAACGAGAAGCCTCAGCATCACCCCTGATTTCTTCTCGTCGAATAACGAGGCGGACGACGCCGTAATCGTGAACAGCAGAAACGTCATTGCCCATCCCCCCACACTCCGCGTCGCCCACGGATTCTTCAATTGCTCGCCCACCACTTGCTGCGATTCGATCTTCACCATGTTCTCGAAGAAATTCGTGCCTCCCTTCTTCGACGAGTCCTGCACTGAGCTTGTCGAAGTGTTCATCCAGTTCGCCATCGCCTTCGACGGATTCATGATCAGACTGGTATCAACGTGGAAGTACTTACTCACAAGACTGGCAATCCCCCGGTTGAACGCCTGCCCGGATTTCGTCCCGAGGTATTTCTCGGACTGCCTCTGCATGCTTTGATTGATGATCGCTGGGATCTGGTTGTACGCCACCTGCTTGATCAGTCCCTGCACTACCTGGAACTCGATCTCGTTCTTCGGGTCGTAATAGAATTTCATCTTCAACCCCAGCGAGGTATCTGTAAAAGCATCCGGCGGAAGAACAACAGCCGCGGCAGCTCCGCCGGTCTGGGCGAAACGCTTGATCGTTACCGAGTCGAACGCAACTTGCCTGCCCTGCTTGTCTTTGTATGTCTTGATCACCCGGAAAGCTTTCATTGTATCAAGCGTCGCCACAACCTGTTGCGCAACGGGGGAATTGCTCTGGTTCAGAACAGCTATCGGCATTCGGTCGGGACCTGAGTCCGCACTGCCAAAGATTGCACCGAACAGGTACATCAGCACCATCGGAACGATGAACGTGAGCATCACTGCCACGCGGTCGTTGAAGAAAATGCGGTACGAGTTGTTGAAGAGACGGAGAACCTGTTTCAATCCCTCAGCCTCCTTCCCGTCAGATGAAGAAAAAGTTCTTCCAGCGTCGGCCTGTGAAGCTCGAACCACCGGTATTTCATCCCTTCCTGCTCGACCCGCGTAAAGAATTTTGAGAGCGCAAACCCTGTCCCGGGTTTTAGCAGCAGATGGTCGTCGTTTTCGATGACGGTGCCGAATTCCCTGAGCACCGCTTTATGTTCCATCGTCGAATCGTTCTTTGCAACAATGATCGTCTCTTCGTACGGAAGCATGTCAATCAGCTCGTCGCTCGTCCCCGATGCGATAATTTTACCGTGGTCAATAATAGCGATCCGCGAGCAGAGCCGCTCCGCCTCTTCCATGTAGTGCGTCGTGTAAATAATGGTTTTCCCCTGCGCGTTGAGCGATTCCAGAAAATCGAAGATGGCGTTACGGGACTGCGGGTCAACGCCGACGGTCGGTTCGTCGCATAACAGAACGCCCGGATCGTGCAGGAGGCTGGCAATGATATTGAGGCGGCGTTTCATGCCTCCCGAAAAAGTCTTCACATTGTCGTTCCGCCGTTCATAAAGTCCCACGGCGTTCAGCCGCTCATTGATCCGTTCGCTGAGGAGTTTGTGCGGGAGGTTGAACAGCTTGCCGAACATTTCAAGGTTGGCGCGGGCGCTCAGCTCGTCGTAAAGAGCAAGAGACTGAGGAACAAAGCCGATGGTATTCCGTATATCCAGATTCTCCCGTGTAACCTCCTGATCGCCTATTGTGATGCTCCCTTTTTCCGGGCTCAGGTAGCCGACAAGAAGATTCATGAGCGTGGTTTTACCGGCGCCGTTCGGTCCGAGCAGACCGAAGAATTCCTTTTCCCCGATCTCGAGCGAAACGTCATCAAGTGCGGTAACGGAAGGAAATTGTTTGCTGATATGCCGGATAGAAATCATCCGAGGCAATATAGGTTAGGTAGAGATGAAAATCAATTCAGTTGGACAGACATTCCTGTCTGTCATTTACGACGCGCCCTCACCACGCTGTCATTCCGGCAAGTCCCGCGTTCAGTGGGAAGCAAGCCGGAATCCGGCGCTCACATTCTGACTTCTGTTCTCTGTTCCCTGTCTCCTCTAATCCAGCTTCTTATGGAACCGCACAACGCTCGCCGCAAGAATGCTCACCCCCATAATCAGCAGCGCCGCCGTCGGAAACAGCAGCGGGCCTAAGCCGATTCCCTTCAGCACAATCGAGCGGACAATGATAAGAAAATGCCGCATCGGCACGGCAATAGAGCCGATCTGAAGAACCACCGGCATGTTGTCAATCGGAAATGCAAACCCCGAAAGATACATCATCGGCTGAAGAATGAAGAACTGCCCCACCATCATCGCCTGCTGCTGCGTTTTCGAGATCGTTGAAACGAACAGGCCGAGCCCGAGCGTCGTGAGCAGGAAGATCAGGCTGAGGAAGAATAACAGGAGAACGCTCCCTTTGATCGGAATGCCGAAGCCGAACACCATCACGAGCAGTACCACCGTCGCGTTCGCAAAGCCGATCATGACGAATGGGATCAGCTTGCCCAGGATTAGCTCCACCGGACGGATCGGCGTCACCATTAATTGTTCCAGCGTGCCGATCTCTTTTTCTTTCACAACTGCCATTGAAGTCAAATTCATTGTCGTGATGAGCAGGATCATCACGAGCACCGCCGGCACCATGAAGTTTCTGCTCTTCAGATCGGGATTGTACCACGCGCGCACCTCAGCATTTATTCCGCCAAGCGGTCTTCCGCCCAGATCCTGCACGAGAATCTTCGTCGAATACTGTACGATAATCTGGTTCACGTACGCCAGCCCGATTGCCGCTGTGTTTCCCTCGCTTCCGTCGAACAGCACCTGCACCTTCGCCGGTGTTTTTGCCGCAAGATCGTCGCCGAACTTCGGGGGAATAACGAGCGCCATCTCGACCTTGTTGTCGTCAATGTAATTCTGGATCGAGCCGTAATCGTCCGTTGCGTACTCGATAGTGAAGTACCCGGAGTTGGTAAATTTCTCGATAAGCGAGCGGCTCGCCTCGGTCTTGTCCTGGTCGCACAGCACAACAGAAATATTCTTCACGTCGAACGATGCGGCGTACCCGAGGAACACCAGCTGCATTACCGGCGCGACAAAGACAAGGGGGAGAAGTTTTTTATCTTTGAACAACTGTCCGAATTCTTTTGCCAGCAAGGCAAGTATTCTTTGAAAGCTCATCACATCACCCGATTGTTTTTTTGAACCGGCGCACGCTGATCAACAGCACCACCGAAATGAATATCATCAGATATACTATTTGATCCCAAAACGCGGAAAGCCCGACGCCTTTCAACACGATGCTGCGGAGAATGATAAGATAAAATTTCGCCGGAGAAATGTTGGTGAGGATTTGCAGCCACCACGGCATACTGCGGATGGGAAACATGAAACCGGAAAGAATGATCGTCGGCAGCATCGAAAGCAGTGCCGCAAGCTGAAACGCCACTTGTTGGCTGTCGGCAATCGTAGAGACAAACAAGCCGATGCTGAGCCCGGAAATAATGAACAACAGCGTCGCGCAGAACAGGTAAAAATAATTTCCTTTGATGACAACCCCGAACAGGAAATATCCCGTCACAAGCACCAGCGCCGCGGCAACAAGCGAGATGAGTGCGTACGGCACCATCTTCCCGACAATAAGCTCGATCGGCTTGATCGGCGACACGTCAATCTGCTCCATTGTGTTCAGTTCTTTTTCTTTCACAATGGAAAGAGACGTTGCAATAATGGAAGTGATGGCAAGAATAAATCCGATCAGTCCCGGCACGAGAAATTTCGCGCTCTTCAGTTCAGGATTGTACCAGATGCGCGCATCGTACTGGATCGGAACGTAATTCCCGCGCCCCATTTTGGCGAGCTCTGTCAGCACGATCTTCTGCGAGTATTCCAGCGTGATCACCTGCGCATAGCCGATGATTGTGGTTGCCGCGTTTGCATCCATTCCGTCAACAAGAATCTGCACGTCAACGGGGTCGTTGGAAAGGATCTTGTGCGAGAAATCGGGCGGAATTACGAGCGCCGCGCGGATATCGCCGTCATCAATCATCTGCGTTGCCTGTTCCGACGACGTGAGATTCCGGACGAAATCAAAATAGCCGGAGGTCATGAACGAATTAATGAATTCGCGGCTGCGTTCGCTCTTCTCCTGGTCATACACGCCGAGTCTGATGTGGTTGACGTCGTAATTAAGCGCATAGCCGTTGAGGATGAGAAGTCCCATCGGCACAAAGGTAAGAATTGCCAGTACACGCTTATCGCGCCGGATGTGCCGGAATTCTTTTTTGATGATCGGAATGAGATGTTGAAACATAATTTTACCTT
>JAGWND010000310.1 GCA_028873075.1 Bacteroidota bacterium
ATGCTGCATAGACCAGAACGTATCCGGCATGCGGGGATAGAGGAGGAGGATATTCATCTGATTCTCACAGGATCGTACTGCTCAGTTTCAATGTAAGGCATTATAAAAATTCCACTGATGAGGCAAATGGTGGTTCTCAAGATAATTTATGAGCGTCTCTAAAATTGATTGCTCACAAGAAAAATGTCACGCTGAGCAAAGTCGAAGCGTGATTCTTGTAAGGAAACGTGGTTCGACGGAGTTTATCCCGCAAGGCGGGGCTCACCACGACTATATTTTTGTTTTTAGAGATGCCATTATCTTTTGTGCTGTTCTGGAGGATACAGCGTATGTTGTTAATTTAAGTCTTTTCGTGAGATTGTCAAGCAGACTGTGGCAATTCGACTTCCAGATAAATAAAATGCCAACTCCGGTTATCGGAATCGGCATTATCTGTTGTTGACGGGTGAACTGTCTAACAGCGTTGTGCGAGAGTTAAACTCTCGCACAGAAATCTTTTCGACAGTTTAACTGTCGAAAAACCGCCCTCTTGCTCACTTGGCAATTGAGAGTTTTTCAAAACCTTGCGAAGGTTCGGAACCTTCGCAAGGTTCTTTCTACCGACTTATTGCGGTTTTTCCAATTGCTCGCTCTGCTGTGCGTTATATCCGAGCGCCTTAAAATCCATCGCACCATGGGTCGAGTGGCAGGAGTTGCATGACATACCGATTTTCTTTACTCCGTGGTTGACCGAGATGTACGATGTGCCGGGAACCTGCATCGGCATCCATTCACCGCTCCATTGAAAGCCCATTGCTTCAAAAGGCTTCATGCCGGCATCTACTGCGGCTTTCACGTCGCCGGTCTTGTTGTATACTTCACGGTTCGGTGCAAGCAGGAGCGGGAAGTTTGCCATTTGCGGATTGTCTTTCAGGAATCCCATTCCGGGTGCTTGCGACATTTTTAATTTCTTGTCGAAGAGCATGACTTGTGTCAATCCTCTCACCGGGAAAATCTTCGCTCCGGGGCTGTTGTTGCCCGCCGTCTCGAACGCCATCCAGCTTTGAGCGTTCTTATTCTCCGCGGTGTTTGCTATCCGCCAGATGTACGACGGATGTCCCATCTTTATCGAGTCGGTTGGAACGTACAAACCATGAATAGCTGGAATCGCATCGTATTTTGAAAGCTCGCTGTACGCGCCGTTGACATCGTCTTTAACGGGCTGTCCCCAGTTTTCATAAACGATTCCGCTCGCTTCAGTGATATGGCAGGTCTGGCATGCAAGCTTGTTCGTGTGCTCATTCAGGACATCTGAATTTTTTCCGCTGTGCGGCGTATCGCCGTGACATTTAGTGCACGTGACAGGGACGTCCGGCAGATCGTTCGCTATCATGTCCGACTCGTACTGGCCTTTTGCAATCTTGTGGTGTTCTGTTACGTGACAAGTGGTACAAGTGATGCTGGCTTTGGCGTGTACATCGTTTTGTGCATTGAAGGGCGTGCCTCTCTTGTAATCATCCGATAAAGCGTGCTCATGGCACCTGAGGCATGCCTCGTTGGTGGGGGTCTTCGTGATGCTGAGCGCGGCAGTAAGGGACATGTCTTCTCCCCAGTGAGTACCGGATGAATCTTTCACAAGCGTGGCTCGCTTTTGCCAGTCGTATTTATCGGCGTGGCACACGAGGCAATCTGCGGTATTCTTCTGCGCTTCCGCAGGTTTGGCTCCCGGCATATTCGGCTGAGACAAAGAACCGATGTGGCACAAGCCGCATCCTGCTGCCTGAACAGTTGCCTTTCCATTTGTCGAGGCAGTCCAGTTCGATGGACTGGTGGAACCCGCGAGCGCGCATTCCCTGTTTGCCATTCCCCACCAAGAACTGTCCGGCAAGCCTTGAATATTTCTCACAGGCGTTGCGAGATGCCAATGAACCGTATTGACTATTTCATCGAGAGCATCCTGATGGCACGTCGCGCAGGTTTGCGCTCCCTGGTACCCGTTCTCTCTTATTGCATCGTTGCCGGGATGAACCCATTTCTGAAGCAATCCCAAATCCGTTTGTGCCCACGCGTACCCGCTCCAGGCAAAAAGTATTACAAGAATTGCGCTTTTAATTTTCATGTTTGGTCATGTCCTTTCTTTTTTGATGATGAGGAGAGTGAAAATTATTGGTAGGTTAGATTGGATCCGGGGAATATGCCATGCGATGTTGAACTGCCCCTTTGATTTTTTCGCAGTCTCCGGAAATCTGATACACCGGACAAAGTTTGCAATCGCGGCCCTGGCACTCATTTTTTTCGTGTTTGTATGTCCAGCAGCCTGCGTCGGGTCTGTTGTAGGCAGGACAGGCATTTCTTTGTTTCATTGAACATTGAACATATTCCCAGCACGGGATCATTGACTGCATCCGGCGAATGCCTTCGATCGAAATTTTGTGCTCGTTGATCGCTCTTCTGATGCATTCGAGCCGTTCGATATCCGATTCTGA
>JAGWND010000076.1 GCA_028873075.1 Bacteroidota bacterium
GAAGAGAATGAAGAAATTGCGAGAACGAAGAAAAGGAGTTTATTCATATAAGTCAATGATGAGAATTGGATTATTGGAGTAATGGATTGTTAGATTGATCGCGTTGGTTTGTTCGTCATTGTTCCGGCAATCCATAAATCCATCAATCCAAAGAGTACTACACCTTCGCCGCATCAATCAGTTCCTGTACCGTTGCCGTCGCCAGTCCGACAACTGTATCAGCGGCACCGTAGTAGACAAGCACGCGGCTCCCTGGCAGAGCGAACCCGTCTGCATCAAATTGTTCTACAATCATACCGGAAGGGAAGACGACATTTGGAACTTGCCCGGTTAACTCGTACAGCTCGCGCGGCTCGAGAATGTTGTACCTTCCTCGGAACAACACGTGCGAAGGGTCTGAAAGTTCGTGAAGTGAAACGCCGGCTTGGTAAATGTTTGAGCTTGCAAAATGTGTCGCAACGCCGTGGTAGAGATGCAGCCATCCTTCATGCGTTTTCGCCGGCGGCGGACCTGATCCGATCAACTCATCCCAATAATGAAATCTTCCGCTCATCACCGGCTTTACCGCCTTCCAGTGGAGAAGATCGTCAGATTCCGACATCACGATTGTATTGCCGGAAACTGGTCCCTCTGTTAGTTGAACTTTATTCGGGCGGTCGAATCGCACGTACTTGCCGTTAATTTTTTCCGGGAACAAGACGCCGTTCCGGTTATCATCGTCCGAAACAATGCCGAGAAACCGGTAATCTTGAAAATCTTCTGTTACTGCTAATCCCAACCGGCAGCCGTTCTCCAAGTCCATTGCAAACATGATGTAATAGCGCCCATCTAACTTTGTCACACGCGCGTCGTAGACATGATGGATTTTTTCTTTTACTGATTCGATTCCGCGGAACACCACGACAGAGTTTTCAACAATAAAGTCCACGCCATTTGAGCTTTCGGCTTTGAGGAGATATGTTTCCCTTCCTCTGTTCTGCACGCGCAGCAAAAGAATATATTTTCCGTCGAGCATTGCTGCGCCGGGATTAAAAACCGAGGAGACATCTACAAGGGAAGGAGCAATGGAAGGTATCTCAGAGCGCGTGACAATCGGATTTTTTGAAGAGCGTATAAGCATCGCAATGATCGGCTATGGAAGAAGGTGGAAAAAATCTTCAAGGATGAGTGAGGCCGCACCGACCGCTACGGCATAATGATAATGCTTGTCGGTAACAATTTGAAGAGAGTTGCTGGTAATGGCAAGGACACGCAGTTCGATCACGTTTCGTACTGAAGCCAACAAGACATCTTCAACTTCCGTCACATCGCCTGTGAGAATCAACGTATCGGGGTTAAGGAGAGCAATTGCAGGCGTGATTGTTTGCCCGACAACGTTGCCAATCATTGATATGGCATGCCGCGCAATTTTATCTCCCTGCTTTGCCGCGTCAAGCAGGAGATGGATATCGATCGAATCGAACGAAGAAATGTACCGCCGCAAAACCGTTCCTTCGCTGAATCTGCTGCGGACGGAAGCTAATATTTCCTGCAGGGAAGGCAAATGCGGGTACAATTCACCGGCACTGAACGAGGCACCGCGGTAGAGTTTCCCGTCAATGACAATGCCGATGCCGAGCCCGCTGACGTTCCGGTCAATTTCAATGAGCACCGTGATGTAATTCTGTTTCGGTTTGTCCTTGCTGTTCCATTTCAGCCCGACAGCAGCCGCGTTGGCGTTATTTTCCACAATCACGTGGAACGGAAGATCGGTGAGGTAGCGCATCAGCGGCACATTCATCTCCGGAAGCACGCTGGACATCACCACAATACCGTTCTGACAGTCCACAATTCCCGCCACGGCAATGCCGAGTCCGAGGATTTTATCTTTGGCGATGCGGCATTCGATGATAAATTCATTCACGACTTTGACGATAGTTGCGGCAAGTTCTTGAGGTGTTCGAACAGGGGGCAGTTGCAGAGTTTTCTTCGCAGCAATCGCGCCGCTGAAATCAAGAAGTACAATCGTCATTTCACCGACTTCAACGTCCAGCCCTATGGCGTATGCGACCTCCTTGTTCAGCGTCCAGACGTACGGTTTTTTTCCGCCTTTGATCGTGGATTCGCCTTTACCATGAAATTTCACAAATGCCTTTGCCGACAATCCTTTTAAGATGTTGAAGATTGTCGAAGGACGCATCCCGGTGATGCGCACAAGATCGGAGCTGGAAATCGTTTCGTTTTCCTGCACCAGCTTCAAGACCAATTGCTCGTTGATATCCTTCACTACACCGGAATGAAGCGAGCGTATTTTTTGAGTGTTCATTGTTCAATTCCCGAAAGGTGTGAAATGCGTCCGATGAATTCGCCGGTTTCTAAACTCCAATTGTTTCCAAAATAGCCGGCAAGCAGCACGCCGTCCTCATCCGATTGCACAATCTTTCCATCATACAACACCAAATCCGGCAGACTCATGTACGGGTGAAAATACTGAACATGGGTAGTCAGCTGCATGCCGCGAATGCCTGTGCCGCTAACCACTGCAACGCTTGCGCGTTCACTGTCGCGCCGCGGACGGATCATCATGCACGAAAGATCGCTGCCACGATAGGTTTTCTTTCCCACTGTAACGCTGTTTTCCGTTACCCGAACCGGAGAATCCGCCAGCAGCAATTTCCATGCGGAATTAGTTGCGGCATTCCCATACAGTACCACGCTGCGGTTGCGATACGTTTCCGTGCCGAATTGCGCGTCACGAATAACTTCAACCGCGCCGTTTCCCTGGTACCACAGCTTTTCTGCGTCATACCTCGCTTTGGTAAACGCCCATTCGTTTTCTTCTTTGCTGCCGTGAGTTCCGTAAACGAACACCACATCGTGATTCAGTACTTCACGGAAATTGCCCGTGCGTGCCGGATATTTGTTCGAGGTGCTGAATGTTCCGGTAAGGCTCCACTTTGCATTAGTTTTCTGAAGATAGAGAATTTTTTCCGGCGGAAGACCAACGTCTGCAATTTTCTGGCTGTCTATTTCCAATGACACTGGTGCGTTGCCGGGAAGCATCTCAGCATTGATGGAAAAGAGCGTAATATTGTTTGTCGCACCGACAAATCTTCGCTTGCCGATGTCGACATGAATCGAAATTCTGCTGAGTTGCTGCTGATGCGCCTGGTTGAGAATTTCAATCCAGTAATTTTTCGAAGCGACAGCCGGATTTGCAGTTGTGAAGTCAATGTGCTTGATGCGTTCGTTTCCCGCAGCTGCGTGGCGCGCAAAAAAATCGAACATCGGAGGCCAGTCAACGCAATCGGCACCGTCTTCGTCGGAAAGATCCCACCAATGTCCGACGCCCGGCTGTTCATGATACACATAGTCGTGACTGAAGCGGGAAAGCGTATCAATCATCGAGCGCGCTTGAGCGGGAGGAACATTATCGTCCTCGCTCCCTTGAAGAACATAGACCGGAGTGTTTGTTAGATTGGAAGCGAACGCGTAGGTGTCGCTCTGCTTTGCCGAGCGAATCAACATTCGTGAAACATCGCTTGCGAGCGATAGCGGAAGTATTCTGTAGCTCCAAATGCTGATCCATCCCGCGCTGGGACCCACAGCGGCAAACCGGTCGGAATAATTGATGCCGAGATGCCACGCACCGTGTCCGCCCATCGAATGACCGGTGAGATAGATTCGGTCTCGGTCAACAGGAAACTCCTTTGTTGCAATGTCGAGCACTTCCAGCGCATCGAGCCTTCCCCAATTTTCCCAATTGAAGCCGTACGGACGGCGGTTCGTCGGCGCGACGATGTATCCCCAGTTTTCGGGTCCGTATGATTTTGCCTGGTTGGTCGCCTCGACGCCGGCACCGTGGAGACTGAGGAACAGTGCGAGTTTCCGCGTTGAGGTTTGCGATGATAATGGCATAGGAGGCTTGACAGCAAAGTATTGCACACTGCTGTCTAAAGCGCTTATGAATGTTTCTTTCCGCACATCTGTTTCTCCAACAATATGTAAAGGGAGTGTAGCTGAGGTCAGCACTCTCTCCCCAAAAGAAGTTTTCTCGACAAGCTCGACGAAAAGATTCACGGTGCCGCTGTCGCCTACGACAGGAAGTTTTATGTGAAACGGCGCCTTATAAATTGAGAGCGCCTGAATTGTTCTTACCGCAGCATATTCCGGTGTGAAATTCTCCGCACTTGTTTTGATGAAAAGACGACCGTACGAATGCTCGGTTGCGTTGATGATGGGAATTGCTCCATCGGCATGAACAACGCGCCGTGCAAGAAGGTCGGGAAGCGTAACATCTTTTTCGTTCAACAGCAATCCTTGCTCGACAGGGTGGATGACGACTTTGAGCATCCCGCGATTGCAGCGGAACAGCAAATCGTTTTCTCCCTTCTTGAGACGAACGGGCAGCAGCGAGTAATTGAATTTTGTCTCCCAAGTTTCGTACACGTCTTTATCGGCGTACGGATTGCCTGAACGGGCGACGCCGTTGACATAGACCATCTCGTTTCCCATCGCTTCCAAAAGAATAATTTTTTCTTCAGGGGAGGGGAAGCGAACATCTACGTACGCGTTTCTTAAGCTCTTGTCCCGAAACCAGCCCCGATCATTCGCCTGAATGTTGCGCCATGTTCCGGCTGCTGTGTCGTTGGAAACAAGTTTCTCGCCTTCAGCGGGGGACTCCCATCTTCCGGTCTCCAACAACGTTTCGATGTTGTCGGGAGTCAGAATGTTCGATTTGTTGAACGGAAGGTGAATGACCAATCCTTCTTTGAGAATGACCGGGGCTGAATTTTTGTTCTGCCCCGACAACATCTGGGGCGGGAGAAACAATCCTGTCAGAAACGAGATTGTTGCAAAGATGGAGAGTTTTCTCAACATAATTTTTTCTCTCTATAATTATTGATAGAAAATTCTAACTGCCCAGCATTCTCTCTACGTTCGTTATTCTCGCACGCTTTTGGCGGGAATCTGTTGATGGATGGCCTTAAACAATGGATTCCCGCCTTCGCGGGAATGACGCTGAGTAGTAACGGTAGCTTTAAATTTTTTTTGCAATTTCATTTTTGCTCTATAAACATGTTCTTACTTCACTGTTCCATCGTCTGTGTGGTCCCGTGTCATCACCTTCAGCCGCTGCATCATATCGCGAAAATCGCGTATCCCGCCGAGCGTAAACCAAATCATAATTACGATGGATGCTGCAAGATAAATGAGAACGAATGCTTTCCAGAATGTCATCCATGCTGCGTCGCTGACATTGCCGGCAAGATTCCATATTGTTCCGATCAGGAACACTGCCACCCACAGGAACGTCCAGAGATATGCGGCGAGATAAATCACCTTATCTCCTTTCGTGAATTCTTTCCCCATGCCCAACACTTTCCAGCCTTTCAGCGGCACTTCATCAACGACGACAGTTTCCTCGGCAATTGCATAATTTCCGCGATGAAGCATTTTATCCATGTTGAATTCCTGTTTCTTTCCGAGGAGCGAAACAAGAACGTAGACGAACGATGCCGTTCCCATCGCAAGCGCCCAAAAATTTTGTCCGTTGACGGGAAAATTCGGATTGATCTGAAGAATGATGATGCCGCCGGCAGCGACAACGGAGCCGGAGATAAGAGCGCTCCACGCCGCCGCTGTCGTTCCGCGTTTCCAATACAATCCGCCGATAATCACTGCGCCCGAACCGCCGACAAAAATTGCCGCAGTAACAGCGAAGTACAGGAAGATGTACTGATTCAGCGGAAAGAAGAGGCTGAAGAAGAAAATGAACAAGCACACACCTAAAATAGAAAGCCGCAGCACGCGAAGATGTTGTTCAGGAGTGAACGATTGCTTGCGAAACGGCATCACCACATCTTGAATAAAAATGCTTCCCCACGAGTGCATGTACGAATTGTTTGTTCCGATTGCCGCCATCAGCATCACTGCCAAGAATGCCCCCATCAATCCATGCGGCAAAAGCTGCGAGAGCACGAGAGGGATGCGGAGCTGCGTTTGGTCGGCAGAGTTTTGCAGTCCGGCGAGAATACTGTTGACGTGCTGCGCGATGGAAGAAAAATTTGACTGATGCAATACGGTATACGCTACGACGGGAATGAAAACTAGGAACAGCCACTTGGGAATATCACGAAAGTTGCTGAGCACGTCTCCCATCTTCGCTTCGTGAGCGCTCTTCGCAGAAGAATAAAATCCTTGCGATCCTTGCCATGAAAGTTTCCCGTAAATCAACCCCACGACATTCACGACAAAGTACCAGAAATTGAAATCCGGTACCTTGCTTGTATGGTACGGATTGATCAGCGAGGCATCCGCAGGTGCGGTTCGCATGGCTTCAAAGATTTGATTCCAGTTGACGAAGAACATGCAGAAGATAATAATGGCAAGGAACGTAGCGTTCGCAACTGTGCCTTGGATGAATTCTGTGATCATCACGGCAACTTGCCCACCGGTAAACACAAAATAGAGCGAGATCATAAGCAACACTGCCATTGTCGCCGCGAACGTTGAAACGGGCATGCCCGCAATCGTAAACGTCAGCGGCAGTCCGCAGAAGTAAATGAAGAACCGCGCACTCACGGCGGGGAAAATTCCGAAGTTCAAGAGACCGGAAATGAACGCGAGGATACCGGCGAAGATTCTGAAATTTTTGCTGTACCGTATTTCTAAAAACTGCGCCATCGTCAACGCGCGCGTCTGTCGAAAGCGATACAACACCCAGCCGGAAACGGTGATGACGAGAATAACCACTGCCATCACGAATTCCCACCATCGAAGGGCGAACCCTGCGACGTAATTCATCTCCCATTGACCGACGATCGTGATCGCACCGATTGCCGCCATCCCTTGCGACACAGTGATCATATACCTTCCCGCCGATCTTCCCGCCGAAAGAAAGTCTGCAACACTTTTCACATACTTTCTGCTGAGACGAACGACAAAAAACAATCCTAAGTAACAAGCGGCGGCGATCAGCCAATCAATAAATGTTAAGTTCACGCGTTCATTCCGTATATATCGTCGTTTATTTTTTGCAAAAAAAAACTTAAGGGATGTGTTAAATAAAGACAATTTTAGCTAAAGAGCAACTATTTTTTTCAAGAAAAGCGATTTTTAAAGAAAGTTTGATTATTTTAGAGAAAAAATTTCTTCGACCGTCAATAACTCGGCGGCGTCCTTAGAAACGTCATTCCGCACGATTATTGCGGGAACCCATTTTTTGGACTGCCTTCAAAGAATGGATTCCCGCTTTCCCGAAGGGATTCCTTTGGAACGCGGGGAATGACACTGACAGATATGAATTTCAATCCAGGAATTTGCTATGGGCATTCGTTCGTTACTGCTGTATTCATTTTTTCTTTTCCCGCCGTTGGCGGGACTTGTAACGTGTGCCGAAGAGATGAAGCCGGTACTCATCCCGCTCCCTGAAAAAGTTGAATGGCGGCAAGGAAGCTTTGTGCTCAGTGATCACGTGCGCATCGTTTCTTCTACTGCGCAACTCACAAAGTATTTTGAAAAAAGAATTCAGATTCTCACCGGTATCGCTTTCGACACATCGTCAAAAGAGAATTCCGGCGGAGAAATTATTTTTCAGATCGGCAGGGATTCAGCGACTGAGTCGTATTCGCTGTCCGTTGAACAGCGCCGCGTAACGATTTCAAGCGAGAGTGAGGAAGGAGTGTTTCGCGGGATGCAAACCTTTTTTCAGCTCATTGCTCCCGAAGCGAAAGCACACCGCAACGGCATGCCTGCAGAAATTCCTAGCTGCGAGATTTTCGATAGACCGGCGTTCCGCTGGCGGGGACTTAATCTCGATTGCAGCCGTCACTTTATGTCGAAAGAATTCATTAAACGCTATCTCGACATTCTTGCATATTACAAGATGAATGTTTTTCACTGGCACTTGACGGATGATCAGGGATGGCGGATTGAAATCAGGCGCTATCCTCAGTTGACCCGGATCGGCGCCTGGCGAACCGAGGCGGATGGCAGCCGGTACGGCGGCTATTACACGCAAGAGGACATCCGCGACATTGTTGCGTACGCGCAGAGGAGATTTATCACCGTTGTGCCGGAGATTGAGATGCCCGGGCATTGCCTTGCATCGCTTGCGGCATACCCGGAAAACTCCTGTACCGGCGGGCCGTTTGAGGTCGGGACCGTGTGGGGTGTGATGAAGGACGTGTACTGCGCAGGACGGGATTCGACGTTCACGTTTCTTGAAAATATTCTCGATGAAGTGATCGGGTTATTTCCTTCGCCGTACATTCATATCGGCGGCGATGAGGTTCCGAAAGACCGGTGGAAAGCTTGTCCCCGCTGCCAAGCGAGAATCAAAGCCGAAGGCTTGCACAACGAGGAAGAATTGCAAAGCTACTTCATAAAGCGGATTGCAGACTATCTTCATTCAAAAGGAAAGACGATGATCGGGTGGGAAGAAATTTTGCAGGGGGGGCTCGCACCGGGTGCGATCGTTCAGGCTTGGCAAAGCATGCAGCCCGCGATCGAGGCGGCGCAGGAAGGACATTGTGCAATTTGCTCTCCTGCCTCGCACACGTATTTGAATGCCGACCCGGAAGATCTTGATCTTCGCACGGCATATTCCTTTAAGCCGATACCCGATGAGCTTTCTGCCGGTCAGCAAAAATTTATTCTCGGTGCGGAAGCGAACTTGTGGACCGAGTACGCGCCTCAGGAAACCGTTGACCAAAAGTTGTTCCCACGGCTCCTAGCACTTGCAGAAGTGTTCTGGAAAAATCCAAAGAACCGGAATTACGAAGAATTTCATACCCGTATGCAGCGTGCGTACGACGATCTCTCCGCGCTCGGTATTGAATATGGGCGTGAAGGGAAAGTCGTTACGTACTCAACATCCTACGACACAGCGCGCAGCGAATTTAGTGTTGACATTTCATCTGTTCAAGACGGCGTACAGATTCGTTATACAACCGATGGAAGCGCACCCTCCGCCCAATCCGAGCTTTACCGCAATCGAATTAAAATTCAAGCGACATCGTCACTCGCATTTGCCGCGTTCAAAGGGGATCATTTCATCGGAAAACAATTCACGCTTGCGTTCGATTTTCACAAAGCGCTCGGAGCGAAGCTGGTACTTCTCCACCCGTACGACGAACGCTACCGTGCGGGGGGAGAAACTGCATTGATTGACGGAATTCGTGGAACAAACGATTTCCGCGACGGGGCGTGGCAGGGATTCGAAGGGGTGGATGTGGACGCAGTGATTGATTTAGGTAAAGAACGGAAAATCTCCAAAGTCATTCCGCGGTTCCTGATGAACACGCCCTCGTGGATTTTTCTTCCGAAGCGCGTCGGGGTTTCATTATCGGATGACGGAACACATTTTCACGACAAAAAAGAAATTTCGGATGACGTTCCACAGAAAAACCCCGAAATTCTTTTCAAGGATTTTCCAATTGAATTCGACACGGTATCAGCCCGCTTCATCAAATTGGCTGCGGAAAACATCAAAGTGTGTCCGCCATGGCATCCCGGTGCTGGCGGCAAAGCGTGGCTGTTTATTGACGAGATTGTGGTGAAGTGATGCACAGAGATTGGAATGCCATTTTTCAGAGGTTTTCTTGTGCTTCGCTGCCCCTCTCTAACTCTCCCCCTTGGAGGGGGAGAGGATTGGTTCTCTCCCCTCGTAGGGCGGGGTCATTCCAGGAATGAAAAATATAATGTTACTTTTTAGCTACGACAGCAGAAAGACTAGTACAATTTTTTCTGTAATTGTTTTTGCGATGTGTTTTGCAAGCGCTCAATCTCGTACGATAGATCTCGTTTCCAATCATAAAACAAATTATAAAATTATTCTTTCGAAGACCGCCTCGCGGTGGGATACGCTTGCTGCCCGCACGCTGCAAAGTTCTCTGCAGCAAATTTCCGGTGCGCTCATTCCAATTGCTGACGGCACTTCTCCACAAAGCAAGCACGAAATCATTTTCGGTGAAGCGACGCATTCTGCTCGGCTGAAGTCGTTCTCACGCTTAAAGGAAGACGGGTTCACAATTACAACCATCGGCGAGACAATTTATTTCTATGGAAACCGAAAAGGCGCGCTGTATGCGGTTGCAACTTTTCTTGAGCGGTATCTTCGATGCCGATTTTATTCGCGATCAGTGAACGTCTTCCCTCAACAAAATTCCATTGTTCTTCCTTCGATTGACATTGACGAGCATCCTGCTTTTCGTTACCGCAGCATCAGCTCATTCGAAACCGCCGATGATGCATATTGTCAATGGCACAAGTTAGCCGACAGCAACGACCGGAGAACATGGGGGCTGTTCGTTCATACATTTCACATTCTTCTTCCTCCGGAAAAATATTTTAAAGGACATCCAGAGTACTTTGCGTTGCGCGACAGCCTCCGCGTGCCGGAACAGCCGTGCTTGTCAAATCCCGAAGTCTTCAAGATCGTTGTGGAAGAATTACGAAAGCGGATGAAAGAAAATCCGGCTGCAGCAATTTGGTCGGTGTCGCAGAACGACAACGGGTCGTACTGCCAGTGCGAGGCATGCCGCCGCATTGACGAGGAGGAAGGCTCGCATTCCGGATCGTTGTTAGCCTTTGTGAACAAAGTTGCACGAGAGTTTCCCGGTAAAATTATCTCAACACTCGCGTATCAGTACTCGCGCCGTCCGCCGATGCGCATCAAGCCGGAAAAAAATGTGAATATTATGCTCTGCAGCATTGAAGCGCTCAGAACACATCCGCTCGAAGCGGATACATCGAGCGATTCGTTCGCTCACGATCTGATCGGGTGGTCGAAGCTTACGAACAATCTCTTCATCTGGGATTACGTCGTTCAGTTTACCAATCTCGTCAGTCCGTTTCCGAATTTTCACGTTCTTCAGCCGAACATTCGGCTCTTTTCAAAGTACGGCGCGGCCATGGTATTCGAGCAAGGGGCCGGCAACCGGGCGGGAGCTGAGTTCAGCGAACTGCGCTCGTATCTGCTTGCAAAGCTTCTCTGGGATCCGTCGCTGAACGTTGATTCTTTGATGCATGATTTTCTCTCAGGTTATTACGGCAATGCCGGAAAATATATTCGTTCGTATATTGACATGATGACGAGCGAGCTGATCCGATCGAGCGCGCAGCTTTGGATTTACGACAGTCCCGTCAACGCGATGAACAACTATTTGGCTCCCGATTTGATGAAAGAATACAACGCAATGTTCGATAGTGCAGAAGCCGCGGTTGCCGGCCAGCCGGAATTTTTCGAGCGGGTGAAAACCGCACGTCTTCCTTTGAGCTACGCTACGCTCGAGCAGGCGAAAGTCATCGGCGAAGGGGAAAGCGGTACATATATAAAAGAGGATGACGGAGGCTTCAGAGTAAATCCGAAAATAAGAAAGCTATTGAACGAATTTTTGAGTGAGTGCAAACACATCGGCAATGTTCAAATAAATGAAAAGCAGCTAAGCGCAGAGACGTACGGGGAGCGGTACACACTGATGCTTTCGAAAACAATGCACAACCCGCTCGGCTTGTTCAAGCCTGTGAGATTCTTGACACAGCCGAGCTGGAAATATCCTGCCAACGGAGAGAAAACACTCACCGATGGAAAGCGCGGCGATGAAGACCACCATTTCAACTGGCTCGGCTTTGAAGGTGAGGACATGGATGTCGTGGTTGACCTTCAACAACTCGATACGGTGCGGAATGTCAGCGCCGATTTCCTTCAGAATTCCTTTTCCTGGATTTTTCTTCCGGAAGAAGTCGAAGTCAGCGTTTCTATCGACGGGAAAAACTTTCGGATTGTATCAACGGTGAAAAATACAATCGGTGTGACGCGGGAAGAAACGTCTTCTCCATCGTACGCCTTCATCAAAAATTTTTCGTGTAACTTCGTACCCTTAACGGCACGATATGTTCGGGTAAGAGCGGCGAACAGAAAAATTTGCCCGCGCTGGCATCCGGGCTATCCGGGCAAAGCATGGATTTTTACGGATGAGATTGTGGTGGAGTAATTCGAACAACGTGCCATGGGAAAAACCTTTTATGAACAATGAAAATAAAAAAGAACCTCTCCATGCCGGTGCGTTGGCGATTGAAGAGGCGCTGCAGAAGTATGTTCCTGAAACAGATCCGCTTGTGGTAAAAAAAATAGAGCGGTGGCAGGAGCTGAAATTCGGCTTGTTGATGCACTGGGCGCCGTCGAGCCAATGGGGAATTGTCGAGTCGTGGTCGCTGTGCTCCGAAGACGAACCGTGGTGCAAACGCTCAATCGAAAATTACGATGAATACAAGCGGCGATACGAGAGCTTGAAAAAAACGTTCAATCCCGTCCGCTTCAATCCGGAACGATGGGCGAAGGCGGCGGAAGAGGCAGGCATGAAATACGTGGTGTTCACCACAAAACATCACGACGGATTTTGCATGTTCGATACGCGCACAACAGACTACCGAATTACTGCGCCGGATTCTCCGTTTCATTCGCATCCCCGCGCGAACATCACGAAAGGAATTTTTGAGACGTTTCGCGCAAAAGGATTTTTGATCGGCGCGTACTTTTCAAAACCGGATTGGCACTCGAACGATTTTTGGTGGGAACGATTTGCAACACCTGACCGCAACGCAAACTACGACATCAAAAAATATCCCGAGCGTTGGCAGCGTTTCGTCGAATTCACGCACAAGCAAATTGATGAGCTGATGACGGACTACGGCAGGATTGATATTCTCTGGTTAGATGGCTGCTGGGTGCGCGCATATTCGGAAGAAGAATTGGAGCGCGAGCGTCTCAAGGCCCGATTTAACCAGTATCGTATTCAGAATCAGGATATCGACATGCCGCTGCTTACGTCGAACGCGCGGAAGAGGCAGCCGGGGTTGATCGTTGTAGACCGCGCCGTGCCGGGACCGTTTCAAAATTATCTCACGCCCGAAAACCAGGTGCCGGAAAAACTTCTTCCGTATCCGTGGGAGACGTGCATGCCGATAACACCGAGCTGGTCGTACGAGCCGGGGCTTGCCTATAAGCCGGCACGCACGCTCATTCACTTGTTGGTGGATGTCGTTGCGAAAGGGGGAAATTTTTTGCTCAACATCGCTCCGACTGCCGAAGGCGACTACGAAGACACAGCGTATGATCGTTTGCGGGAGATCGGCGAGTGGATGAAGACGAACGGCGAGGCGATTTATCGCTCAATGCCTATTGCACCGCACAAAGAGAACAACGTTTGTTTTACCCAATCGCCCGAAGGAACAATCTACGCAATCTATCTTGCTGAGGAAAATGCGCACGTGCTGCCCGGCGAGCTACGCTTCGAGAATTTTTCTCCTCCAGCCAATGCGCGCATCGAGCTTTTAGGGACTCAAGCACAGATTCCGTGGCGTGCACACAATAACGGTTGCGTGATTGAGATTCCTCCGTCGGTTCGCGCGCAAGCGAAGTCTTCGTATGCGTGGACGTTGAGGATAAGGGAGTAAGATTTTTTCTCTTTCTAAAAACAAAAAGCCTCTGAACATTGTTCAGAGGCTTTCGTTTGTAGCGGGGGTAGGACTTGAACCTACAACCTTTGGGTTATGAGCCCAACGAGCTACCAATTGCTCCACCCCGCGATCATTTATGTTGATAATATACGAAAATAGCGAAGGTAAAGCAAACGTTCGATTATTTCAGCCAACCTTGTTCACGATACCATTGAACTGTATTTCGAACTCCTTC
>JAGWND010000077.1 GCA_028873075.1 Bacteroidota bacterium
CATGTGTTATATAATTATCGTGGAGTCTCAAAGTATCATTTCCCGATGTACCTCAAGGAAGTCGAATACCGTTTTAATCATCGGGAAGATAACTTGTTGAAACTTTTTACTAAAATCTATTTCGGTTACGTTTCTACCTAATTACCAAATATTATTCTCGGGTTTTCTTATCTACACTCTTTCAGCGGCAAACCTTTCCGCACGAGAAAGCCACACGATATTGCAAGGATTTGAAGTAAGTCCGCAGTGGAATGAACAGATTAAAACTTTTACCTTCGATCCTGTTAAACATCCCTTTGGGAAAGTCCGCATTCAGATCAATGTACCCGCTAAAGAAAAACTTGATTCACTGAAATCAACGCTGCTTATTTTTTATGCCCTGCCTAACGGTAACACAATCGAACAAACTGTCGGCAGGCAAATGGCTGAAGGGGTGGATTGGCATTTCAATATTCAACATATCGGTGCACAAGTGCGGAAATTGCGGGAGATTATGCCGGAAGAGAATATCATCATTGCATATCTCGAAGCCGAAGGAAAAAGCTGGCCGGCGTGGAGAAGGAAATTTCCAGACAACAGTAAATTGATTCTTCACATCATAGATACAGTGAGAAACGAGTTTCAGGAATTCCGCCCGCGTGTCGTGCTGTCGGCGCACAGCGGCGGCGGGAGCTTCATCTTCGGATTTCTCAACGGTGTTGATTCGATACCGGATTGGATCGAGCGCATATCATTTCTCGACGCGAACTACAGCTATGATGATTCACTGTACCACGGCGATAAATTCCTTGCATGGCTAAACGCCGATGCCGCTCATCACCTCAGCGTTATTGCGTACGACGACCGAAACATCACGTTCAACGGCAAGTGTGTTGTAGGACCTGACGGCGGAACGTTCCGCGCGACACACAGAATGCTTCAGCGTTTCAAGAAAAATATTCAGTTCACCTTTCATCAGGATTCTACGATTCAACAATACGCGGGCGTGAACAAGCAAATTGAATTTCTCATTCACACAAATCCGACCAACAGTATTCTTCACACAATTCTTGTCCAACGAAACGGTTTTCTCCATGCGATGACATTCGGAACACCTGTTGAACCCGATGCCGGGGTTTTTTTCGGCGAGCCGGCGTACTCGAAATGGATTCAGCCGTAGAATGCCTGACAGCGCTTTTTGCTGTCTGGCATTTCGACTGATGCGAACTGATGTCAGACGACTGGAAAACGTCGTCAGACATTAGAAAAGCCCTTTATTTTCAAGAGAATCTTTATTCTGAGAACATTACAATATTCGCCAGCGTTATCCGTCTTAATTGCAAATGGCGCTGAAAGCGACATGAAAAAATCATTTCAATGGAACTCGCATTGGAGACAGTTATCACAGAGTCTGCGAACGTAGCGATAGAGCGTGCAGTTCGCAGGGAACGGAAACGCCTGTTCGATTTTATCCGGCGGCGTGTGCGCAGCGAGCAGGATGCAGAAGATATTCTGCAGGATGTCTTCTTCCAACTTGCCGCGACATACACGATCACCGAACCGATTGAACAATTGACGGCATGGCTCTTCAAAGTTGCGCGGAACAAAATCATTGATTGGTACCGGAAACGGCGAACCGAGTCACTGCCGAAAAACAATGATGATCCGGAGATGCCGTTGAACCTTGAAGACATTCTGTTCGATCCGAAAGAAACGCCCGACCGCGTTTTCGCCCGCTCAATGGTCTGGACAGAATTAACGGATGCGCTCGATGAACTTCCCGACGAACAGCGCGAAGTCTTCATCAAACACGAGCTGGAAGGGAAAAGCTTCAAAGAAATTTCGGAAGAAACCGGCGAGCCGATCAACACGTTGCTTTCGCGAAAACATTATGCCGTCCTTTTCCTGCGAGAACGACTTCAAGAATTGTACAACGAATTTGATCAACTATAGGAGCTCATCATGAAAAAAACTTGGATTGCCCGAAGAATTGCCGGGGGAATTGTCATCGCAGTTGCTGCTTTCTTTGCCTTCGGCTTCATCGCAATGCTGCTGTGGAATGCATTGATTCCCGATCTCTTTCACGGGCCTGTCGTGACTTTTTGGCAGGCAGTCGGAATCGTGGTGCTTTCTCACATTTTGCTTCGCGGATGGGGACCGTGGCATCGCGGGTACCACTGGCGGCATGATCGCTGGAAACATCGTTTAGAAGAGAAACTTTCTGCGATGACGCCGGAAGAGCGGGAAAAATTTAAAGAAGAATGGCGGCGGCGATGCGGATGGAGTCCCGAAGGCTCCGGTGAAAAACCCGCATAACGCTTGTCACCGCTACAACAACAAAAGAAAAAGGATTGATGGAGTATTCGATTATTGTCTCTCGTTCCCAAACAGAGTTTGGGAACGAGAGTGATCAATCATCCACCAATCCATGGATCAATTTTTTATGACGGATGCACAAAACACAATACGAAGCGCCGCTTTAGAATGGAGCGGCGTTACCGTTCACCCGCACCGCTTCGGCGGAATTGAATTTCGACTCGGAAAACGTGAACTCGGACATATTCATGGCGATTCGCTTCTCGATATTCCATTTCCGACGGCAACACGCAACGAGCTTGTACATGCTCGGCGCGTCCAGCCGCATCACGTTCTTCCGGAAAGCGGATGGGTCAGTTTTTATATCAGATCGGAAAACGACATTCGGGAAGCGATTCTTCTGTTGAAGATGTCGTACGAAATTGCTCAACAGCATTACGCAAAAAAACAACAAGCTCCATGGTTAAGGGCTCAAGGTTCAGGTTCCATCCCTTCGTCTTGAACTCTTAACCTCGTGTCTTAAACCGTGAATCGTTTTTAAGAAGGAGGGTTCACTTATGGGAATGATCATCCCAATCTCAATGGCTGCGAACGGCTCAACGCAGCCGAATGGAAATTCATCGCCGCACGACGGCGCACTGCTCGATGCGTACTCTGCGGCAGTCATCGAAGTTGTAGATAAAGTTTCGCCGACAGTTGTGAAGATCGATGTCTCGCATCATCTTCCCCAGCGCCGCGGCTTCGGTCCACAACGCCGCTGGAGGCAAGAAGAAGAAAATGTTTCGGGAAGCGGCTCCGGCGTACTCTTCACGCCAGACGGATTCATTCTTACGAACAGCCATGTGGTTCATCATGCCGCTGCAATCACTGTAACGCTTTCCGAGGGGCGAAATTTCAAAGCCTCACTTATCGGCGACGATCCGTTCACAGATTTAGCGGTAATCCGAATTGACGGGCAAAATCTTCCCGCGGCAACGCTGGGAGATTCGCAGGCAATTCGCATCGGTCAGCTTGTCATCGCAATCGGAAATCCGTTTGGGTTTCAAGCAACCGTTACAGCGGGCGTTGTCAGTGCCTTAGGAAGATCGCTGCGCGCAGGCGGCGGGCGCTTGATTGACAACGTGATTCAGACTGACGCGGCATTGAACCCGGGAAATTCCGGCGGACCGCTCGTCAACAGCCGCGGAGAAGTCATCGGCATCAACACGGCAATGATTCCGTGGGCGCAGGGAATTTGTTTTTCCATTCCTGTCAACACCGCAAAATTTATTGCCGCGCGATTGATGAAAGACGGCAGAATTGCACGCGCCGCGCTCGGCATCGGCGGACAAGTGCTTGAAATCGCAAAGCCGGCATTGCGAGCGCATCAACTCAGCGGCTCTCGCGGCGTGATGATTGCATCCATAGAAGGAAATGGCGCAGCGAAGAAGGCAAACCTGTTGGAAGGCGACGTAATTGTGGAATTTAACGACACACGAGTCGAAAGTATAGACGACCTTCACCGTCTGCTCACCAGCGACGCTGTCGGACAAGAAGCGAAGCTCACAATTCTTCGTCTTGAGAAAAAATTTTCTGTTGTCGTTGTGCCGGAAGAACTGCCGGGGCAGTAAAGAGATTCGTTCCAGATGTCGGACACCTCTGAGGTGTCCGACATCTTTTGTAATCCGCTTGCACTTCTTCAGAAATTTCGTTATTTAAAAAACATGATGCGCGCTTTTAAAAACAGTATTGCTGTACTTCTTCTTTTCAGCTACGGTTTTGTCGGCGGTGCAGGAATTGTGGCGGCGTGGACTAAGCTGCTTAACTCAGGAGGAGAACCGCACGCTGTTAGTGCCGCGAAAGCTTCTCGTCCGCTGACTTCACTGCCGGTGTATGTGCAAGCCTCGCAAAGTCCGACCTCGCCGAAATACGATTCGGTTCATCACGCTGTTCTTACTGAGCGCACACCGCTTTGCTTAACGAAGAAAACTTCGCACCACGTTTTGGTGCGGGCTCCAAATATTGTAACGCCGTCTTTTCATTACTTTTCTCCCCGAAGTCCGCCGCGCTCATAATCATTCTCATCATAGAAACTGAACCACGAAGGCCCTAAGACACAAAGAGAATTAAAACCTTTCTCTTCGTGCCGGAGCTTATCCCGCTGCAAGCGGGATCCCTTTGTGGCCCATCTCATAGACCGAGGATAATTATGAAAACTCAAGAAGAAAAAAATATTTCTGCCCACGACGAACACCCTGGTGCATTCCCCATTCAATTAATTTTTCTTTTAGCAGTGCTCGGTGCAGCATTGTTGTTTGTTGCCGCAAAATTGTTCGGCATCGTGTAGCAGTTCCGGCCCTGCCGGCGTTAAGTGAAAAAGAAAAGCAAATATTTTCAAGCTTGATCTTTCTTCCGGAAAAACGCTGGCGGGGCTAGTTCTAAAAAAGCGCCGCGCTTCGTGCACACACGGCGCTTTTTTTGTATATTCCTTCCATGTCATTTGTCCGCACATACGTCCGATTGAGACGCGCGACAAGCTGGGTTGACCTGTTTGTTTTTGCCGGCATCGCCGCGCTTCTTTTCGGCATGCTTAGTGTCGGGAAAGAATGGAGTGGCGAGCGGTGCTTGACATTCTCTTTTGGGTTATTTGCAATTCCGCCTGCTAATTCCATATCTTAAAAATTATTGAATAAGATGACAACGCCTATGGTAAATACAGTGCCTTCCCAAACTACAATGCCACTGAAGAAGCGCACCAACAGAATTGAAGTTTCTCCGCAAGTAGTAGAGGCGGCGCGCGCGGAGATCAATGAAGTTCTTGCCACACTGCGCACTTCACCCACGGGTCTCACACAAGCCGATGTTGAGAGACGGCAGCAATTATACGGACCTAACGAAGCTGTTGCAGAAGTCAAACACGGCTGGCTGTGGCGGTTGATGATCTCACTGCGCAATCCGCTTGTGATTTTGTTAAGCGCTCTTGTAGCCATTTCGTTCGCGACAGGAGATGTCAGAGCCGGAACTGTGATGTCCCTGATGGTCGTGCTCGGAGTGCTGCTCAAATTCATTCAAGAAACCCGCGCTGACACCGCCGCGGCGAAATTAAAGGCAATGATCAAAGTTACAGCAACAGCCGTTCGCGAAGGTGTGGCGCAAGAAGTACCGCTCAAAGAGTTGGTGCCCGGTGATATCATCAAGCTCTCTGCCGGTGACATGATTCCTGCCGACCTCCGAATCATTTCCTCAAAAGACCTTTTCATCATCCAAGCCAGCCTCACAGGCGAATCGCTTCCCGTTGAGAAAGTTGACGCAAAGGAAACACGAGACGGCATTCTCCCGCTAGAGTTTGGCAACATCTGCTTCCTCGGCACGAGCGTGGAAAGCGGTACGGCAAACGGTGTCGTTGTTTCAACAGGCAAACAGACCTATTTCGGCAAAATGGCGGTAACTTTGTCAGGGCGGCAGGTTGAGACGAGTTTCGACAAAGGAATCAAGCGTTTTACGTGGTTGATGATACGCTTTATGGCGGTGATGGTGCCGTTAGTATTTCTGATAAACGGTTTCACCAAAGGCAATTGGGGCGAAGCATTCTTTTTTGCACTCGCGGTTGCTGTAGGGTTGACCCCCGAAATGCTGCCGATGATTGTCTCGGTCAGTCTCTCACGCGGCGCAATATTGATGTCGCACAAGAAGGTAATCGTTAAGAGACTCAATTCCATCCAGAATTTCGGCGCGATGGACGTTCTCTGCACCGACAAAACAGGCACTCTTACCATTGACCACGTGATCCTTGAGCAGCATTGTGACGTTGCTCGAAAGGAGGACGATCTTGTCCTGCTTGATACATATCTCATCAGTCACTTTCAAACAGGCTTGAAGAGCGTGTTAGATCGAGCTGTTCTTGACCACCGTAAAGACATCCACCAACAGCAAGCTGTCGAACAGTACCAGAGAATTGATGAGATTCCGTTTGATTTTTCGCGCCGAATGATGTCTATCGTGGTGCTGCTGCCAAATGGTTCGCATCGTTTGCTGACCAAAGGCGCCCCTGAGGAAATCTTCCGGCGATGCACCAAGTTCGAGCTTGACGGAGACATTCTTCCAATCGAGCCAATCCTCATTGAGGATTTGCGGGACGAGTATCAGCGGTTAAGTGCCGATGGGTTTCGCGTCCTCGCCCTCGCGTATAAAGATGTCGAGCAGCGGTCTGCTTATTCCAAAGACGACGAACGTGACTTAGTGCTAAGGGGGTACGTTGCATTCCTCGACCCACCTAAAGAGAGTGCTGGCCCTGCTATTGCAGCCTTGCAATCCCACGGTGTCACCGTCAAGATTCTTACAGGCGATAATGACCTTGTCACCAAGAAAGTGTGCCACGATGTCGGTCTCTCAACCGATCGCATTCTCATTGGTGCGGACATCGATAAAATGTCGGATGAAGAACTCGCCGCTGAAATCGAGACGACGCATATTTTTGCACGACTTTCGCCTTCGGATAAGCAGCGCATCGTTCAGTTGCTGCGCGCAAAAGGTCACGTCGTTGGATTTATGGGCGACGGAATCAACGACGCGCCTGCGTTACGTGCTGCCGACGTGGGCATCTCGGTTGACTCAGCCGTTGATATTGCGAAGGAATCGGCAGACATCATCTTGCTTGAAAAAAGCCTGATGGTTCTTGAGGAAGGAGTGCTCGAAGGCAGGAAGGTTTTCTCCAACATCCTCAAATACATTCGGATGGGGGCAAGCTCGAATTTCGGCAATATGTTCAGCGTGCTCGGCGCCAGCGCTTTCTTGCCATACCTCCCGATGCTGCCGATGCAAATTCTCACCAACAATTTGTTGTACGATTTTTCACAGGTCCCCATCCCGACCGACAATGTTGACAAAGAGCAGATCGCCAAACCGCGCCCATGGTCAATGAGCGAGATTGCAAGATTCATTCTTTTCATTGGCCCTATCAGTTCCATCTTCGACTACACAACCTATTTCGTAATGCTGTATATCTTCAACTGCTGGGATCCCGCTCGCGCGCCGTTGTTTCAGACAGGATGGTTTGTCGAGTCTCTAATGACACAGACGCTCATCATTCATATCATCCGCACAAACAAGATTCCGTTCCTGCAAAGTATGCCGAGCGTGCCGCTCATCTTGACTTCTGCCATCATTATGAGTGTTGGCATCTTGCTTCCGCATTCAGGGCTGGCTTCATCTCTGGGGTTTGTGGAGCTTCCGACCTTGTACTGGCCTATTTTATTGCTGACACTGCTATGCTATGTGTTTCTCACTCAACTCATAAAAACAATCTTGATTCGAAAGAGGTGGATTTGAAACTGTCGACACCGTGTATTCATCGCAGACTTTGGCGCGAAGTTGCAATTTCACTATTCTTCCTTTTGACGCTGAACGCCCGCGCTCAAGAGGAGGTTGTACAAAACTGGAGCTTCCATTTTCAACAAACCATTGTAGTGCAAGGTCACTCCAATTTCGCTGCGGCGTACACTGGACAAAACAGTTTGCTGACGCGTGAGGCTCCTCAAACATCGCTCACTGCAACATTTTTTTTAGGACGAAGATTGTGGAAGGGAGCGGAGATGTATGCCGATGCTGAGCTTACCGGCGGCAATGGGCTGAGCGGTGCGACTGGCGTTGCGGGCTTTCTCAACGCCGAAACGTTTAGGATTGTCGGCCCAACTCCGCAATTGACCTTGTCCCAGCTTCATGTTCGCCAAACCTTCTCGAGCGGCGAAGAGGTCGTCTCCCATGCCGGCGACGCCAATCAGCTCGGAGGAACTATTCCCGCGCGCCGACTCTCACTGACGCTCGGGAAAATTAGTATCACGGATTACTTTGACCTCAATAAATACTGCGGCGACCCGCGCACGCAGTTTTTGAATTGGGCGTTGATGGCGAACGGTGCGTGGGATTATCCTGCAGATACGCGCGGCTACACATGGGGCCTTGTTGCTGAACTTGTATTGCCACCGTGGGCATTGAGGTTTTCCAGTGCAATGGTACCAACCGAAGCGAACATGTCTGATATGGATATGAACATAGGCAAAGCGCGTTCCGAGACTGTCGAGATTGAGAGAGAGTATGAACTCGGAACGCGGAAGGGTGTCGTTCGCTTGCTTGGTTTCTACACGCAAGCGAGAATGGGAAATTACCGGCAAGCACTTCAGCTTCCGCCCGGACAAGTGGACATCGTGACCACGCGAGAGTACGGCCGCACGAAAGACGGTCTCGGCATCAATGTTGAACAGACATTCAGCAACGATGTCGGTCTGACATTACGAGCGGGCTGGAACGACGGCGAGAATGAAACGTGGATGTTTACCGAAATTGATCGCTCGGTCAGCACTGCAGTAGTGCTCAAAGGCAATCTTTGGCAAATGCCGGATGACAACGCGGGATTTGCCCTTGTTCTGAACGGTCTCTCCAACGATCACCGTGATTACTTGAAAGCCGGCGGATACGGGTTTATCATTGGCGATGGGAATCTAAACTATGCGCCCGAATTTATCGTTGAAAGCTTCTATTCTTTCAGCATTCAACAATGGAATCTTTCGATCACTCCTGATTATCAATTCGTTCTTCACCCTGCATATAATAAAGACAGGGGACCAGTGCATGTGTTTGGTGCTCGCTGCCACGTTTCATTCTAGCGGAGGCGATTTGCTCTCTTTGATTCGGACCGCAGGCACAACTGCGCGCCTTCATTGGCACGCTGCAGAAAGAATGAGCAATTCTTCTCCCGAATGAAGACCCGGACAAGTTGTTCGAAGTGATTGTCGGATGAGGACGGTACGGCGAGCTTTTCGGCTACAACGCCGATGAAAAGATCGTGTATCTCGACACGGGAGAAAAAAGCGAAGCGGCGTGACAGAATTTTGAAATCACTTCATCCAGCTTCAGCCCACGATGTACATCGCGGGCTAAGATCAAAGCAGCCCACATTGTAGTCGTTTGAACGGCTTCAAACGCCCACTTTGAGTTACGACGTTTGAACGACATGCGTGAGCAACCCTGATCCGAGAAATTGCCTCAAGTGCATGATTACAGTCTTCAGCGGTGGGCGGGGCTTCGACCGGGAAACGATCCATAACGACCTCTTTGAATAATGAACTCGGAATGTCGAATTATGAACTTCTGCGCCGGACAAACCGATAATGAAACAATGCTCTGCCGCCACGATCTTGCGCGTCGAATTCTTTGAGCACAAGCTCAGGACCGAACAATTGCCTGATCTTTTTTCTCGACCGTAGTCGCGGACCTACCAGACTGAATGAAAAAAGAGAACGCTTGCCGAAATGAAGAAGAAGATAATTTCCGTTCGGCTTCAGCCATTTCAGAATATTTGCTTTGTACGCGGGAAGAACATTTTGCGGCAAACTGTGCAGACAGCCGGAATCCAAAATCAAATCGAACTGCTGATCTGTATTCCACACCGTAACGTCCGCCTCCTGAAAGTTGATCTTCACGCCGGTAACGCCGGCACGCTTCTTTGCAAACTCGAGCGCCTTCGGAACAAAGTCTAACGCCGTAACGGAATATCCGTGCCGTGCCATAAAGACTGCCTGTACTCCCGTCCCGCAGCCGATATCGAGAGCGGCTCCGCTACCCGTCTGCACAGCTTTCTCAAGCATCGGAGGCGCTTCTTCTCTGTGCCAGCGAAGCTCTCGTTCGTCGTGCACGCTTCCGTACATCGCTTCGAAGCGTTTTTTGTTCGAGTCCATTCTCATGACTATCAATGCGCTCGCTGATGCTCGGCATAATCGCCTGCAGTCTCAGACAATATCTCAAAGTCGCTGTGTGAGGAATATTCGGGAATTTTATGCCGGACCGGTTTCACATGGCGGAGATACACGACAACCGCATATTTGTCTTCATCTGTCAAATTGGAAAAATCGAACCACGGCATGTACACCGGCGTCATCACTCTTCCATCATGGGAGACGCCGCTGCGCAGAACGCGTATAATCTCGGCATCGGTGCGTGCACCGATACCGGTCTCTTTGTCCGGCGTCAGGTTGCGCGAGATGACACTGCCGTAGAGCTTGAATTCATCTTTCATGCCTCCGCCGGCGAGAAATTCATTATAGTTTGGACCTTGCGAGCCCTGCGGCGTGTGACAATCGCTGCACGCAGAACGTCCGACAATCATTTTCCCCCGCTCTGCAAGAATTTTCTCCGCAGGATCTTTGATTGATTTCAGCGGAGCCTCCAACGCCTGAGCAAGGGGCTGCGTAAATGCCGTTTGCGGAATCATCGTCAGTGGCGGAATGAAATAGAGAAAGGCAAGAAACCCGATCACAACCAAACACCCGGCAACGATGGCCGTCCACTTCAAAAATTTTTTCATCACTCTGCCTCCTTGGTAAAATCTTTCATAGGGTAAATGTAACCCGGAGTTTGCTTCTTCAAAATCAGCATCTCAAATTTTCCCCACATGTACGAAAAGAAATTCGGTTTTCCCGGCATCGGAACCTTATTGTGAATCGGCGGAACGGTGCGCAAGTATGCGATGATCGCATTCACGTCATCATCAGGCATTTGTGCAATCGAAGTCCACGGCATCGGAAACGGAAGCAGCCGGCTGCCGTCGCGCTGAATTCCCTGCGTGATCGCACGCTTGATCTCTTCGTCAGTCCAATTTCCTAATCCTGTCTCCTTATCCGATGTCAGATTGAACGATGTGAATTTACCGAACGGATACAGATCGAACACCAATCCGCCGGCAAGCTTGAACTCAGGCAGCACTTTTCCATCTGCGGAATAGCCGGAATGACATCCAACGCATTGCGCCTCGACAAGATATTTTCCGCGCTGCACAGGATTTTTTTTCGCTTCCGCATCGGCGGCGGCATAGAACGTTTTCAATGCTTCTGCATCCATTGCCCATACCGGTTTTCGCGCAAGCGATACAACATAGTTTGCAAGGTCCCACATTTCTTTTTCACTCGCACTTCCGAGATACGAAGGCATCGGCGTGCCGTTCATTCCCGTACGGAACCGGAGATAAATATCGCGCGCAGTGCTTCCGCCTTTGAATGTCCACGGCTCGGTAAGATTAGCAGCAACAATATCGTCCCCCCAATCATCAAAAAGCTCCGTTGCAGTGGCTCCTGTTCCTTTGCCGTCCGTGCCGTGACACGAAGCGCATTGCAGCTTCGCGTAAACGCGTTTCCCGTCGGCAGTGCTCGGTGGTGAACTCGGAACCGGTGCACTTATATGAGCGACTCGCGGTTTCTCTTGTTCAAATCGGGGGGAAAATGATTTGATGTACGCAACGATTGCTTTCAATGAATCGCCGCTAAGAAACGGTCCCCAATCCGGCATTGCTGAGCCGTGTAAGCCATTGGTGATTGCGCGCGCAAGATCTTCATCCGTCGGGATGCTGCCCGATTCCGTCGTGCGGATTTTATACATCCCGCTTGTAAAATCGCGCGGCTTGGGATTGAGAAGCGCCGCTGCCCTGCCGTCTCCTTTGCCATCGTCTCCGTGGCAGGTTGTACACTTCGCTTCATAGATCGCTTTGCCGAGCGGCAGTGCTGCGGATTTTTCATGAGCGTTTGGAGAACTGTGCAGCGGGTTCAAAGTCCCTGTCCAGATAAAAAGGAAGAACACGGCAACCGTGCCGGTTATTCCAAATAAAAAATAGATGAGCAAACGCCTCATGCAGCCTCCATTACTTTATGAATGAATAGAATTACCCGACCGATAAAAAACTTACAGTTTCAAAAGAGCCGGGAACAAAAAAGAAAGTATTTAGACGTCATTTTATTTCTCCTCATGTTTTGGAAACTCATCCGATAGCAAACGAACCCGGTCCTTCAATGATCACCTTGTCGGGCGGCGGCTCGGGAAAAAGTTTTCCGAACGCACCCATCGCACCGAAGCCGCGGATTTTCACCTGTCCGGAAAGCATCAGCCATACAGGCGATTCCATTTTTGCAACCATCTTCTGAAACGTTTCAGGCTTCATCGTGATCATGAGGTTCGGGTGTTCCGCCGCGACGGCGGAAACGGTACATTGACCTTCATGAACCTGAAACGTCCATGCGCCCCCGCCAGGACCATCGAAGTTCCATACCAAGGTAAAATGTTTGTTCGCTGCCGCTTCTTTGTTCAGCATCAGCGACATGAAATTCATCATCAACTCAAGCCGCAAATGAACAACGGCGGGATTGGGCATGGGTCCCTTCTTTCCTGTGCGGAACCAGAGTTTGTAGTATTCTCCTGTATTGTGAACGAGAATTGATTTCAGCATAATCGCTTTCGTTACCCATCCACACAAGAGAGGATTCCACGCTTTTTCTGAAAGGTTTTTGTCGGTCATCTTTGATGTCAGTGAGCGAACAACATCGCGGCTTTCCCGCATCAGTTGAAGAGAGCGCTCGTAGGTGTGCCCGGCTTGCTTCTTTGCAAACTCTTTAGCGTTCCATTCATTAATCTTATTGATAGTATTGAACACAATCTGTTCTGCTACAGGAACATTCGTGCCTTTCACAATGTAGTCGGCATGCATTCGGTCGAAATACGCAAGATGATACGGCTGGTCTGCGTACGTCCACGTTGTGCCGAACTTGCGGGACCAGTCATGCGGACTGAGCGTAGCATAGACGTCATCAAAATTTTTCCACGTTCCTTCTAACTCGGATTGAATGGAAGCAAGGTTCGAGACAGGATTGTATTGCACAGCACCTCCTTATATTTTCTCGTTCATGAATAATGAAAGTGAATTACATCGCTTTCCAGTAGTTGCATCGAACAACTGCAGTGCTCGCTTACTTAGTATTTCGCTTGCTGACCATCGGCAAAGAAAGGTACGACCATAAAACAAGATTTTTTTACACTGGATGTGCCAATTTCGGAATCCCCAACGAAAAAGTCAAATGCTGAATAGTATCTTAGTGCAAGATTTTGCCCAGCGGGGCAGTCCCGATTGGGGACTGTCAAAAAAGAGGTCGGACAAAAATGTCTGACCTGCCTGAAAAATGAAATTGCGATACTGCCAAATGCCGCTCTTACTTCACGCGAACAAATTCTCCCGGATTTGGAAACGCGCCGCTGTCATCTGCATAACGGGTGACAAGCTGCTGAAGTTCTACTGTGGTTGCAGTAAGAATAACATCGCCGTCGCGTTCGACATGATCAATCGTTACCGATCTGTCGTCAATTTTCTTCTTCAGCCAATCGCTCTCAAGCAATGAAACGATGAATGAATCTGCCGATTGAAATTCGACTTTCGAAATGATATGCATCGAGATCAGATGAAAATCGCCTGCGTTACCTGAGAGGAAAGAATCGAGAAACCATGAATTTCCAAGTTTTCCCAATTGCACAGCATACACCACACTGTCATT
>JAGWND010000078.1 GCA_028873075.1 Bacteroidota bacterium
AAGCACAAAGAATAATTCTTTACGTAAAGAGGGAGAGAAAGGATGTTTAAATTTTTTTTGTCTGTCTTTGCATCTTTGCGTAAGAAAAATTATTTTTTTAAGAATGGATATTTCGGAACTCGATATTGATTTTCTCTCTCAGAAGCTTGCGGATGATCCCCAGTCGCCTCTCTTCGCACGCCTTGCCGATTTGTATCTCGCAAATAATCAGGCGGAAGAAGCGTTGCGGTTGTGCGAAGCGGGTGTGAGCATCTACCCGACCTACACGAGTGCGTACATCATTCTCGGACGATGCCGTGTTGCTTTGAAGGAAAAAGCGAAAGCGCGGACAGCGTTTCAAAAAGCGGCGCACCTCAGTCCGTTCAACCGAACAGCGAAAGCATTGCTTGCAGAAATTCCCGAGAACGCCACCGACGAAGTCCATGTCGTTGAAGATGAATTTCTTGCGATGACGTCATCTGCACAAGATGCGGCTGAAGACTCTCAACGGTCGGTTAAAAGCGAGATTCAAAAAGAAAGCCCGGAGATTGAACCAGCCGCTGTTACATCTTCCGGAACTGAGCACCGGCAGTTTTCTAACGGCACGGAAGAAAAAACGGTTGAAAACACCCGTGAGGGGATACCTCGATCGCTCGAAGCATATCTTCTTCAGAAAACACATGCGGAGCCAAAGAGCGGATTTATTTCACTCGATGAATATCTAGAAGGTGTTCCCGTTCCCGCCGAAGGGCCCGATCGCACTGAACGTTCGCCGGGAATCGAATCCATTGCGGAACGGCTTCAAAATGCCGGGAAAATTATTCCTCGCACCGATATGCCGAAGGAGCAGGTTCCGGAACCATCTTCGAACGAAACACCTCGGTTTGAATCGAACATCGTGACACCGACGCTTGCGGAAATTTATGCGTCGCAGGGAGAGTACGGCGCTGCAATTCAGGCATACGAAATTCTGATTCTCTCCAAGCCCGAAGAGCGGGCTAAGTTTGAACGGCGAATCAAAGAATTGCAGGCGAAATTGTACGAGGCGGAAGGACTGGTGTAAGGATTTTTGCGGACTAATGGAATCGTGGAATGTCGGAACATTGGAATTCCGTCCTTCCATTCTTCCAACATTCCGGGCAATCGTGCGTACAGGGTTGTTAGGAAGCCTTCAGGTTATTTACCAACTTTGTGAGTTTCGACTTTTGGTTCGCAGCCTTGTTCGGGTGGATGGATCGTTTTTGCGCTAACTTGTCGAGCAGGGAGACAGCTTCTTTCAACGCCGCTTCCGCTTTCGCTTTATCTTTTTCCACACGAACTTTTTTGAGCAGCGTTTTCATTGCAGATTCGCGGGCATCGTTTCGCCGCTCGCGCCGTGCAGTGGATCGAATGCGCTTCCTTGCCGATTTGTGTTGTGCCATGAGTATCCTTTGTTAGTTTAAATGCCGGAAAATTAAAGTAAAATATATGAAAAATTTTCTACCGCAGCAAGAAGAAACTCTTTGTAGAGAGAAAGGCTCCCGGAGTCTTTGAGGCTTCGCAAGCCTTACCACCCTCTCAGCGCTTTTACCGGCTGCACGCGGCTCGCTTTCCTTGCCGGAAGCGAACCGAACAATACGCCGATGGCGACCGATTCCGCAACCGAGATGGCGACGGACTCCGCCGACGCGATTGCGCTGATCGCGGCGAACGCTTTAAGCAAATATATTCCGCCCAAGCCTGCGATAATTCCCGCAATTCCGCCTGCAGAGCTTAACGCCGTTGCCTCTAGAAAAAATTGGAGAAGCACATTGCCCGGCGTTGCACCCACCGCCATACGCAACCCAATTTCCGTTGTTCGTTCTTTCACGGAGAGCAGCGTCACGGCAAGAATTCCGGCTCCGCCGACAACCAGAGAGACAGCCGCGATGACGCCGACAAGATTCGTTAACGAAGCATTGGTTTCGTTCGCAACCTTCAGTGTCGTATAAATATTTTGAATCGTGAAATCGTCTTTTTTGCCGAGGAGGTTTAAGCTGTGTCTGTCTCTCAAAAGATTTTCGATTTCCTTTTCGACTGCGTTCATCTTGTCTCGCTGCGCTGCCTGCACGTAAATGTATCCGATGTAATTGATATTGAAAACGCGGCGCAATGCGGTATGGAGCGGAATAAAAATGACGTTATCTTCATCTGTCCCGTCGTAACTTATGCCTTTGGGCTTGAGCACCGCAATAATTCTGAACGGGATGCCGGAAATTTGAATGACGTTGCCGACCGGCTCGACGCCTTTAAACAATGCCGCGGTAATTTTCTGGCCGATCACCGCAACACGCAGTGAAAGAAAATTTTCTTCGTCGTAAAAGAACCTGCCTGCCTCCACCTGATAGTTTCTCATCGCCGGGAAGTCCGGCGTTGTTCCGATGATCGTCGTGTTTGTGGCGCTGTTTTTGTATTTCACGAACGCCATTTGCTGCTGTGCAGGAACAGCCCGGTTCACGAATGAACATTCGTTTTCAATTGCCTCCGCATCAGCCTCTTTCAACGTTACTGCGCGGGTGGTTTGTACTTTTCTGCCGAAAAGCTTTTTGTAAGAATACGTGCCGGCGGAGATTGTGACCAGGTTGCTTCCCATTGCTTCAATCTGCGACAGCACAGCCGTGCGTGTTCCTTGTCCGATAGCCGTAGCGAGCATTTCACATGCTATGCCGATTACGATTCCGGACATTGAGAGGATGAGGCGCAGTTTGTTTAAAAGAAGCAGGCGCCGGGCCGACGTTATGATTCTCACATATTTCATTCACCGCAGCGACTCCACGGGCTGCAATACTGCCGCCCGCCGTGCCGGAATAAACCCTGCCGCAATGCCGATGAAGCTTGATGCTGCAAGACAGAAAAGCATTACACTCCAGGAAATGGTGTACGGAACGTCTATCATCTTCGTTATCGGCAGCAGCAACAGAGCGCCTGCAGCGAAGCCGACACTTCCTGCGAACAACGTTATCGAAGATGCTTCGATGAGAAATTGCAATTGTATGTCTTTTGATTTCGCTCCCACAGCTTTTCGCAGCCCGATCTCCTTCATCCGCTCGCTCACCGAAAGCAGCATCAAATTCGCAACGATCAATGCGCCGATGATAAGGAAGACGACCGAAAGCATCGGCAAGTACAGGTTGAATACCCTCGTTGCACGGCGGATCATGTCGTTGACGGCTTGAGGAGTTATTACCGTGAAATCGTCCCCCTCATCTGTATTGATACGATGTCTCTCTCTCAAGATTTGCGTTATCTGTTCCGCTGCCGAATTCACGGCGTGCTTATCTGTCACAATAAACTTTGCAGCGATGACATAATCCAGGTTGACGGTACGCTTCAACATCGTGTTCAATGGGATAATGATCTGGTCGTCTTGACTCATTCCATGCGGATCGGGTCCGCGAGGCGCAATCGTTCCGATGACCTGAAAAGGTACTCCTTCAATTCCAATCTGCCTGCCGATCGGGCCGGAATCTCCAAACAATTCCTTACGCACGTCGGGAGCGATCACTGCAACCCTCGCTGTACCGTCGTTTTCCGCTTTCGTGAAGAATCTACCTTCGGTGATTACCAAATTCCACACAGCCTCGGCAGAAGGCATGTGTCCGTGAAGGCTGACGATTGCGTTCTGACCATTGAACGATGCCGACTTATCGAGCTCCACCTGGCCGGCGTCCCAGCTCACGATAGTCTTGATTCTAGCGGCAATATCTTCAATGTCGGAAAGTTTCAGTGTTGTCGTCGGATCCATTTTTGCATGCGTTCCCTGCATCCGCACTCTGCCCGACATCACGTTAATCGTCGTTGCACTGAAAAATTTTTTCACTCGCGAAAGGACCTCTTCCTGCGTTCCTTTTCCGAGTGAAATGATGACCGTCAGCGACGCGATGCCTATCATCACGCTGGCGATCATGAAGGTCGCTCTGAGCTTATGCGACCAGGCGGTTTTGAATCCGCTTTTAAGCATTCGTGTCGTAATCATTATCTTTTCTCCTCGGTTATTGTTCCATCAACGATGACGAACGTCCTGTTCGCATATGAAGCTATTTTTTTGTCGTGCGTGATGAGGATAATTGTTCTTCCGTTGGAATTCAAGTCTCTGAAAATTTCCATAATATCTTCGCCTGATTTCGAATCAAGATTTCCGGTTGGCTCATCGGCAAGAATGATTTCAGGGTTGTTGACAAGCGCCCGCGCGATGGCCACTTTTTGCTGCTGCCCGCCGGATAATTCTTCGGGTGTGTGGCTCATTCTTTCCCGCAAGCCGACCATGGCAAGCGCTTCCTCGGCAAGCCCGGTAATTTTCGTTCTATCTGAATAGACGAGCGGAAGCTCGACATTCTCCTTGGCGGTTGTCTTTGGCAAAAGATGAAATTGCTGGAACACAAATCCAATTTGTTTGTTGCGCAGCTCCGCAAGCTCATCGATGTCGAGCTCGGATGTTTCCTTTCCGTTGAGTTTATAGCTCCCCGAATCCGGTACATCAAGGAGCCCGATAATGTTCATGAGCGTTGTTTTTCCGGAGCCGGATGGACCGACGACGGCTGCGAATTCTCCTTTCGCGATGCGAAGGCTTACGTTGTCAAGCGCTTTCACTTCCGGAGCATGGTCTCTCTTGTACGATTTCGATACATCATTGATTTCGATCATAGTGATTCTCCCGTGTTAATTCACAATAACTTTTTCACTGTCGGAAAGTCCCGACACAACTTCATAATATTTCTCGTCACTTATTCCGGTAGTGATGTATTTCTTTTCCGGCTTTCCATTGATGAGAAGGTGAACATACTTCCTTCCGCTCTCATCGAATTGCACGGCGCGTTTCGGTACCGCCACAACACCCTTTTTGTATTCCGTAAAGATATTTGCCGTTACATCCATTCGAGGACGAAGGAAAAATCCCCTGCGATTTTCCACCGTTACCACAACGATATAGTTCACGACATTATTTTGAACGAGAGCGTCCGGAAATATTGTCTTCACAGTCCCGCCGAACGTTTCACCGGGGTAGGTATCCACGAAAAAAGTAACGCGTTGTCCCTTTTCAATTTTTCCGATGTCTGTCTCATCAACATATGCCCACAGCTCTAACCTGCTCAGGTCAATGATAGTCACGAATGTCGGCGCCGTAAAGCTTGCAGCGACTGTTTCCCCTTCCTGCGTTGCAACATTTGCCACAACGCCGTTGATAGGGGAGAGGATTCTAGTGTACTTCAACTGAAGGATGGCGAAATCATAAACAGCTTGCGCCTGATGCGCCTTTGCGCGCGCAAGCTCGACTTTTTGAGAATCTGCATCAAATTGTTGTTTCGATATGAACTTTTGTCGGAAGAGCGCCGCATAGCGCCCCAAATTGCGTCTCGCATATTTTTCTTCTACTGCGGCGCTCTCTTTTTGCGCACGCGCCTCATCCGCTTTTGATTGATAGATATTGGGGTCAATCAAAGCGAGGAGCTGGTTCTTTTTCACCTTCGAGCCGATCTCTACATACAGTCTTCGGACAACGCCCGATACCTGCGCGCCGACATTGACTTCGGCACCAACTTCCGGTTTGATGACGCCGGTTGCAGTGACCGACTGGGTCAAATCTCTTTTTGAGACTGTAACGTAATTGTCACTGTCATTTTCCGGTGCGGCTTCTTTTCCTGCAAAGGTCGAGAAGTACGCCGCCGTGATGATCGAAAGTGTTGCGAGCGACAGCAACGCTGCCGTGCTTGAATTTTTCTTACTTTTCAAAGTTAATATGTTGCCTTTGTGCTTGTGAAAAATGATTCGACGGAAATTTAACGGGGGAAGAATGAAGAATCGTCCGAACCTACCCGTTCGGACTACAAGTTTTCTAAAGTTGATATTTACTGATTAGCGGCTTTTCCGTTGGTATTCCGTCGGAGTCATGCCGGTAAACTTCTTGAAGATATCGTGGAAAGATGATTTGGAAGGAAAACCCGCCTGAAATGCGAGGCTGAGAATTGTGAAGTTTTTGTTTTTCGGGTCGGTGATCAAGCGTTTTGCTTCTTCGACCCTGAATGTGTTGACGAAAGTGTAAAAATTTGCATTGAACTTGCTGTTAATGACCAACGACAACTGATTACGCGGTATCCCTATCTGCGCCGATAATTTCGTCAACGTCAGCGTTTCGTCAAGAAACGGTTTCTCTGCTTCGAAGTATGCTGCCAATTTTTTCGCCAATGCTTCTTCTTCAACATTGCTCCGGCTCCGGTTTGTCGCTTGTTTCATTTTTACTTCTTTCGCTTCGATAGCGGAGCCGCTCGAGAAAATCTCTTCCTGGAAAAGCCCTTCGTACCCGAGGACAAAAACTGCACAGGACAATCCGAACGAAACGACCGTATCAACTGCCGAGTAATGGCTGCTGTGCACCACCGCGAACACCACTGTCGCTGCAAATAACAGCAGAAGGATTCCGAAGACATGAAGGAATATTTTCAACCACGACAGCGTTTTCCCTTCGATGCTTGAATATTCCGACTCGATCGCCGGAATATTTTTGTGAATCACTTGAACAATTGAAAACCAATAGAAGCCGTACTGTGCCACAATCAAAGCCCACATGCTGATACTCACCCCTGCTGAGTTCTGAAACAGGAATTCCGAGTATGCAGACGCTTGTCCCAGAATCCATTGCAACGATGCGGCGATGAAGAACAGCAGGAAGGGGACAACATGGAGGAGGTTCTTTGCTCCACGGACTTTAACGCCTGTCGCTTCTTTCACGTAAAAAAGAAGAAGCGGTCCGATAAGAAGAATTAACGGTTCTTTAATTCTGTAAGAGCTCTCGGCACTGTCGGAAATCAATGCACTATGCAAGATGCTTAACGAAATGACCGCTAAAAGAACGGCGAGCATCCGGCTGGATTTTCTGTTTCTGTTCCTTCGTGTTGTCAGGACCAGCGTCAGAAATATTCCTTGAACAATTCCCCCGAAAATGATGATCCGCACGATTGTGGAGAGGATGGACTGCAGAGAAAAATGATGCAACATGCAGTTAAATCTTCTTCTGCCAGTAAATTGTCTTGCGTAAGCCTTTCAACCATTTCTCGTAGTCTTCGTTCGCTTTGAATTGCAGAGTTAGTTGCTGAAGGCGCCGGTAGTCTTCATCGAGATTCATCTTGTGTTCCGGTGTGATCGAGCGAACCCACACGATATGATAACCGTACGAATTCCCCACCGGAACTTTAGCCGGCTCGCTGATGTCGCCCGCTGTGAGCGGTTTCAAGACCTCGAGGAACGACGGGTCAATTTGGTCAACGGGAACCTTTCCCAAATCTCCGCCGATGTCTTTTGTGTCCTGATCCTCCGAATATTTTCTGGCAAGCACGCCGAAGTTTTCTCCCGCCAACGCGCGGTTGCGCAGGCGTTTCAATTCGGCGATAGTCGAATCGTCGTCGGCGTTCGATTGTTCGATTTTCAGCAGGATGTGCCGAGTATGCACCGATTCGCCGCGCCGCTCGAGTAGTTGAATGATGTGGTATCCGAATTTTGTTCGCACTGGCTCGGAAATTTCACTGTCCTTCAGCGCGAAAGCCGCCGCTTCGAACTCCGGCACGAACGAACCGCGCCGCCACCATCCCAAATCCCCCCCTTGCGCTGCCGAACCGGGATCGGCAGAATAGCGCCGCGCAAAATCGGCAAAGTCCCCGCCGGCTTTGATGCTGTCAATGATTGCGAGTGCCTCGCTGTACACGCGTTGTACAACAGCCGTATCGGGCTTCGGCTGCATGTAGATATGACTGAGCTCGTATTCCTTCGGAATGATCGGCAGGCTGTCTTTGTTCGCCTCGTAGAATTGTTCGACGTCGAGCCGCGAGATATTGATATTTGCCTGCCGCTGCTGCCTGATTTTTTGAATAAGAAGCCGCTTCCGGATTTCCTCGCGGAACTCCCGTTTCATTTTTGAAACCGGCATCTTGTATACCTCTTCCAGCTTTTGCTCCGATCCGTACTGCTGAGAAAGCAACTTGATCTGGCGATCGAGCTGGTCCGTTACCTCGTCGTCGGTAACGGTAACGCTGTCAAGTTCTGCCTGAGCGAGGACCAATTTTTCATCAATCAATTCATCCAGCACCTGCGAGCGCAAGTCGGGCGATTTCGGATCGAGCTTGTTTTGCGTGGCGACGGAAAGCACCGCGTAGTCCAAATCCGATTGTGTGATGATCTCCTTATCAACAACTGCGACGATGCGATCAAGCGCCGTTTGACTTACTGCCGCGTACCGAACCGTCACAACTGCTGCAATGACGGTCAACCATTTTTTCATCTTTTTTCCTTTACAAAAAATTTTACCGCGAAGAAACAAGGTTGTCTGAAAATTCGGGAAAGAGTGTTGTGTCTTGGCACCTTGTGGCGAAATTACGGAACATCGGTTAGATTCAATTCCACAACATGTTTTTTCCGCAGCGATTCGAGAAGCTGTGTCGTGCGCTGCTGCCGCTTCCCCATAACAATTCTTCCGCGGATATCGTTTTCAACATAGCGCAGCGGAGCAACGTTTCCTTTGTAAAACAACCCGTGCGAAACAATCACAAAATATCCGGCGCTGGTTTTTACGGGAAATGATACTTCCCTCGTTCCGAGAGTTCGCGCTACTCTCCACAGCGCAGTGGGGAAGAGCGTGCGCTGCGTGTAAAAAACCGAATCGGAGTACGTCAATAGCGCAGACGAAGAGTCGTGGTTGCGGAAATTTTCAATGTTTGCGTTCCAGCCGTTTCCCACCAGAGAATCTTTTCGCGACAATATCGCCGACCGGAAATTTGCCGCTGTTTTACGTTCAGGAAAAACTGTGAAAGAAATCCACACGACATCGTCGGGCAGCCTGAATTCATTTTTGTGATCGTTGTAATACGCCGTCACTTCGTCTTCCGGAACCGATTGCGGTGTGTCTATGAAGATTTCTTTTTCCAACAACGCATTGATCGCGAGCTGCTTGCGCGCTTCTTCAAGCTGTTGTTCAACGGCGGGGGAATGATCCAATCCCTGCCGTTGCGCTTCGGCGTAGAGCAGTTCGGAATTGATCCATCGGTCGGCGAACAAATGCACAGCCGACTGTGAAATGCTTTGACTGCTGTCGAGCTGTGTGCGGATCATATCGAGTGTGAGCGTTTTGTTGTCAACGCGTGCAACGTCGTTCGTTTCATGCGCAGATCTTCCGCAGGAAAGATTAAGGAGCGCAAGAACAATTGCGGGAAAAAAAGAAACGTAGCGCCGATAGCGGCAACGATACTTCACTTTGATGTTTCCTTTTGCGATGCCTGCACAAGTTGCGGATTGATTGCTTCCGGGTGAAGAACAACAGGGTACTTTTTCCGCAGCGCCTCGATCCATTGATTTTCCAACTGCTTCGATTCGTATTCCTGATACGCGCTCGACGCTTCTGAGTTTGCCTCTTCGAATGTCTTGTCGCGCGCCGGATCTTTTTCCAGCACCTTGATCATCGAATATCCGTTTTCGTATTTGAAGAAGTCCGATGTTGCACCTTCATCCATTGTCCACGCGCGCTTTGTCATCTCGTTGGTTGTTACCGGCTGCAAGCCCCATTCGCCGTTTTTCTGCTTTGTTTGGTACCGCTGATTGTATTTTGCTGCCGCGGAATCGAAGCCCATCTTCCCGGATTTTAACGCTTCAGTAACGACGTTTGCAATGCTGTCGGTGGAAACGAAAATTTCCTGAATGTTCACGCGGTCGGGCCATGTATACTTGTCGCGGGTCATTTCATAGTATGCATGAAGCGCTGAATCGGTGACCGTGACTTTATTCCATACTTCGTTCTGCTCGACTTTGAAGAGCAGAATGCCGTCTTCATATTCTTTCATCAGTTTTGCGAAGCCGGGACGGTCTGCTTCTTGGCTGACTGCTTCACGCTCGATAACAAGGTTGTCGCCGATTTTGTCGAAAATTTTGTGGAACGTGTCGGGGTTTTTCAGCAGTAAGTTTTGGAAATCAGCTTCGCGCTTCGAAAGCTGAATAACAGAATCTACCGTGATATGCGTTCCGGCGATAGTGAATACGACCATCGCTTTTGTTTGTGCACTGAGCGAGCTGTCCCAGCCGGGATCGCCTGCGTACTTTGTTGTATCGGCTTCTCGTCTGCAAGCGGCGATGGCATTAGCGTCGACGGTGAAGCCGTATTTTTTCTTCAGCAGAGCGACAAGCGCATTGTAATCGTGCTGGTAGCGGTACCGCTGGTAGAAGGACTTCAGTTGCGGCTCCAGGTCCGCGAATGAACCGACGGGCTTCGTGTCGGTAACTTTGAGGATATGAATGCCGAACGGTGTCGTGATGATTCCGGACATCTCGCCTTTCTTCAGTGAGAATGCGACCGAATCGAACGACGGAACGGTCCGTCTTCGCTCGATAAATCCGAGGTCGCCTCCTTGCATGGCGCTGAATTTATCGTCGGAAATGTTGCGGGCGGTCGTTGCAAAATCCGCTCCGTGGCTCAAAGAATCGAGCGCCGCGCGCATGTCAGCCCACGCTTTTGCAGAATCCGCCGCTGTGGATTCTGCTGTCAGCCGCTTCATAATGTGGCTTACGCGGACAGAGCCTGGGTTCGCCTTTCGGTCCGTTACTTTTATTACATGATACCCGTATGAGGTGCGCACGGGCGTTGTGCTGAATTCACCCGGCTTTAGCGAGTATACCGCGTTCTCAAAATCCGGTACCATCATTCCTGAAGAAAAGTAATAGAGGTCGCCCTTGTTTTGCTTCACGGAGGGGTCCTGTGAATTATCGAGTGCTAATTGTTCGAACGGGATGCCCATCTTGAGGGAGTCTATAATTTTCATTGCTGTGTTGTATGCTTGCAGAGTATCTGCAGGAGCGGCATTGGGAGAAAGCGAAATGAGAATATGGCTTGCGCGGACCTCAAGAAGCTTTCGCGCGTACATTTCTTTCAACGTCGGCTGCGTCAACGCATCGTCGAGATAATAGCTCGTTGCAAGGTTATTTCGGTACTCGTTAAGCTCCGCTTGTACACCGGGGTCGTTTTCGTAAGCGTGATCGTACGCATAACGGACTTTCAATTTAAAATTCACATACAAGTCGAGGAATTTGTTGAGCTCTTCCGGTGTTGCCTTCGTTACCGCCACCGCACCGCCGTTGTTTTTAGCATACATCGAATCAAATTCTGCGCGCGAAATTTCTTCTCCGCCGACTTCTGCCACCACCGCCTCATGCGAGGCACATCCGGCAACAAACAGGGAAGCAATCCCGGACAGCGAGACCGCAACGAGAAAGACGAAAAGTTTTACAGACTTGACCATGGAACACATCTCCTGAAAAAATGAAACAAACGTCATAGGCTATCCGATTGCTTAGCGCAAGCAGAGAGCGCGAAACATAATTTTTAATAGTAACGATAAAAGGCTTGAAAATCAATGAAATCATCATGAAGAATTGCTCGTATATCTGGACGCCGGACCGCTCTTTGATATCTTTCGTAGCGAACCGCGCTTTCAAACACTATGAAAAAATGGGGTCTATGTCCTGTAAACATCTCCCTGGGAAAGAACATCAATCATCTCTTTGATGATGTGTCCGGTTGCTCCCCAAACCGGTTCTTTCCACACGTCGTAAAAATATACTTCGAATTCTTTTCCTCCGCGCGTCCGTATTTCGGAACGGCGTTTCGTTTCGTCGAGAAAATCCGAGAAAGGAATGATGAGCACTTCGGCAACCTCTTCATTGCTGATGCGGAATTCCGGAATTTTTTTTACATATCCGGCAACAGGCGTAATAAGAAAATTGCTCGGCGTTTGAAGATCGTTGAGCAAACCGAGAACCTTGACGGACGAAGGCAGAATTCCGATTTCTTCAAACGATTCACGCAACGCTGTGGCGATTGGAGAGCCATCATCGTCATCAGCGGCACCGCCGGGAAAGGAAATTTGTCCTTTGTGCCGCTCAACCATCTCAGTCCGTTTAGTGAAGAGGAGTGAAAGTCCGCCGCTCGTTTCAAGAAAGGGGACGAGCACCGCCGAGCGCACGAGAAAATTGTTTTCTATCATGCGCCGCTTATGGCAGGAAATTTTTTTCTGAATCTGTTCGATGGAGAAGCGGTTCATCTTGTTGTAAGATACGTTTTTGGCCTCAAAGTTGAAAACCGCGCCGGACATTAAACCTCGCTCTTCTCGCTGTTGTCTCATACTCAGCGCAACCAAACAACAACTTTGAAAGGGTACAATGATGATGCAGCAACAGTTCCGCCTTTCTAACATTGCATGGGCAGTGTTGGTATTACTTGTTACGGTGGTTTCGCAGTCAATGCGGGCGCAAACTTCAGAGGACAGTTCCCGCGCTGCGAACCGTGCCGCAGTGCTCAAAGACAGTCTCGGGTTGAGCGATGAACAAACGGCAAAAGTTCAGGCAATTTTTTTGAAGAGCATGGGGCAAATGGCAAAGGAGCGGGAGGAACATCAAGGCGACAGAATGGAGATGATGCAGGCAATGAGAACACACATGCAAGAAATGGACAAAGAGATCAACGCTCTTCTCACGCCTGACCAGCAAAAGAAGTATGAACAGCTTGTGAAAGAACGGCGCGAGCGAATGCGTCAAAGGATGCAAAATCAAGACGGCAACCAGTAAAAGAACTTTCAACTGCATTTCTGAGTTAGGAAAAAAGAAGAGAGGTGAAATGTCATGAAATCGTTTTTGATGCTCGGACTGTTTAGCGGAATGCTGCTGGCGGCGACGCCGGCATTTTCTCAGGTCTTCATCGGATTCGGAATCCGGGTCGGTCCGCCGCCGCCGCGGCATGAAGTGGTTGTTGTAAGACCCTATCCCGATGCTGTTTGGGTCCCCGGTTATTATCGCTGGCGGCATCATCGTTACGTCTGGATACACGGGTATTGGATTCGCCGTCCGCATCCGTACGTGGTGTGGGTGCCCGCGCGGTGGGAATGCCGGAATGGCGAGTGGGTGTTCTTCGAAGGGCGCTGGAACAATGAAAATCTTCATCAGCAGGAACATCGGCCGCCCGGGAGAATGCGCAATGAAGGAAGCCGCCGTTAATCTTACATGCCGGAGCGGAGGTTGAAAACAACCTCCGCTCTTTTTATATTATGCAGCGCGGTATGATGTCGAAAAAATGCAAATATGCTTTCAAGGCGCTCATTCGCTTGGCGAAAAATTATGAGAAGGGGTATTTTCAGACCGGCGAGATTGCAAGGCTGGAGAACATTCCGCAAAAATTTCTTGAACAGATTCTGCTCGAGCTGAAACACGCGAAGTTTGTAAACAGCAAGCAGGGAAATAAAGGAGGCTACTATCTCCTGAAACATCCGAACGCCATCACAGTCGCCGATATTTATCGCATGTTCGATGGACCGATTGCACTGCTTCCCTGCATCAGTTTGAATTTTTACGAGCCATGCGACGATTGTCTCGATGAAAAAAAATGCGAACTGCGCGGCGAGTTTACGAAAATCCGGGAGAAAACGAGAATCATTATGAGCAAAACCACGCTGCAAGATTTCCTCAAGAAAAAATAATAAAATTTTTTTCTATTATACTTGACTTCTTCGATAGAATTAGTATATTAAAAAAGCAATGCATCGTTA
>JAGWND010000079.1 GCA_028873075.1 Bacteroidota bacterium
GTGAAAGCTGGGGATAAAACCTCTCGAGCGCTTTGCGTAGTGCACGGTCCAGTGCATTCACCGGACCGATTCCCTCCGCTGCTGCAAGTTCTGTTCTTTCTCCGACGCGCACTTTGATAATTGCTTCCGAATGCGGCTGCGCTTCGTATGATTCTTTATGAATGATAACTTTGAATCCTTCGAGATCGAAAAATTCTTTAAACTCCTTCGTGTTTTTCTTCACTAACAATTCGAACGATCCTTCAGCATCTTCGTAGCGATAACCGTAATGCTCCAGCCCTTTTATCTCGTCAACAATTTTCTGCACTGCCGGAGATTTTTCATCGAGCGGAATGCCAAGCTCTTCCGCTTTGTAAAGCACGTTGCTGCGCCCCGATAAATCCGACACAAGAACGCGGCGCACGTTGCCGACGGTATCCGGCGCGACATGCTCGTACGTTTCCGGTGTTTTCATCACCGCGCTGACGTGAACACCGCCTTTATGTGCGAACGCGCTCTCACCGACGTACGCAAGATTTTTCCGGTGCGTCAAATTCGCTAACTCGCTGACGTATCGAGAAATTTCCGTCAACGATTTCAGTTTCTCTGCTCCGACGCAATGGTATTTCATTTTCAATTCAAGATTGGGAATAATTGAACAGAGATTTGCATTGCCGCAGCGTTCACCGTAGCCGTTTATCGTTCCTTGCACATGCGTGCAACCGTTCTGAATTGCTGCAAGTGAATTTGCCACACCAAGCTCTGCATCGTTGTGTGTATGAATGCCGAGCGGAGCCGCGATAACAGATTTCACTTCACGCACAATTTCTGCAACCTCCCACGGCATCGAGCCGCCGTTTGTGTCGCACAAAACAATGGTATCGGCGCCGGCATGCTGTGCTGCCTCGAGAGCTTTCAACGCATAGGATTTATCTGCCTTGAATCCGTCAAAGAAATGTTCCGCGTCGTAAACAACTTCCTTGCCGTTGTGCTTAAGCAAGCGCACCGAATCTTCGATCAATGCAAGGTTCTCTTCCGGCGCAATGTGCAATGCAGATTTCACATGCAGCAGCCACGACTTGCCGAAGATTGTCACCACCGGTGTTTGTACTTCGAGCAGCGCACGAATGTTGACATCATCTTCAACAGCGTTTTTCGCGCGGCGCGTGCTGCCGAATGCCGCAAGCTTCGCGTGTTGAAAGCGGACGCTTTTCGCCCGTTCAAAAAATTCCATGTCCTTCGGATTCGAGCCGGGCCAGCCGCCTTCAACGTAATCAATACCGAACGCGTCCAATCGCTTTGCAATTTTCAGCTTGTCTTCGGCTGAGAAAGCGATTTCTTCGCCCTGAGTCCCGTCGCGAAGCGTAGTGTCGTATGTGAAGATTTTGTTTTTCATATTTTTAGCTCACGCAAAGACGCCAAGTATTTTTTTATTCAATTAGTTGAAAAAAATTTTCAGAAATGACCGTGCGGCATAATTACCATTTAAAATTTTTCTTTGCGTCTTTGCGTGAGACAATTATTTTTTCCAATTTTCCGGGCGCAGACTTCTCACCGCGGCGCCGGCACGCCACATCTCAGAATTTTTCCATTCATCCAACTCCTTCGTCAGTTTCTCACGATAGTCGGGCGCGCTGCAGGTATCGAGCACGCGGCGCGTTTCTACTCCTTGTTGAACATCGCGGTATAAAAGCTCGAACAGCGGCTTCGTTACCGCTTCGAATTTCTTCGACCAATCCAGCGCACCGCGCTGCGCTGTTGTTGAGCAGGCAGCGAACATCCAATCCATTCCGTTCGCGCCGACAAGCGGATATAAACTTTGTGTGGCTTCTTCCACCGTTTCGTTGAATGCTTCGCTCGGGGTGTGTCCGTGCGCGCGAAGAATGTCGTACTGCGCTTTCATAATCCCGGCGATCGCACCCATCAGCACTCCGCGCTCGCCCGTTAAGTCGCTGATGACTTCATTCTCGAACGTTGTCGGAAACAAATAGCCGGAGCCTATTGCGATGCCGCAGGCAATCGTGCGCTCCTTTGCTCTCCCTGTCGCATCTTGAAAAACTGCAAAGCTTGCGTTGATGCCGCTTCCGGCAAGATAATTTGAACGCACGGTTCTGCCCGAGCCTTTCGGTGCAACAAGAACCACATCAACGTCCGGCGGCGGAACGACGCCGGTTTGATCTTTGAAGACAATCGAAAATCCGTGTGAGAAATAAAGCGCCTGCCCTTTCTTCAAATGCTTTTTCACAAGCGACCACTGTTCTTTTTGCCCTGCATCGGAGAGCAGGAGCTGAATGATCGTTGCTTTGTCAATCGCATCTTCGATATTGGAGAAAAGATTTTTTCCCTCCACCCACCCGTCTTTCAACGCATCGTTCCAGCCTTTGCCGCCTTTGCGCTGGCCGACGATAACGTTGATGCCGTTGTCGCGAAGGTTCAGCGACTGGCCGTAACCTTGCGGACCGTAGCCGATGACGGCGACAACTTCATTCTTCAGAACTTCTTTTGCTTTTGAAAGCGGGAATTCTTCCCGTGTAACGACTTCTTCCCTGACTCCGCCGAAATCAATAACTGCCATAATTATTAATCCTCAAACTAACTTGATTGATACGGTTTTTTAGCAAACGATGGTATGAAACTTTTATCTCCGGAACATTGGAATGCCGGAATAATGGAATCCTGTCATTCGAAAATTCCACTATTGCATTCTTCATCTCATTTTTGATTTGCTATTTCGTTCACCGGTTCCGTCACATCGTCAACAACTTGATTCACTTCCTCAGCTTTCTTCTGAAGCGCTTTCGGAATGACTTTCCAAAACATGTACTGGTAATCTTTCCAGCCGTTCAAAATATCACGCGCGCGCTGGCTGTCCGTCAATTCAAGATGGTGATAGATGATGGACTGGAGAAATTTTTCATCCTGTTCAGATTCAAGTCTCTCGACATTCACAAGCTCGGTGTTGTAGCGATCTTTGAAAACTCCGTCTGCGTCGAACACGTACACGATACCGCCCGTCATTCCTGCGGCGAAGTTTTTCCCCGTATTGCCGAGAATAACGACCGTGCCGTTCGTCATGTATTCGCATCCGTGGTCGCCGACTCCCTCGATAACGGCAAGACCGCCGCTGTTGCGAACGCAGAACCGTTCTCCTGCACGTCCGCTGGCGAACAATGTGCCGCCGGTCGCTCCGTACATCACCGTGTTTCCGACGATCACATCTTGTGCTGCCGTCGCTCGTCCGTGTGCCGGCATAATCACAATTTCGCCGCCGGTCATTCCCTTTCCGACATAATCGTTCGCCTCACCGACGAGCGTGAGACGGATGCCGTTCACAAGAAACGCACCGAAGCTTTGCCCCGCGCTTCCTTTGAAGCGCAATTCAATTGTTCCGTCGGGCAAACCTTTGTCGCCGTAGAGATACGCGATCTCACCGGAAAGCTTCGTGCCGACTGCACGGTTCGTGTTTCTGATCTTGTAATTTTTCACCACCGGCGCTTTGTCTCGGATTGCATCTTTCACATCCTGAAGAATGACGTCATCAAGCGGCTTATCCGGGCGGTCGTTGCGCTGCGGCATACGATGCCGCTGTTCATTGCGTGTATCGCGGGGAACAAGGATTGAGGAAAGGTCAACCGTGTGTGCCTTCGGATGATGTTCAACTTTTATGTGTTCGAGCAAATCGGTCCTGCCGATAATTTCATTCAACGAAGAAAACCCTAAGCGCGCAAGAATCTCGCGCACCTCGTTTCCGACGGCGAAGAAATAGTTGATCAGCATTTCCGGCTTGCCGTCGAACTTCGTACGAAGCTGCTCGTCCTGTGTTGCAATGCCGACGGGGCATGTGTTGAGGTGACACTGGCGAACGTATCGGCAGCCGATGGCGATCAACGCCGCGGTGCCGAAATTAAATTCTTCCGCACCCAACATTGCGGCGATAACAATGTCGCGCCCGGTTTTCATTCCGCCGTCGGCGCGCAGTGTTACGCGGTCGCGCAATCCGTTCAGCACGAGCACCTGCTGCGCTTCGGCAACACCAAGCTCCCAGCAACTTCCCGCATTTTTCACAGAGCTTAACGGCGATGCACCGGTTCCTCCTTCATGCCCGCTGATCAAAATGATATCGGCGTGCGCTTTTGCAACGCCGGCGGCAATTGTACCGACTCCCGGTTCTGCTACAAGCTTCACACAAATTTTTGCGCGCGGATTGACCTGCTTCAAATCGTAGATCAGCTGCGCCAAATCTTCGATGCTGTAAATGTCGTGATGCGGCGGCGGGGAAATCAGCTGGATGCCCGGTGTCGCGCGTCGCAAGTGCGCAATGAGCGACGAAACTTTATGCCCGGGAAGCTGCCCGCCTTCCCCCGGTTTCGAGCCTTGCGCCATTTTGATTTCAATTTCTTTTGCATTGGCAAGATATTCCGCTGTCACACCGAATCGTGCCGAGGCAATTTGTTTGATAGCGCTGTTCGCGGAGTCACCGTTAGGAAGCGACCGGTACCGCGCCGGATCTTCGCCTCCTTCACCAGTGTTGCTCTTCCCGCCGATACGGTTCATCGCAATGGCGATTGTTTCGTGCGCTTCGGGCGAAATTGCACCGAGCGACATTGCCGCAGTAGTGAAGCGCTTCACAATTTCTTCCACCGGTTCGACTTCATCGAGCGGTTTCGGCTGCTTTGATCCGCCTGCGGCGGAGAACTCCATCAAATCTTTCAGCGCTATCGGTTCGTGACTGTTCAGCGCAGAAGAAAGATGACGGTAATCTTCTTTACTGCCGGATTTTCGCAATTGTTGCATCGCACGCAGCGCATCGGGTGACCACGCGTGAAGCTCTCCGTTTTTCTTGAAGCGGTACATTCCGGGATCGGTCAGCTTCGGGCTTCCGTTGCCGTACGCGTTCGCATGGCGGACAATCGCTTCATCAATAATTTCTTTCAAACCGACACCGCCGATGCGCGACGGCGTGTTGGTGAAATATTTGTCAATGACCTCTTTGCCGATACCGATCGCCTCGAAAATTTGTGCACCGCGATAGCTGCCGAGAAGCGAAATTCCCATCTTCGAGATAATTTTCAGAATTCCGTTTTCGACGGCGTGCTTGAAGTTCTCCATCGCTTTCTCAATAGTCACTGGCAAAGCGTTTCCTTTCGATTCGACAATGCGGCGAATGGTTTCAAGCGCAAGGTACGGATTGATGGCGTTGACGCCGTAGCCGATCAACGTTGCGAAGTGATGACTGTCGCGCGGCTCGGCGGTTTCCGTTACAACGCTCAGCTTCAATCGCTTGCTGGCGCGAATGAGATGGTTGTGAACCGCGCCGGTCGCCAGTAAAATCGGCAGCGGGGCAAATTCTTTGTTGATGCCGCGGTCGCTGAGAATGACGAGATATTTTCCCTCATCGGCGGCGTGTTCTGCGGCGGCGCACAACTCGTCCAAGGTTTTTTCTGCACCAGCAAGCCCTTCGGAAACAGGAAACAAAGTTGAAAGCGTTACTGCCTGAAATGCCGGATCGGCAATTGAGCGCAGTTCCTCAAGCTCATGATCAAACAAGAATGGACTCTGGATTTCAACTTGCTTTGCATGGGCCGGGGTTTCGCTGAACCAGTTTCTGCGATAGCCTAACTTGCTTGAAAGCGACATGATCGAGCGCTCACGAATCGGATCTATCGGCGGGTTCGTTACCTGCGCGAACATTTGTTTGAAATACGACGAAAGTAATTTCGGCTGGCGCGAAAGCACGGCAAGCGGCGCGTCATCGCCCATCGAGCCCACCGCTTCTTTTCCTTCTTCAATCATCGGCGTGAATATCAAATTCAACTCTTCTGCCGTGAAGCCGAAACATAATTGATGGCGAAGCAGGTCTTCCGTTTGCATCGGCGCTCTCAACTCATTCGGGTGCGGGGTGTGATGACCGATGCGGTAAAGATTGTTCTTCACCCACTCCGCATACGGTTTTTGCGCCGCCATCTGCCGTTTGATGTCGAGATCCTTCAATAAAATGCCGCGCGCGGTGTCAACGGCGATCATTTGTCCGGGACCAAGCCTTCCCTTCTTCACCACTGTTGCATCTTCAACGTTGACTTGCCCGACTTCCGAACCGAGAATAATAATGTCGTCGCTCGTTATTTTGTAGCGGGCGGGACGCAACCCGTTACGATCGAGCGACGCAGCAACGATAACACCGTCGCTGAACACAAGAGCCGCCGGCCCGTCCCACGGTTCGCTGAAGCATTCGTTGTATTCGAAAAATCCGCGCACCGCCGGCTCGACGCGGCGGGAAGAATTCCACGCTTCCGGAACAAGCATCAGCATCGAATGCAAAATATTTCTTCCGGAAAGCGTCAGTGCTTCAAGAGCGTTATCCAAATTTGCAGAATCGCTTCCGTCCTGTTGAATGAGCGGCTTCAGCAATTCAATGTCGTCATGCCAGTAGTCGGAAACAAGCTCCGCTTCGCGCGCCTTCGTCCAATTGCGATTGCCTTGAATGGTATTGATCTCGCCGTTGTGTGCCACCATGCGGTACGGATGTGCAAGCTCCCAGCGCGGGAATGTGTTTGTGCTGAACCGCTGGTGATAAATTGCCAGCGCTGTTTCATACAAAGGGTTTTGAAGATCGAGGTAGAACTTATCGAGCGCAGTCGCCGTCATCAATCCTTTGTACGTAACCGCTCGGCTTGAAAATGACGCGGCATAGAAATGTGCGACTCCTGCCTTATTGATTTCCTTTTCAATTTCGCGGCGTGCGATGTAGAGCGTTCGCTCAAATTGTTCCGGCGTCAGATGAACAGGTCTGCCGATCAACACTTGGCGGATGTTCGGTTGTGTTGCGGCAGCTTTGTCTCCAAGGGCGGAAGAATCTGTCGGCACAATGCGCCAGCCGAGAAAATACATTTCGCGGCGTGCGATGACATGTTCAATGATGGATTTGCATGTGATAAACGAATGCTCGTTCGTGTGCGGCATAAACAACATGCCGACACCGAGGTCTGTTTCGTTCTTGACTTTCGATGAGAGGTCGGGGATCTCTTCGAAGAATAACTTGTGAGGAATCTGCGTCAGCACGCCTGCGCCGTCGCCGGTTTGTGCATCGGCATCCACCGCGCCGCGATGCGTGAGATTGCACACCGATTTAATCGCATGCGATAAAATTTTGTGGCTCTTCTTCCCTTTCAAATGTGCAACGAATCCCATGCCGCAGGCATCGTGCTCGAAGCGCGGATCGTACAGCGGAAACCGCCGCCGGATCTCGTCTGTAGTGTGAAACTGGTGTGTGCTGTTCATAATTTTTTGAAAACGATGTGAAAGTATTTGTGAAGCCGTAGGACATCTCGTAGATGTCCTACGGCTCGACGTGATCATAACCGATTTCAGTTTACCTCGCCTTGAAATTCGCGCTTCAATGCAACGCGTCCTGTTCGCGCCAATTCTTTGATGCCGAACGGCTTCAGCATTTTGATGATGGCGTCCACTTTCTGTTCGCTGCCGACTGCTTCCACGGTAACCGTGCGCGGACTGATGTCAACGATCTTCGCGCGGAAAATTTCTGCGATCTGCATAATTTCAGAACGCGTGTCGGGTTTTGTTTGCACTTTAATCAGCGCAAGATCGCGCTCGACAAAACTTTCGTACGTAAGGTCTGCAACCTTCACGGTGTTAATCAGCTTGTTGAGCTGCTTCATAATTTGCTCGATGACTGAGTCGTCGCCGCGCGTTACGATGGTCATGCGGGAAATTTCATCGTCTTCAGTCGGACCGACCGTGAGACTGTCTATATTATATCCTTTCGCAGCAAACAACCCGGCAATGCGATTAAACGCGCCGAATTTATTTTCTACCAAAAGAGAAATAGTGTGTTTGCGATCGCGTCCGTCCGGTGCGGGTAGTGCTGTCAATTCGCCCATGGTTATCCTTTTTCAAGTATGACAAGTTCTTCAACTTCAGGCGCTTCTCCTTCCACGCCTTTTAATTCTTCCTCCGGCACGTCCATCAATTCTTTCCATGTCATCCCGGCTGGAATCATCGGGTAAACGTTGTCTTCCTTCACAACTTTGAATTCCACAACAGCGGGTCCGTCGTTGATGGCAAACGCCTTTGCAAGAACATCATCCACTTCGTCGGTCTGTGTAGCGCGGAAGCCGGCGCACCCGTACGCTTCCGCAAGCTTCACAAAATCGGGGCTGGATATTTTCACCTGCGAGTACCGTCTTCGCCAGAAAAGCTCTTGCCACTGGCGCACCATGCCAAGATAGCTGTTGTTCATAATGAAAATTTTTATGGGAATTTTGTATTCGACGCACGTAGCAAATTCCTGAATGTTCATCTGGATTCCGCCATCGCCGCTGAGAGAAATTACCGGAATGTCTTTGCGGGCAAACGATGCGCCCATTGCGGCGGGGAGCGAAAATCCCATTGTTCCGAGCCCGCCGGAGGTGATGTGCGTTCGCGGATGAATATATTTGAAAAACTGCGCCGTCCACATTTGATGCTGACCGACATCAGAAACGATCACCGCGTTTCCGTTCGTCATCTCGCCGATTCTTTGAATCACGTACTGCATGCGGATGTGTTTCCCGTTGCGGTAGCGTAGCGGATGTTCTTCTTTCCATTGCCTGATCGTTTGAAGCCAATCTTTCGTCTCAAGCGTTTGCACAAGCGGAAGAAGATCGCGCAGCACGTGTTTCACATCGCCGACAATCGGAACATCAACTTTGACATTCTTGCTGATGGCGGTAGGGTCAATATCAATATGAATCTTTTTTGCCTCAGCCGCGAAAGCATCAACATTGCCCGTAACGCGGTCATCGAAACGTGCGCCGACAGCAATGAGCAGATCACAATAATTCACAGCCGTATTTGAATACCACGTGCCGTGCATGCCGAGCATTCCCATTGCAAGCTCATCGCTTTCCGGATAGGAGCCGAGCCCGTGCAACGTTGTGGTAACGGGAATGCGCGCCTTACGTGCAAGTGCTTTTAATTCTTCAGAAGCGTTTGAAAGAATTGTTCCGCCGCCGACGTACAGCACCGGGCGTTTCGATTTATTAATCAGCTCCGCTGCTTTCTCAATTTGCTTTTTGTTCCCTTGTGTATGAGGATTGTAGGAACGCATTTGAATTTTTTTCGGGTAATCGAAATGCGTCTTGCTTGCCATAACATCTTTGGGAAGATCAACGAGCACGGGGCCGGGACGGCCTGTTGTTGCAACATAAAACGCTTCTTTAATAGTAGCGGCCAGCTCGTTTACATCGCGGACAAGATAATTGTGTTTGGTAATCGGCCGCGTAATGCCGACAATATCCGCCTCCTGAAAAGCATCGTTGCCGATAAGCTTCAAGGCAACCTGTCCGGTAAACACAACGATGGGAATTGAATCCATGTACGCGTCAGCGATTCCTGTAACGGTGTTTGTTGCACCGGGACCGGAAGTAACCAGCGCCACGCCGGGCTTTCCGCTTGCCTTGGCATAACCTTCTGCTGCATGCACTGCGCCTTGCTCGTGCCGGGTTAAAATATGTTTGATGTCCGAAATGTCGTGGAGTGCGTCATAGATGCCAATAACTGCGCCGCCCGGATAGCCGAAGACAATATCAACGCCTTCTTCAACGAGAGAGCGAACGAAGATCTCTGCTCCGGTCATTAAACGGTTATGCGGGCTCAAGCTTCCGTCTTTTTGTGATGTCATTGCAGCCTCGATGTTTGTTTTCCAATAGAATGCTTACCTTTGAACTCTCAAAGAAAATACGGTTTCTCTTCAGAGGTCGAGCCCTGAACATCTACAAAAGAAGAATGGAGAAGTGTAAGATATGCTTTGGGTAACCTCTGAAGTATTCTCAGCTAAGAATTAGCGATAGAATACCGCGTAGGTTTCCCAAAATAATGGCGATGCCGATAAGGAAGGAGAAAACGGAAATGTCTCTCGTGTCTGCCTCGTTGACCAAGGCAAGGCTTCTGTTTTCCTGTATGTGTAATTTATCGGACATGTTGGGTTGTGATAAGAATTTATCGTTTTCTTATACATAGTTAAGATAACAATATTACAACTTTTGTCAAGAAAAAAATGTTGAAAATTTGGAATTCACCCTGACGGGAAATATATTAAACCCATGCCCTTAAGAGAACGAAACGATACGATTGCGGCTGTTGCGACTCCCGTTGGAGAGGGTGGTATAGCCGTTATTCGGGTGAGCGGTGGTAATGCGGTTGCTCTTTGCGATTCCCTCTTCGCAGGGAAGAAACCGCTGCTTGACGTTCCGTCTCACACCGTTCACCACGGCAGGTTCCTGACCGGGGGCGGAGAAACAATTGATGAGGTTCTTGTCTCGGTTTTTCGCGCGCCTCATTCTTATACCGGCGAAGAAAGTGTGGAGATAAGCTGCCATGGAGGAATGTTTATAACAAATAAAATTTTATACGCTGTGCTAAGCAAAGGAGCGCGAACGGCCGATCCCGGCGAATTTACTCTCCGCGCTTTTCTAAACGGCAAAATGGACTTGACGCAGGCTGAGGCTGTAGCGGCACTCATTCATGCAAAAACAGAAAAATCACATGCGGCTTCGCTGGCACAATTGTCCGGCGGTGTCACGCGGCGGGTAGAACATTTTCGTACAAACTTGATAGATTTATGTTCGTTATTGGAGTTAGAATTAGATTTTTCTCAGGAAGGAGTTGAGTTGACTAAACGAGATGACGTAATTGAGAAACTTGACAATACAATAACAGATATTAAAAAATTTACAACATCCTACCTGTACGGACGAGTTCTTCGAGACGGTGTGAAGGTGGTTCTTACGGGCAAACCGAACGCCGGAAAATCAAGCTTGCTAAACATCCTGCTCCAGCAGAACCGTGCAATTGTGAGCGAGATCCCGGGAACTACGAGGGACGTCATCGAAGAAAATCTTTCAATCAACGGCTTATTAGTCCGATTGGTGGACACTGCCGGTATTCGCCAATCGGAAGATATAATCGAAGAAGAGAGCATACGACGTACTCACGAAGAGCTTGAGTCTGCTTCCGTTATTGCTGTTATGATTGACTCATCCGAGATGATGACGAAAAACGACAGCGAACTCTATCATAGCCTTTTGCGTGTATCACGAAAGAACAAAAGCATTGTCATTTTTCTTCTTAATAAAAGCGATTTAACAAATCGGGAATTTAGTTTTGATCTGCCACTAACTGAAAACGAATCTCAAATGTTTATTTCCTGTTTAACCGGAGACGGAATTCCTGAATTCAAGCAGAGACTTTTCAAGATTTCCTTGCCAAATTATGATTCCGGCTCAAGCAGCATTCTTCTTCAAAATGAAAGACATAAAGTTGCTTTGGAAAAAGCTGTTGAAAAACTTGATCTAGCCCGGCAGACTTTGGCCAACGGCTTAAGCAGTGATTTTGTTGCCGTTGATTTACGAGCGGCACTTGATTATCTTGGTGAAATTATAGGCATAACGACTCCAGACGACATTCTTCAGAACATTTTTTCAAAGTTTTGTATTGGAAAATAACCAGACATAATGCTGGATTGCTGCTATTTATTCCAATATTCCAAAGAGCTGGAGCCGGTAAATACTTTCAGTTTTGTTTTTGTTTCACGTGAAACAGTATGATCGTCAATCTTCCAAAACCATACTATGATGTTATCATTGTCGGCGGTGGTCATGCCGGTATTGAAGCTTCGCTTGCATCGGCAAGAATGGGGTGTTCGACACTTCTGATCTCGTTAAGTGCAGCCTCCGTTGGAAGAATGTCGTGTAACCCGGCAATCGGTGGAACTGCAAAAGGACACATTGTTCGTGAAATTGATGCGCTCGGAGGCGAAATGGGGAAAATCGCAGATACGACGGGGATTCAATTTAAAATGCTGAACAGGTCGAAGGGACCTGCGGTTTGGTCGCCAAGATCACAAAACGACAGGGAATGGTATTCGAGGGAAGCTCAAAGAAGAATACTTGCACAGGACGGACTTAGCCTCCTTGAAGATTCAGTGGCTGAACTTTTCGTCGAGAATAACAAGATTAAAGGAATTACAACTTTCCTTAGCTACAAAATTTCTTGCAAATGTTTAGTTCTGTGTACAGGCACTTTTTTGAACGGGTTGATGCACACTGGATTAAAAAATCGTGTCGGCGGGAGATTCGGTGAACCACCGGCTCGCGGCGTTACAGAATCGCTTCTCAAATTAGGTTTTACTTCCGGCAGATTAAAAACCGGAACGCCGCCTCGTATTGACTTCAACAGCATTGATTTTTCTGCTGTTGAAATTCAGGAAAGCGATAATCCACCGGTTCCATTTTCATTTCAAAATGAAAAAATTACCAACCGGCTCATTCCAATGTACTTGACCTACACTAATAAACGAACGCACAAGATTTTGGAAAAAGGATTCGACCGTTCGCCTATGTTCACCGGTAGAATTAAAGGAATCGGGCCTCGGTATTGCCCTTCGATTGAAGACAAAATTCATCGCTTTGCCGATCGAGAACGCCACCAAATTTTTCTTGAGCCTGAAGGTTACAACACCAACGTCGTTTATGTAAACGGGTTCTCAACCAGCTTGCCTGAAGAAATTCAGTACGAAGGACTTCGATCAATTGCAGGTTTGGAAAATGTGAAAATGTTGAGAGCGGGATATGCCGTTGAATACGATTTTTTCCCTCCTCATCAGCTCAAGCACACACTTGAAACGAAGATTGTCTCGGGGCTTTTCTTCGCGGGACAAATAAACGGAACGTCCGGTTACGAAGAGGCGGCAGGGCAGGGACTTGTTGCCGGAATCAACGCGGCTTTAAAAGTGAAAAGTCGCGATCCGTTCGTTCTCCGCCGCGACGAAGCATACATCGGCGTAATGATTGACGACCTCATCAACAAATCTACAGACGAGCCGTACCGGATCTTCACTTCACGCGCAGAGCACCGCCTGATCCTTCGTCAGGACAATGCCGATAGAAGATTGATGAGAACAGGCTATCGTTTCGGATTAATGGGCGCTGAGATTATTTCCAAACTGAACGAGAAGGAAGAAAAAATAAAAAGAGGAATCAGGTATTTTAACTCGACGTTCATTTCTCCGCAAAAGGTAAACCCTCTTCTTGAAAAGAAAGGAGTACCGGTCATCTCTGAATCTGAACGGCTGTCAAATATTCTTAAACGTCCGGAGATTTCCATCCATGAATTTGCAGCATACTTTGAAAACGGGGCGCAGGGGGATTTTGCCGATAAAGCGGTTGCAGAGCAAATCGAGATAGACATCAAGTACGATGGCTACATCAAACGGGAATTAGAACAGATTGCTCGCTTTTTAAAGTTCGAGGAATTTGAGATACCGGAGAATTTCGATTTTACCACAATCAAATCTTTGAGTAACGAAGGGAAGGACAAGCTTCAACGAATCCGTCCTCGTTCTATTGGACAAGCATCTCGAATTTCCGGCGTAACGCATTCTGATATTTCTGTGCTTGCCATTCATCTGAAAAAATAATGCCATGGGAAGGCTCTTGCCACTGTGTGGTCTGAGAATGCAGAAAAATTTTTCTGAAGCACCATGTAAATGTATGGATCTATTTACGGTATGACTTCCAAAAT
>JAGWND010000080.1 GCA_028873075.1 Bacteroidota bacterium
TTTTTCCTCAATTCAGAATAAATTTTGTTCAACGTCGCATCGAAAAAAGAAATTGCCTTTTGCCACTCTTCAACGTTTCCCCGCGGTGCCGCGGCATTTTTTTCAACTGCGGGCTGCGGCTTGATTTGAAAGATAAAATCTTTTTCGGCTTCGAGCACGCTGTCGCGGTCGCTCACTTCCCGTATCTGCGTTTTCACATTGTCCAACTGCGATTGAAGAGAGCTGACCTGCGCTTCAGGAATTGTGTCGAGGAAAACAGTTTTCGTCCGCACATCGCGGATGAGCGCACTCGAAGCGTGTCCTGACACGCGGACAGAATTATCGAAGAGCGAAACGGGGAGATTGTTGAATGAAAGGAAATATGTTCCGGCAGGTACTTCGGCTTGGCCAACACGGGTAATAGCGGCTCTGTCGGAATAGACGGTAACGGAAGTGACAGTGGACACTATAGATTTTTGCGCGCCGGAGCTTTGAGAAAAAGCCGCTGACATTGCAATGGATAATACAGCAATGACAGCGGCAGAAATTTTTTCAGGATTGATTTTTCTAACGAACATCGTAATTACCCGGCACCCGAACCCATATCTTTTCCTTTTTCCCTAAAAACTAGGGAGGGGGGCAAAAAGCAGGGCTTGTGCAAGGTGAAGAGAAATTCTTTATGCGAGATTTCGAGTAGTTACCTCTTCACTCAACCTTCAATGATTTTAGCTCTTACAACGGAAACACGAGCGATACTCTCGGCTGCACGCGCTTTTGGGTCTTATAGCTCTTGTTGCCGTTCGCATCGGTAACCGGCGTGAACGTCCATGTGTACAGCATCGAGACAATCATGAACGGGTACGGCTTGTACCCGACCGACGCGTACAGCATCGAGCGGTCGTCGAGCGTGAAGACATCTTTGTTGCTCTGAATATATTTTTTGTCATAGCCTGCATCAACGACGAAGACCGGCAGCATGTTTCCTGTTGAAGTGCCGAGATGCAGCACCCCGCTTTTCGGATCGTTATCAAGCCTGTAATATGTGCCGCGCACTTGCAGCTTTCCAAGAATCGCAACCGTCAAATCGCCGAACCAGCCGGGACCCGGCGAGACCGATTGACTGAGCATGCGCGCTTTGCTTGAAAAGAACGTTCCGTTCAACTGATACCGCTCAAGCTCGTAGAACGCATCGAAATAATCCGGAAGATAATGATCGCCCTGCCATCGCCGCTCGAATTTTGTGAAGATGCCGAACACGCCGAGTCCCGAAAAGTTCGTTTGCAATCCGAGCGCTTCGCCGCTGCCGAAATGAATGATCTTTGCATAATCGAAATACAATGTTGAACTGACCATCGGAACACGAAGCAGGGGCAATCCGAGATCGGCGCCGAAAATGTTCATTGTGCCTAAATTTTCTTTTTGTGGAATCGGCGGACCGACGAATTGTAACGCCCAATTTACACTCGTATCCCGCGAATCTTTCCGGTAATCCCCCGCCCACGTTGCACCGATTTCAAGTCCGCCGATAACCGGCACGGGAGCAAGTGTTGTATACTGCAACGGGCGAACGTAACCGCGAATGCCGAAAACACCCGGTTCAGTAAAATCGCCATACACTGTCTCAAATCCGGTTTTGCCGAAATCGAGGTCGAATTCTGCGCCGAGGCGACGGTCGTCAAAACTCGGACTATTTCTGTAAAGGTACATAATGGAGCCGTGCCCTAACTGCGCGTAATCCAAAACACCGACACGTGCATACACCTCGTCACCTTTATGCCCCCAGCGCAGGTAGCGGATGAACCTTCCGCGCTGCAGTTCGGTCCAGCGAATGGACCGGTCTTTGCTGCTGACATACAAATTGAGATCGAGACCAACGCCAAATTTTCCGAACGCAAGCTCCGGCGCAATATTGACAAGATAGTACGGCTGACCGTCAATCCATGTCATTCCTAAACCGGCGGACATCATATTTTGATCAGGCGAATTCGGCGACCCGCGTTTTGCGGCTAGTGCAAAAGATTCGGAAGAGAAAAAAAGTAACCCTGCGAGAATTACAACAACAAACGACAACCGACTTCGCATATTATTATACTCCAAAAAGAATTCTACAAATAAACACTGCACCTAACATCCCGAAAATGTCGGCGACAATCCCTGCAGGCAGCGCATGGCGGAAATTTTTGATGCCGACGGCACCGAAATAAACTGCAAGCACATAAAACGTCGTTTCAGAGCTTCCGTACATTGTCGAAACCAGCACTCCAATAAACGAATCCGGACCGTGTACTTTCATGATCTCCGTCATGAGCCCCAACGATCCGCTGCCGGAGAGCGGGCGCAACAGCGCCATCGGCAAGGCTTCTGCCGGCATGCCGATGAGATTTGTAACCGGAGCAAGAACCGTTGTTACAACATCCATCGCTCCGCTCGCACGGAAAATTCCGATCGCGACAAGCATAGCGACAAGGTACGGAATAATTTTCACCGCCACCGTAAATCCGTCTTTCGCCCCTTCGACAAAGACTTCGTACACTTTCACCTTCTTGAAAAATCCCCAGCCCAAGAAAACAACGATGAGTACCGGAATCGCTGCTACAGAAATAATATTGATAATATTTCGGAATAGTTCAACCATTGCTTGCCTCGCTTTCAGCTTCAACTTTGTACCACGGCAAGCGTTGAAGCAGCTTCACTGCAATTAATCCTGCAATCGTAGCGCACGAAGCTCCGAAAATTGATGTGCCGATAATGATGCCGGGATCGGTCGAGCCTGCTGCCGCGCGCACGGCAATTGCCGTTGCGGGGATAAGGGTGAGTCCCGCCGTATTGATCACCAAAAATGTGCACATCGCATTCGTCGCCGTGCCGAGCTTCGGATTGAGCTTGTTCAATTCTTCCATCGCCTTCAAACCGAGCGGCGTCGCCGCATTATTCAAGCCGAGCATATTTGCCGCAACGTTCATGATCATGGCGCCGACCGCAGGGTGATCGGGAGGGACCTCTGGAAAGAGACGGCGCGTAAAAGGCGTGAGGAGCTTCGTCAAAATTCTCAGCAAGCCGGCTTCCTCAGCAACTTTCATCACGCCCAACCACAATGCCATAATGCCGATGAGACCGAGAGAGATGGTTACAGCAGTGTTGGCATAATCGAGTGCTGCTTTTGTTACGGCACGAATTTTGACATACCGCACTTCCTCAAGAACAAGCGAGACTTGCGCTTCCGAATGATCGTTCGAGAAGGTCAATGACTGCACATCGGCGGAAAGATGATCTTTTCCGCCGGCATCATCAGCCATCTTGTTCCAGAACCCCGGCGTTGAATCTTCAATTGGCAGTATCATCGTTGTTGCGCCCTTCCCCGATGTCGCCACAATAACCTTCTGGTGAACATCTCCCTGCTGTGAGTGAATGCCGTAGAACTGATTGAACGCCGCGGCGGGAACCGTTAACTCCCCTTCCCACCTTGTGTACATCGCTGAAGGTACCTGCTGAAGCGTCAGCGTCGCTTTAAGCGGGACGCCGTTGCGGTACGTATTCTGAGCTTCATCGTTGATATCTTTGCCGACCGCCACAAAAATTCCGATTGCGATCAGCCCGATCCACACATAGTTGAGCATGAGGTTCTCCGAATAATAGTTTCGAGTTGGAAACAGGCAGAGATCAGAAGCCAGAGCTCAGAGGCCATAACTGTCTGACTTCTGATCTCCGACCTCTGAATCAATCTTTATTTCCCCTCCACCCGCGTGCGATGCATGCCGCCCGTTACTCCGTAAAACATAAACGAGCCGTCGCCGGCACTGACAGTGCTGAGCGCGTTATCCAACACAACTGTTGCGTAGGGAGGAGCGGTGCCAGCCGGCTGTGAAAAAGTCGTCGCGGCTGTTTCCTGATAACCGTTTGCTTTCAACAAACCGCGATAGATTCCCCACGCACACCGATCGGCAACATAATTCACTGGTGCCGAATACATTGCATCGGAGATCGCCGGCAGAAAAATTGTCAACGCTCCAAACGGAATGTTGTCGGTAAACGGCGTGCGCCCGAAGTGCACCTCTGTAGTATCGCGGTGAATCGTGGTTGAAAGTCCCCACAGAAGCGACTGTCCGATCGGCGTGCGCTGAACAGTAGCATCGCCAGACACGCTGCACTTGCCGGATGCATCTGTTGCATTCACCGAAATATACAATCGTTCCTGAAAAGGACTTCCAGCTTTCTGCGTGTTGATGTATTCGAGCCGCTCATGCTCGGTGAGAGAAACATCGTATTTACGCACAAGCGTCACGCTCGCTCCTGCCTCTGAAAGTAAGCGCGCGAGCCGCCGAGCTATGGCAAGATTCACATCCGATGTGCGAAGCGTTGAACCATCTCGTTCAACAACCGGTCCCGTTTCTGCGCCGCCGAATTGTGCATCGAGAACAAACTTCTTTCCAAAGAGAACTCTATTGGCAACGGGGACCAGATAAAAATCGGCTTGCGTAATGCTCAAAAGCGCAGGAATCGTCACACTTTTTCCATAATAACCGGCTTGGCCGACATCGAGATGAACGGAGTCGCCTAACTCATCGGAAAGAATATATCGCCCATCGGCATACGTTTGCGTTCTTAAAGGAAGCGAAAACGGAGTCGGCAGCTCCTTGTGACTGACAAGCATTGCACCTGCGATCGGAAGAGAATCTGCTGCAGAAAAAACTTTCCCTGTCAGAATTTTTTCGGAAGACGATCGCACAACAATAACTGCCTTCCACGTTTTTCCTGATGCCGATGCAGTGATCGTGTCTACTCCCTCAACTGCAGTCGGCATAAAATACGCGAGCGCACTCCCGTTCATGATTGTTACGGATTGAGAAATCGTACCGTTGGCTGCCGAAAGGAAAATCTGCGTTCCGTCGGCACACGGATTTCCTTTCTCGTCGAACGCTTCACTCGTTACAGCGCTGATGGCGCCGCTTGCCGGAGGAAGCTGCTGTGGTGCTGCCGTAATCGCAACCGAATCCACAGGCGGCATAATGACAATATTCTTTCTGAAAGGGAACGACGCGTTGCCGTTGCGGTTGCGGACAACAACATCAAATGTGTGAGCACCGCCGGCAAGATCGGCGGCGGGAGTAAACGTGATCAAGTTAGAATCGGGGTCAAACGCTGCGTTAACTTCTTTTCCATCCAATTTTACTACCACTGATTGTTTATCAATGCCGGATGAATCGCTCGCTTGTACAACAAGCGTCGGACGATACAGCGGCGACACCGTATCTGAAATCATGCGCAGTTTCGGAATCCCCGCTTTCAAATAGCGGCTGATGCCTTTGAAGATTCCCCACGCTTCAATGTCGTTGAACTCCGATAATTTCAACCGTTGTTCTTCGTACGCGCTGCTGAAGAACGAACATTCGATGAGCACGGCGGGGATTTTCGCGAGCCGCAGCACTGCAAAACCCGCATCCGGGTATATCGAATAATCGTTCATCGTTCCGTCGAACGACGGGGAATTCGGCGATCCGGGATTTCCCATAGCGTACGCAAGATCGCGCTGAATGTATTTTGCAAGATCCTGATTGCAGGCATTGTACTCCGCATCTGTTGGACGGGCGTGATACCACACCGATGTGAAATTCGTGGAACGAGCCTCCGAATTTCCAACCGCGTTGTGGTGTACAGAAATGAAAATATTCGCGCCGCTCGCGTTCGAAATCTTTGGTCTGTCGCTCAGCGTTACGGTCGTGTCTTTTGTCCTCGACATGTAGACAACCGCCCCCGCTCCACGGAGATAGTGTGCCAGATCCAACGCAGTGCGAAGATTGACATCCGCTTCGACAACATCGTTGGCAGGACCGTGACTGAAGCGGTCCTCCCCGCCATGTCCGGGGTCAACAAAAAACTTCCAGCCTTTATCGAAGTACGAGTAGTATACGATCGTCGAGTCGCGTTTGCTTTCCGAGCGCCAGCCAGGAGGCTTTGCATAATAGACACCGGGACCGCAACCCGTCAAAAAGACGGCAGGCAAACCGACGAAGAAGACAAGCGCAACCAGAAGAACTTCTGCAGTTCCGAAATAATATTTTATTTTCGTCGGGAACATCTTTCCCTCGCATAACGATCCCGCCCGAACCCTCTCCCGACAAGTCGGGCGAGGGAATAAATCCTCTCTCCTGAAATGGAGAGAGTTAGAGAGGGGGCCGGCAAACAAAAAATTTATTTTAGCAGACGGCGCAAAATATTTCATAAGCATTGCCTACAACGAGTTTTGCTGAAAAACTCAACCAATATAGAGCAAATTGAAAATTGAAGCAAGTTATCCTCCTTTCATATCAAGAACTTCCCGTACTACACGAAAAACAACGGAAAGCTCGTACGGTTTTTGCACAAATTCTTTGACACCGGCTTTCAGAATCTCCGATTTGTCGTTTGGTTCCATGAATCCGCTGGCGAGAATCATCTTCACCGCCGGATTGATTTCTTTCAGTGCAAGAAACAATGCATCGCCGGTTTTTTCCGGAAGGCCGACGTCGCTCAGCACTAATGCAATCTCACGATAACGCCGCTTGTAGATCGTGAACGCCTCTTCACCATTGGTTGCTTCAACGATTGCATAGCCTTTTTGTTCCATTCCGATACGAAGCAGCGACCGGAGCAACTCTTCGTCTTCAACAATCATAACGGTTTCTGTCCCCCCGGCAATTTCTGCCTGTGCTTCGATCACTTTTTCTTCCGCGGCAGTTCCTTCCATTGCCGGTAAGAGAATCGTGAACGTTGTTCCTTTGCCACGTTCGCTCTCAACGCCGATAAGCCCGTGATGGCTTTCAATGATCCCATACACAACCGCCATGCCTAATCCCGTTCCTTTGCCGGGTTCTTTTGTTGTAAAAAATGGCTCGAATATTCTCCGCTGTGTTTTTTCGTCCATCCCTGTACCGGTATCACTGACAACAACACGGACGTATTCCCGTGCGTGTGCGGCTGGAAATTTTTTCTTCGCAGTTGTTAGAGAAATGTTGGAGGTTGTGATACTCAATGTTCCGCCTTGAGGCATGGCGTCACGCGCATTGACACACAGGTTCAAAAACACCTGATGGATTTGCGTTGTGTCGCCAAGAATGACCGAGGGTTTGTCAATAAATGTCATTGTCACAGTGATCGTTTTAGGAAAAGTTTCATTCATGAGCTTCACTAATTCCAAGACGATCTCATCCAAATGAACATGACCTATGAATGTTTCTGTTTTTTTGGCAAAAGTAAGCAATTGCTTGACAAGCTTTGCTCCGCGCTCAGTAGCAGTAACAATAGATTGAACAGATTTCAACATCTGCAGATTGTCTGGAACGCGCTCGAGCAAGGAAGCGTGACCGAGGATGATGCCGAGAATATTGTTGAAGTCGTGAGCGATGCCGCTTGCCAGCGTCCCGATAGACTCAAGCTTTTGCGCTTGGTATAACTGTAATTTAAGATTTTCCTGCCGCTTCATGATTTCGTTTCGCTCCGTCGTGTCGGTAGCGACTCCGACCACTGCAATCGGCTCCCCGGCTTCATCATAAACAACAGAGGTTGAAAGAAAAATGGGAAATTCGGTTCCCTCCTTCTTCCTGTTGATGAGTTCACCGCGCCATCCTCCGCTCAACGTCGCCGGCAGAATTTCCTGTGTCACTTCCGGCGGGCTGTTCGGCGAACGGACAATGCCGATGTGTTTGCCGAGAAGCTCCTCTTCGCTGTAGCCGTAGGTCTTCAGGAAGCTTTCGTTCACAAAAAGGATTGTATCGTTCATGTCAGTGATGCTGACGCATTCGGTAATGCTTTTGACTGCGTGTGCAAGCATTGTGATTTGCTCCGCAGCTTTCTTTTGCCCGGTGATATCACGCGAGACACCAAGAATCGCCGTGATCTTTCCTGCACCATCCTTGATCGGAACAAGCCACGTGCCAATCCAAAAATCGGTATTGATGAACCGGGTAAGATTTTCCCGGTACAAAGGAATGCCGTTCTCGAAAATATAGTCAAGATTTTTTTCCATCTGCACGGAAGGTTCGCCGGGGAACAGTTCCCGCAACTGCTTGCCTATGATCGTTTCCATCGTCGCTCTGAATTGTTTCGCAGCATAGCTATTGGCGTACTGCACACGGAGATCGTGCCCAACCACGAAGATCATGTCGTGAGCAGCTTCGGCAAGGGTGCGGTACATCTCTTCACTCCGCTGCAACTCTTCTTCTGCTTTTTTCCGTCCGGTTATATCGCGCGTAACGTTCTGATACGAGAGAACGCTTCCATTCCCATCGCGCACAAAGTGAGTGCTTTGCTCTACCCACATTGTCGAACCGTCTTTCCGCCGTGCACGAAACGTGCACTGTAGATCCCGTGTTCCTTGCACGGTATGGTGCTGGTACAACTTGACAACACGCCCGCGGTCATCTTGTGTAATGAGGCGGGCGTATAATTTTCCAATGAGTTCTTCTTTTGAATAGCCGCTCTGCACAAAAAGGGTCGGGCTTCCGTATGTTATCTTGCCTTTGCCATCAACCACATAATAGATCTCGGTCATGTTTTCAACGAGACCTCTGTAATGCTCTTCGCTCGCTTTCAGCGACGATTCCGCCTGCTTTCTCAGTTCTACTTCGGATCGCAATTCTTCGTTCGACACACGCAATTCAGCAGTGCGCTCCTGAATACGTACCTCCAGGCCGTCGTGCAGGGTTTTCAGCACGTCCACTACTTTCTTATGTCCGCGGATCTCTCGTTGATCTTCTTTCCACCGGCGAAAAGCAAAAACTGCGAACGCGATTCCGAGAAAACTTATCGTGACAAAGAGCTCGTCAATGCGAAATTCCCGGTACTGCATAACCCATTTTGTGAGAATCTCGAAGCCGTTGAAATACACCGCCAGAAGAGAAACACAAATACCAAGCGTAGCAATAACCGCGAAGTCCAAATATATTTTTCGTCTCCCCTGCAGAACTTCTTTCTCTGCCAGCTCTTCCAATGCTTTCTCCGCTTTTTTCCGCTCGGTAATGTCGCGCACGATGAGCGATATTCCGGAGACACTGCCGCGATCATCTTTCATCGGAGAAATGACGAGTGAAACCGGAATTTTTTCTCCCCCTTTCCGTACGAAAACCGTTTCGTACTGTTCGTTTCCTTTTCCTTCTCTCATCCGTTCCACATGACGGCCGATGCTCTTTCGATGCTCGGGAAGCGCCAATACCGAGGCTGAACGCCCGACCATTTCTTCACGCGTGTAACCAAACATCTGCTCGGCTGCAGAATTCCAGCTCACTACAGAGCCGTCAGGCATTGTGCTGATGATGGCATCGCTTGCCGATTCGACAATGGCGGCAAGCTCTTGCGTTGTATGTTCGGCTTTTCTCCGTTCGGTAACATCATTGATGAGAACAACATCGGCGCGCTTGCCGGCAAACACCGAAGTGTGCGAAGTAATCTCCACATCAATCAATGTCCCGTCCTTTTTCCTGTGTCTCCATATCCCTGATTGCTTGTACCCATCCGACTGCCGGACAGATTCAACAAGTTTCGGCACGTCTTCCGACGGGCGGATGTTCTTGATCGTCATCGAGAGAAATTCTTCGCGAGAATATCCGTAATGCCTCACTGCCGCATCGTTGACGGCGAGAAAGGCGAACGTCTCCATGTCGTATACCCACATCGGATGCGGATTATCCAGAAACAAATGGCGGTATTGTTCTTCAGAATTTCGCAACGCCTCCCCTGTACGCTTCCGTTGAACAGAAGAGCGGATCATCTGAACAAGCCGCTGTTCATCGAGCGGCCCCTTTACCAGAAACTGTTGCGCTCCTTGCCGGAGTGCCTCGCCAGCCATCGCTTGATCGTCCTTCTCGCCGACGAGAATGACCGGAATCTCCGGCACCGACATTTGTATACGCGTGAACGCCTCCAGCGACGTGGTGCCGGGAAGAACAGCATCAAGCAGAACAACGTCAACGGCATCGTTCGTCAATCGCTCAAGTGCAATGGAAAGCGTTTCTGCATGAAACAACGCCCAATCGTTTGCGGCGGCTTTTTGTAGCAGCAATGTCTTGATTGCACCGGCATCGCCGACGGTTTGTTCGACAATGAGAATATTCATTACCTTCCCTTTAAATTACCGTACTCATGTTTTTTTCTTTTTCTCATTACACGAATCATACGTTCGGATTAGACAAATGTGCAACAGAGGTGGTTGGGTTTATTGTGAGGAGAAAATACCCGCCATCAAGGAATTTTTCATTGGGCCCAATATAAAAAACACCTGTTGACATAACCTGTGAACGGGATAATTTGTGAAATATAGTGAAACGGGGGGAGCTTTGCCAAATGAAGGAAGCCGCTACGCAGAAAATATGGGGTTTTCTACAAAGCCTTTTGCGTTTTACTTCTTTTGGTCGGCTTTGCGTCAAGCGGATTTTCGGGCCACTCGTGCTTCGGATACTGCCCGCGCATTTCTTTGCGGACTTCTTTGTAGGCGTTCTTCCAAAAATTCGGAAGGTCTTGTGTTATAGCAATCGGGCGATGTGCGGGAGAAAGAAGATGAAGAAGCACGCTCACTTTCCCTCCCGCTACGGCAGGCGTTTCGGTTTCTCCGAACATTTCCTGCAACCGCACGGCAAGAATTGGAATCTCATTTGAGTAATCGAGCAGAATGCGGGAACCGGTCGGAACAACGATGTGTGTCGGCGCGAGACGATCAAGCTCGTTCAACTGGTGAAAAGAGAAAAACGAGCGAACAATTTTTCCCATGTCGAGTTTTTGAAGGTGTGCGCGTCGGGTTATGCCGTCGAGAGACGGACCGAGTCCGCCTTCGGTGGATTCGAGCGTTGCGAGCAAATGTTCATCACTGAGATCTGGCAAATCACTTTCAGAAAATCCCTGGATACGCAGCCATTCGCTTCGCGTTCGAAATAAGCGGGCATCTTTGCTCCATGGAAGCGCATCAATTCCCATGAGACGAATTCCTTCGATCATCGCAGCGCGAATTTTCTCGTTTTGTGCCTTCAGCGGATGCTCAGATAATTCTATCGCGCCGAAATGTTCAACTCTTCTTGAAACGACCTCCTCTTGCCGTTCATCCCAATGCACATCATCGCTCATTTCTATCTGATCAGCAAACGCTTCCCTGATTTCTCCTTCGCTCAGCGGTGCGGCAAGAAAAATGCGCGCCTCGTTACCAGCACCGTCAACGTCGCCGACAGCAAGATATTCTTCGCGCGCAAGCAAGCTTTCTTTCGGAAGCACACCGATAGTTTTGCCGGCAAGCTGGTATTTCTCCGAAAGGGACCCTTTGGACAATCCCTCTTTATCGCGCCTCTTCCCCACACGCTCAGGATACGCGAGCGCAAGAAGAATACCGAGCGAGCGCTCTTGGCGCGACGGCGTAAAGCGCCATTGTTCTGCAGAACTTTTCTCATGCTTCTCAGCGAAAGGATGAACGTCGAGAATTTCCTGCAAGCGCACAGCTTGCGCTTGAATTCGTTCACGCACAACGTGGTCAATATTTTTCCCTTCTTTTAACAGAAGCCAACGCGAGTACAAGGCAACATCTGAAGCATCTGTGCCGCGTGCAATGTCTCTTTCCTCGAGCAACGCAGCAACATCACATGCGAGCGCTCCGAGTCCAAGTTCTTTTCCGCGAATCATCATGTGCGCAAGACGCGGATGAGCCGGCAGTTTTGCCATTGCTGTTCCGTGGTTCGTCAGATGGCGGTCGCCGGCGATTGCACCAAGCTGCATCAACAATTCGCGTGCTTGTGAAAGATGTGCGGCAGGCGGCGGATCGAGAAACTTCAATGATTTTCCGGTGAGATCGGGGTCGCCCCACTGCGCAAATTCCAATACAAGAGGCGCAAGATCGGCAGCGAGAATTTCAGGCTTGGAAAATCGCGGAAGCTGCGCGTGCTGATGTTGCCCCCACAAGCGATAGCAAACCCCGGGCTGCTGCCTCCCGGCACGTCCTCTGCGTTGGTCGGCGCTTGCCTGTGAAACCGGAAGCGTTACGAGTCCCGGCATTCCTCTCCGAGGATCGAAGACCGCGCTTCGCGCGAGTCCGGAATCAATCACAATGCGCACACCGTCAATCGTGAGACTTGTTTCTGCAATGTTGGTGGAAAGAATAACTTTGCGTTTTCCCGTTGGCGCAGGCGCGAGTGCAGCGCGCTGTTTTTCCGGACCGGCTTCGCCGAAAAGAGAATGAACGACGGTATTCTCCGGAAGATTTTTTTCAGCGAGAAGAATTTCAACCTTGCGTATTTCGCGCTGACCGGGAAGAAACACCAACACGTCTCCGTTTTCTTCCCTGAGCGCTCGAAGAATTGTTGAAACAACGAGCGGCTCGATCGGATCGTCGGTGCGTCGAGAAATGTAGTGCGTTGTTACGGGAAAAACTTTTCCTTCGCTTGAAAGCACCGCCGCATCGCCTAACCCGCCAGAAAACGGCGAGGTTTTCAACATCAAAGCAAGGGAACTGCTGTCAAGCGTTGCAGACATGACAAGAATGCGTACATCGTCACGTACATGTTCCTGCACGTCGAGCGTCAGCGCTAGTCCGAGATCGGCGTGGACGCTCCGCTCGTGAAACTCATCGAAAATCACGAGTCCGAAGCCCGTCAGCGCCGCATCACCTTGCAGCATTCGTGTCAGCACGCCTTCCGTGACAATTTCAATCCGCGTACGTTTGCCGATGTTGCTTTCCCCGCGCATCCGGTAACCGACCGTCTCACCCGCTTTTTCGCCGAGTTGCTGCGCCATGTATTCTGCGGCGCGGCGCGCGGCAAGTCTGCGAGGTTCAAGCATCACAATTTTTTGATCAGCAAGCCACGGCTCGTTCAACAGTGCAAGCGGGACGCGCGTCGTTTTTCCAGCCCCCGGCTCAGCAGAAAGAATAATATTGCGGTGATCGTTGAAAGTAAAACGAAGCTCGGGAAGAATTTTTTCAATCGGTAAGATATTCAACGAAGTCAGTCTTCGCCCTACGCCGCAAAGAAAAAATGGGATTGATGGATTGCTGGATTATCGGCATCAAGAACATCAATCCAACAATCCATTTATCCATCAATCCACGTTTCACGCCTTTGCGCAAGAGAATTATAATTGTGTTGGAGTTTAACTCCAGAACAATAAATTAGAATTTTCTGTCGCCGCCACGGCGATTGCCGCCGAAGCCTCCGCGATTAAATCCGCCGTGCGAATGCCGCTCAGGACGCGGGCGCGCTTCGTTCACATCCATGGAGCGTCCCTTGAACTCTTTACGGTGCAAGCCTGCTATTGCTGCTTCCGCTTCGGTTTTTTCGGGCATCTCAATAAATCCGAAACCTTTGGAAACCCCGTTCGAGCGGTCCTTGATGATGACGACCGAATCAATTTTGCCGAAGGGCTCAAACGCTTCACGCAAATCTGCCTCCGTAACGTCGCGCGAAAGGTTACCGACATATAGCTTCATACCAACCTCACAATGTGTAATAAAAAAATGAATTATGTGCCTGTGCACCGAAGTGTTTCGGCACACAGGTGTGCCTCAGGGGCGAAGCTATACGAGGATAAACCCTTTTCTAAGCAA
>JAGWND010000311.1 GCA_028873075.1 Bacteroidota bacterium
GAGCCGACGACCGGCGTTGATCCGGTATCGCGCCGCGATTTTTGGAAAGTATTGTCGAGCCTGCTGAAATCCGGTATCACGATCCTCATGACCACGCCGTATCTTGACGAAGCGGAGCGGTGCAACCGCGTTGCGCTGATGAACAACGGGAAAATTTTGATGGCGGATACACCGGCAAATCTTAAAAAAGTGATGAAGCATGAAAATGTTGAAATTGTCTGCTCCAATATCCGCGCTTCATTCTCGCTTGTGAAACGATCGAGCGAGGTACGGGAGGCGCAGGCGTTCGGCGACCGCTTGAATGTTGTTGTGGAAAACGCGCGACGGGACATTCCCCATGTGGTTGATCTGTTGAAAAAAAACGGAGTGGAAGTGTTTGAGTGGAGAACCGTTACGCCGTCGTTAGAAAATGTTTTTATTTCGCTGTTATCGAAAAAAGAAAGTGAGGTTGTATCTCTTTCATGAGAAGAAAGACTATCGTCGACATTATTACCGCTACATTGTTATTGTGTGCCGTTAGCTGGGCGCAGGAGCGCACGCTGACGCTTGAAGAAAGCATCGCTATCGGATTGCAGAACAGCCCAGCGCTGCACAGTTCGCAAATGAAAGCAGACTACGCGGAAGCAAAATCCGGCGAGACATCGGCGAACTTGTATCCGTCGCTGAAAGTGCAGGCGGCGTATCAGAGGTTGAGCAGCGTATCGAATGCCATTGCTCTTCCGTTTTCATTTTCCGGCGTCAGCCCGGAAATCAGTTTTCCGACCCCGGAGAACAATTACACAACGAAGGCAGCGCTGCAACAGCCGCTCTACACCGGCGGAAAATTAAGCGGAGCGGCAGACATTGCGAAGTATTCTGCGCAAGCATCGCAAAAGGATTTTGAAAAAGACAAAGCGGATCTCATTTACAATATCACCTCTGCGTACTGGAATATGTACCGCGCGCAGGAAGCAAAACAATTTGCCGATGAAAATGTTGATCAGGTGAGTGCGCACCTTTCCGACATTCAAAATCGTTTTGCACAGGGACTTGCCACGAAGAATGACGTGCTGAAAGTGCAAGTGCAGTTATCGAGTTCCAAATTGAATCAAACCGATGCGGAAAATACTCTGACGCTTGCAATGCTTTCGTTCAATTCGACCGTCGGCCTTCCGCTCGACACACACATTGCCATTGCATCAACACTGACACCGACATCGAAAGAATTCCCCCAGCTAAAAGAGTTGCTTGCGGATGCTTCGGGACAGCGCCCCGACATGCAGGGCATGGAATTGAGAGTAAAGGAGGCGGAAGCCGGGGTCTCCGTAGCACGCGGCGGCTGGCTGCCTCAGCTTTTTCTGACCGGAAATTATTATTATTCCCGCCCCAACCAGCGCTATTTCCCGCAGCAGGATAAGTTTCTCGATAGCTGGGATGTCGGCGTTTCGCTGCAGTTCGATATCTGGAATAATCTCACAACGGTCTACCAAACATCTGAGGCAGAAGCCCAGTACCAACAAAGCAAGGACCTGCTGCGCACAATGAAAGATGCGGTGACGCTCGATGTGACACAAAACTATCTCTCGTTCGAGCAGGCAAAGCGAAAAATCCAGATGACAGAGCTGAACGTCGAGCAAGCGAACGAAAGTTACCGCGTTGCGAAACAAACGTTTGAAGCGGGAATGGCAACGAATACCGACCTTCTCGATGCGGAAGTGGCACTGCTTCAGGCAAAACTGCTGCACGTTCAGGCGCAGGTGGATTATGAATTAGCGCAGGCGCGGCTGGAAAAATCGATCGGAGACGTTAGTACACAATGAGCGACAATGTCATCGAAGTTGACCGCCTGACGAAAAAATTCGGCAAGTTCACAGCGGTTGATCATGTTTCGTTCGAAGTAAAGCGAGGCGAGATTTTCGGGTTTCTCGGCGCGAACGGCGCGGGAAAGTCAACGACCATCCGCATGCTCTGCGGACTGCTCGCGTCGTCGGAAGGAACGGCGCGTGTCGGCGGATACGATATCAACAAAGAGCCGGAGAGGGTGAAAGAGAACATCGGTTACATGTCGCAGAAGTTTTCGCTGTATGAAGATTTGACTGTGGAAGAAAATATTAATTTTTACGGACGTGTGTACGGATTGTCAAATCATCTTTTGAAAGAACGTAAAGAATGGGCGCTCGAGATTGCCAATCTCCGCGGACGTGAAAAGAGCATTACCGGCACATTGCCCGGCGGATGGAAACAACGGCTCGCGCTCGGCTGCGCGGTTCTTCATCACCCGAAAACTGTATTTCTTGACGAGCCGACCAGCGGCGTTGACCCCGTGATGCGCAGGAAATTCTGGGAGCTGATCAACGACCTCTCTGCCGAAGGTGTAACGGTGCTAGTGACAACGCATTTTCTTGAAGAAGCGGAATACTGCAACGACATTATTCTAATC
>JAGWND010000312.1 GCA_028873075.1 Bacteroidota bacterium
TTTGCTTTTGCATTCGCGACACTGACATACGAAATTGCAACTTTCACCAAAAGCTCCGAGGGAGTTTTCAACGCAGACGATTTCCCGAAATCAAATGTAATGAATGTGCCGGATGTTATTCCTTCACCGTCCGTTTGATTATTATTCAATGCATTATTCACCCACGTGCTGTACGAAGAAAAAGGATGATCGAACACTGCGTAAAAATAAATCGCACTTTCTTCCGTCTTTCTGCAAAAGCGTCCGCCGACAGCAGAGCCGCTGATAGACCGCTCACTCGGATTGAGATGAATCGCCGAATGCGATGTGCCCCACACATTGCTGGAAGAATTGATCATCATCGTCGCCGGATGTCCCGCAGGGAATGTAAAACGGCCAAACCCGCTGCGTGTCGTTGAAGTCAATTCCACTGTCATGCCGTTGTTCAATGTTACTGCGTAGTATCCCGGCGTTGCCTTTTCATTTGAATGAGAAAATCCTGTCGCATACGAATCGTTGTTTTTTGGAATGACCAGCGTGCTGTCGCTTGCAATTGGCGTGAAAGAAAAATTCCCCCCATAGAAACATCCGGCGCCGCTCAAATGATCGAGACTGAAACCTTGAATGGCCGAATTGCGGTAGTTGTAACCTGCAATAACCCTTCCCGGCCCCGTATCCGGACTCCACTGAATCATTCCAAAAGGCATCACGGGCCCCGGAAATGTGTTGCCGTCTTTGCCGGTGCCGCATATCGGCTTTGCATACTGAACGAGGTTTTGAACCGGATACGAAATTGCATTTTCGCCTTCGGAATTTTTACTTCCCGAAACTGTGCTTCTTCCAAAAACGGAAAACAACAATAGCACGAGAATAATTTTCATGGTTTCCATTTGTTCGCTTCCCTTCTTCAAAAAAGTCCTTCAGACGTGTACTTCGTGAACAAAGAGATCAGCTTTTCAATCCTGATCTGTCCGGACTAAGCGACTACAGATAGCTGTCTCCCGATCCGATGCCCTTTTAAACCGTAAAATCCGACATACGCATAAGCAATGAGCGGAACGATGTACGAAATCTGCAATCCGCCGAGGTCGGCAATGTGCCCCTGCAACGGAGGTAAAACTGCACCGCCGAAAATTGCCATCACCAGAAGGGATGAGACCTGACTTTTCAAAATGCCGGTTCCTTCCAGCGAAAGTGAAAAGGTGTTCGACCACCCTATCGAGCTAAACAACCCGACGCCGACGACACACCACATTGCAACTCTCCCGCCTGCCAGAATAGCAGTCAGCAGCAACACCACTATTGTCGTGGAAAAGATTGCGAGAGTTCGTCCGGCATTCGCTTTGCCGAACTGGAAAAGCACCCAGCAGAGAACAAGCAATGGAAGGTAATACTGCACAACGCTCCATCCGCTGAGAAGACCGAGAATAATAAAAGCCGCGATGGGAATGCCTGCCAACAAGATTTTTTTATTTTTTGCCTTCATCTCGCTCAGCTCGACCGCGCCCATAAAACGTCCTACCAGCATCCCCCCCCAAAATAATGAAACGTATTTGCTCGCGTCCACCGCGCTCATCCCTGCAACGCTCGGCTGTCCGAGAAAATTAATAATAGAACTGCCGACCGATACCTCGCCCCCGACGTACATAAAAATCGCAACAATGCCTAAAATCACGTGAGGGAATTTCAACGCGCCGGCGCCTTTTTCAATCTTTCCTTCGCCGACATGAGGCAGACGAATGAAGAAAAATACACCCGCCAAAATTAAAAACACCATGCAGAAAGCGAGATACGGGATTTTGACCGAACCTGCTCCATGCATTCCTGCATTGTTGAAGTACTGAAAGATCAAGTAACCGCCGATTAACGGACCGAGCGTTGTGCCCACTGAGTTAAATCCCTGCGCAAGGTTCAGCCGGCTGGAAGCGGTGCGCTCGGGACCGAGAATCGTCACGTACGGATTAGCGGCGATCTGCAACATGGCAAAGCCAAGTCCCACAACAAAAAGTGCAACAAGAAATAATGGGTACGATGTAGCGGTCGCAGCGGGCCAAAATAATGCGCTGCCCAAAGCAGAAATCAACAAAGCGATGACAACTCCGTTTTTGTATCCGATCTTCGCAATCGGGTCGCCTGTTGTTGCCGAGATAACAAAATAAATAAGCGAGCCGACAAAGTACGCGCCAAAAAAAGCAAACTGCACAAGCATCGCTTGAAAATAATTAAGCGTGAACGCTTCCTTGAAACGGGGTATAAGAATATCATTCCATACCGTCATGAAACCCCACATAAAAAACAATGAAGTCATAATCGCAAAAGGACCGCGGTAACTTTGCCCTTGCGTCTGTTGAGATGCGTCTGCTTGTCTTGCTGTTCCGGGAATGCCTGCCATAGGTTTTCTTTCTAT
>JAGWND010000313.1 GCA_028873075.1 Bacteroidota bacterium
GATGAACTGTTGTGCTCCGAGATAATCAAAACGACGGGGGACAGTCATGTCCGCTCAGCAGCAGGAATGTTTTCCATTCTTCGATCGGCAGAACTGATCCGCCGCTGCGATGTGTTGATCTCCAATGACAGTGCGCCGATGCACCTGGCAGTTGCGATGAGGACGCCGGTTGTAGCAATTTTCGGAGCGACAAGTCCGGCGTTCGGTTTTGCGCCGTACGGAAAACGGGATGTTGTAGTTCAGCGCAACGATCTGGATTGCCGCCCGTGCAGCATTCACGGCGGAGGCAAATGTCCGATAGGAACATTCGATTGCATGACGGGAATTTCGGCGAAGAGGGTCTGCGAGGAAGCGGAGGAAGTGCTCGCTATGAAAGTGGAACAAAGGTAACGGCGAACAGGCGTCTCAAAACTGAATCTGATTTCCTCCTTGTTGGTTCAATTTCCAGAACGGTGAGCTGTGTTTGTCGCACAGCGGCGGTTGAGATTTTACATTGAAGTACCCCGTCGTCTTCAACGGGCACCAGGGTGTTGCGAGCTTTTTCGTCTCGGCACAAATCGTATCGAGCACAACACCCTCCGGCTGCTGGAAATATTGAAGCGATAAACCCGTTGAGGGGTCGTTGTATGCTTCCTGCATAAAGCGTCCGAAAATCGGTGCGGCGGCACGTCCGCCTTGCCCGTCCCAATCCGTGAATTTCACTCCCTGATCGTCGAATCCGACCCACGCGCCGGCGGCTAACTGCGGAGTGTAGCCGACAAACCACGCGTCGGCAAAATCCTGCGTCGTTCCGGTTTTCCCTGCGGCGGGATAGTGGAAGAAATCGCGCACGCGCAAACCGGTTCCATGGTCAACAACATCTTCAAGCATCGTTGTCATGAGGAATGCCGTTTCTTTGCTCAGCACTTCGCGGCGTGCCGGAGTCGTTTCGGCAATCACGTTGCCGTCTTTATCTTCGATGCGGAGAATTCCGTACGGCTGAACGTACACGCCTTCGTTTGCAAACACACCGAACGCTGCCGTCATATCGAGCGGGACAACGGTCGCAGTTCCGAGCGCAATGGATTCAAACGGCGGAATCCATGTTGTAATACCCATGCGGTGTGCGTAGTCAATCACTTGTTTTACCGGAGCGATTTCCATAATTGCGCGCACCGCGATAAGATTGATTGACTGGCTCAAGCCGTTGCGAAGAGTGTACATCCCGCCGATGCTGCCGTCTGAGTTCGAAGGCCGCCATTGTGTTCCGTCTTCCATAAACAATGTGACGGGCTGGTTCGGCAATTCATACGTCGGCGCGTAGCCGTTGTCGATTGCGACTGTGTACACGAACGGCTTGAATGCAGAACCGGGCTGCCGGCGAATTTGCGTAACATGATTCAGTCCGTACTTGAACGATTTGAAATCCGAGCCGCCGACCATTGCACGAATAGCACCGGTATGCGGGTCGAGAACAACGAAACCGACCTGAATTGTTTGCTCGGCTTTTTTCACCGAATCAACGAATGCTTTATTCGCGCGAAGCGTGCGGAGAACGCTGTCGCGTTGAGCGGCAGTGCTTGCTTTTTCGAACGGCGCAGAATCATAGATCGCTTTGTCAACTGCCTTGCTCAGCACATCAGCGTGCACGGTCCAATCCCAGCGCTGGTCGAACATTTGCTGATATTCTGCGAGATGTTCCTCGACGGCTTGGTTCGCATATTTTTGAAGCCGGCTGTCGAGCGTTGTGTACACCGACAATCCGTCCTTGTAAATATCGAAGCCGTACTTCGCCTGCTGCTCCAAAAGTTTCTGCCGAACGTATTCGACAAAATGCGGAGCGATGCCGCTTTCGATCTGCGATTCGGAGAGATTGAATTGAAGCGAGTCGGCTTTGATCGAATCCATTTGCGTCTGCGTGATCTTATCGTCCTTCACCATTTGTGAAAGCACGATGTTGCGGCGCGCGAACGCCCGGTCAGGGTGGCGAATCGGATCGTAGTACGCCGGTCCGTTTACCATTCCGATGAGGAGCGAGCCTTCGCCAAGCGTCAAGTCTTCTGCCGGTCTATCAAAGTAGATTGAAGCAGCGGCAGAAATTCCGTACGCACTTCTCCCGAAATAAATCGTGTTGAAATACATTTCGAGAATTTCATTTTTCGTATATGTCCGTTCGATCTGCACCGATGTGATGAATTCCCGAAACTTCCGCGTCATCTTGTCGAACCATGTTTCGCGCGTGCCCTGCAAGTGATAAAGATTGCGTGCCAATTGTTGTGTGATGGTGCTCGCTCCTTCCTTCAGGCGGAACGAAAGAATATTTTTGATCATCGCGCGGAAAAATCTCCACGGCTCAACGCCCCAGTTGCTGT
>JAGWND010000081.1 GCA_028873075.1 Bacteroidota bacterium
AAAATTCGGAACATTCTCGAGAAGCATTATCGCGACATGATGGACATCGAGTTCACCATTCAACAGGGCAGGCTTTACATGCTGCAATGCCGCGTCGGGAAGCGCACTGCATTTGCAGCAATCAGGATTGCCGTTGATATGGTCGGTGAAAAATTGATTTCAGAAAAAGAAGCGCTCAGCCGAATCGAGCCCGAGCAGTTGAACCAATTGCTCCGCCCTGTGTTCGACCTGAAAGAAAAAGATGCGGCAATAAAAAATCGCCGTTTGCTTGCGAAAGGATTGAATGCCGGTCCCGGTGCAGCGGCAGGACGTATCGTCTTCAACGCTCCTGATGCAGAGGAGTGGCGCAAGAGAGGCGAGCACGTCATTCTCACGCGTATCGAAACTTCTCCCGAAGATATCAAAGGAATGGATGCGGCGGAAGGGATCCTCACTGCTCGCGGTGGAATGACATCGCATGCTGCGCTCGTTGCGCGGCAAATGGGGAAGGTCTGTGTTGCCGGCTGCTCCTCGCTGGAGATTGATTACGCGTCTCACACGATGAGCGCCAACGGACGAACGCTGAGAGAAGGGGATTGGATTTCAATTGACGGAACTACCGGCGAAGTGATCGAAGGAAAAATTCCGACGAAGCCGTCGGAAGTCTTGCAGGTGTTGATTGACAAAACGCTCGATGCCGAGCTTGCGCCGGTGCATCGACAGTTTGCAAAAGTGATGTCGTGGGCGGATAAATACCGCCGCCTGAAAATCCGCACGAATGCCGATCAACCGGACCAAGCGTTGAATGCTGTTGCGTTCGGGGCGGAAGGAATCGGATTGTGCCGCACCGAGCACATGTTCTTCGGTGAAGGGAAAATCGGTCCGATGCGCGAAATGATTCTTGCAGAGACAGTCGAAGATCGCAAGAGAGCACTGGCGAACCTGCTTCCGCTCCAGCGCACGGACTTCGAAGGAATTTTTGAGGCGATGGACGGGCGTCCCGTAACGATCCGCACGATTGATCCGCCGCTCCACGAATTTCTCCCTCATGAAGAAAGCGCTCAGCGCGAGCTTGCAGCGCAGATGGGAATCTCGTTTGAAAAAGTTCGCCAGCGCGTCGAAGAGCTGCACGAGTTCAATCCGATGTTGGGATTCCGCGGATGCCGTCTCGGCATTATTTATCCGGAAATCACCGAAATGCAGGCGCGCGCAATTTTTGAGGCGGCGGCAAACGTTCAGCTCAAGGGAATCAAAGTCGAGCCTGAAATCATGATCCCTCTCGTCGGCAATGTGAAGGAGCTTGAACATCAGGATAAGATTGTTCGCCGTGTTGCGAACGAGGTGATGGCAGAGAAAGGCGTAAAGTTCAAGTACCTTGTCGGGACGATGATCGAAGTGCCGCGCGGCGCTGTTACTGCAGATGAGATTGCCAGCGTTGCGGAATTTTTCAGTTTCGGCACGAACGATCTCACACAAACAACACTCGGCGTCAGCCGCGACGATGCGGCGCGATTCCTCGTTCCGTACGTTTCAATGGAAATTTATCAGAAAGATCCGTTCGAAGCGTTGGATCGAACCGGCGTCGGTGCGCTCATGAAGCTTGCGATTGAAAAAGGACGCTCGGTCCGGAACGATTTGAAGGTCGGGATTTGCGGCGAACACGGCGGTGAACCGTCGTCCGTTGAATTCTGCCATCAGATCAACCAGAACTACGTGAGTTGCTCGCCGTTCCGCGTGCCGATTGCGCGTCTTGCTGCAGCACGCGCGGCATTGAAAGATGCGCCGGCAGTGAAGGGCAAGAAAGCCGTTGCAAAAAATTCTTCGCGGAGAAAATCGGGAAAAAAATAGTGTAGCAGAAGTCGGTAGTCAGTATGTCAGCCGCCAGTAAGTTGAATTTTTACTGGCTGCTGAGTGCTGGCTACTGTGCATCAATTCACCCGCTCCGGTAAGAGCGCATGTTGAACAAATAAAGGAAAAATTACCAATGAAACTTTCGGATTTCAAATATCCGCTGCCGAGAAACCTCATTGCCAAGTATCCGGCGAATCCGCGCGACCATTCGCGCTTGCTCGTGTTGAACCGCGCCGATGCAACGATCGAGGACAGACGGTTCTCGGATATTGCAGAATACTTTGAAAAAGGAGATTGCCTTCTTGTCAACAACACGAAAGTTTTTCAGGCTCGTTTGATCGGGCGGAAAGAAAAAACGAACGCGAAGATCGAAGTTTTTCTTCTCCGTCAGTTGAATGCCGAGGACAATATTTGGGATGTGATCGTTGACCCCGCCCGGAAAGTAAGGATCGGAAACAAGATTTATTTTGACGATGGAAGCCATTGGTGCGAGGTCATTGATAATACGACGTCGCGCGGACGCACGGTGCGCTTCAATTACGTCGGAGATTTTTTCAAGCTCATCGAACGAATAGGTCATACGCCGCTGCCCTACTACATCAAGCGCGAAGCGGTAGAGAAAGATAAAATTTCCTATCAAACAGTCTACGCTGAAAAGGTCGGCGCCGTGGCTGCGCCGACTGCCGGGTTGCATTTCACAAAGCCGCTCTTGAAAAAGCTCGAACGGAGAGGCGTGAAAATGACATCCGTTCTTCTCCATATCGGCTTGGGAACATTCCGGCCTGTCGAAGTGGAAGATTTGACGAAGCATAAAATGGATTCCGAGTATTACGAAGTTCCTGCAGAAGCGGTGCGCATCGTGAACAAGACGATTGACGGCAAAGGCAACGTGTTCGTCGTCGGGACAAGCGCCGTGCGGGCTGCGGAATCGAGCACAACGGTTGACGGCCATTTGAAAGAGAGCCGCGGCTGGACGGACAAATTTATTTTTCCGCCGTATGATTTCAAAATTCCGGACAAGCTTGTTACGAATTTTCATATGCCGGAATCAACGCTGCTCATGCTTGTTTCCGCGTTCGGCGGATACGATTTCGTGATGCGCGCGTACAAACATGCGATCAAAAAAGGATACCGCTTTTTCAGCTACGGCGACGCGATGTTGATTCTTTAACCAGGACGAGATTGTACTTGTATGAAAATTTTATTGCTGGGAATTCTCAACGTCGCGTTGATCGGGTTCTTCATTTATCTTTTTCGGAAGAAGGACCTTCTTTCGTATTTCAGCGGCGGACGCTGGTGGCTGACATGGCTTGCGACCGGCGTCATTACGCTGATGGACGAATTGACGTCCATCTTCTACGTGCCGGCTGAGTCGTTCCGTTTTATCGGTTTACATGCCATTGCCATCATTGCGGTGACGTCGCTGTTTATCCGCTTTCTTTCCACGCGCATGACGGAGATCGCGCAGATTCTCGAGCACCACAATATCCACGGCGGCGGGGTGTACTCGTTTTCTTATTTTGTGCTCGGCCCGACGCTTTCGTTCATCGCGGTTGCTTCGATTATGGTGGATTACGTTCTCACAGCTTGTATCTCCACAGTCAGCGCTGTTGAGAACGGCTTGACGTTTCTCGCAATTCCGCAGGAGCAGAAATTTTTTATCATGTTTGCCGTTGTATGGGCAATCGCCGGATTGAATATTCTCGGCATACGTGAGAATGCCAGATTTACGTTCAGCTTATTTTTTGTCATCACAATTGTTCTATTGACATTTCTCGCTTCTGCTCTGTTTGAATCTACACCACACGCGTGGGCGACGATTGGCGGCAGTTTTACTAACGCAACTCGTGAGGTAACTGAGCGCGGCATCATCGGCGGTTACGGTTGGATCATCTTCGCAGTTGCGAGTTGTATTCTTGCGTACTCAGGAATTGAATCGGTTATGCAGACTGCGGGTTTGGTAAAAAGCTGGCGCGATATTCACAAGGCGTACATTTTTCTCGCACTCACAGTGGGAATCTTCACGCCGATGATTTCGATGCTTGTGCTCAGCTCCTCTGTCAACCCTGCACAGCATGAGACAGATTTATTGACGCAGTATGCGGCGGTGCTCAACGGCGTTCCGTTCGGTGTTGTTGTCGGCGCGATTGCGAGCGTTGCACTGGTGATGGCAGTGAACACAGCGTTTGTGGCTTCCAGCGAATTGATCGAGCGCGTCGCACATCGCTATAATTTTCACTGGATTATTAAGACGAATAAACGCCAATCGTTGTACCGCATCCATATTCTGAGCGCGGTCTTCTTCACAATTATTATTTTACTCACCAGCGGAAGCCAGCAAATTCTTGCCGAGATGTACGCATTGGGAATCGTTGCAACGTTTTCCATCAACATGGGATGTTTGCTCATTTATCGCTACACGACAGGCACAAAGGAAATCCGGGAATATTATACCTCGCGCACAGGCACACTTTTCATCTTCATTATTCTTGTGTCGTGCTTTGGTTATTTGATGTACGAAAAACCGTATGGCATGGCGTTGTGGACTTTTGCGACTGTGTTTGCGCTGTTCGTCGGTTTTCGCGTCGCGAAGAAAAAAGCGCCTGAGATTAAGGAAATCAAGCAAACGGATTCTCCGATGAATATGATTTTTCATCTTGCGGAAAGCGAATCGCAGCGCGTGGACATTTATTTCCGCCGCCCGCAGGAAGCAAGCCACGATCTTGATGCAAAATCCATCGCGTATGTCAGCCTCTATTCGCCGCGTCAAGGCATTCCGGAAAAGATCGGCACAAATCATTTTCGTTTTGTGAACGGCGGCCAAACATTGTATGACGGCATTGTCGAGATTCTGTACGCGTTGGAGTATGAATTGCCGGACAAAAAAATTGTCGTTCACTTCGGATGGCCCCTTTCTTCGTGGATTGACCGCATGTCGATCGGCGTGATGGTCGCGGGCATTATGCGCTTGCCGAAATTGTTTCCACGATTTGATTTTGTGATCGAATATTTCGGCAGAAGTACGGTGGTGTCTTCTCATCACTCGCAATAAAAAGGAATGATAAAGCGGTATTGCACCCTATGTTGCATACGAGTTTGTTGTTCTGGAGTTTAGCTCAAGAACAAACACTGTACGCGGAAGTTAAACTCCCGCACGGCTAAAATCTGACCAATGTTTACCAGCGTCATTATCCCGGCAGCAGGTTTCGGCGAGCGCATGGGCGCGTCGGTGAGCAAGCAATTTTTAACGCTCCGCGGGAAGCCGATCCTCATTCACACAGTAGAGCGATTTCAGCGTTGCAACGAGATTGCTGAGATTGTGATTACAGCGCAACGCTCTGCGTTTGCGCGGATCGGATTTCTTGTCAGCGAATTTCATCTTACAAAAGTTCGTCCGCTTGTTGAAGGAGGAGAGCGGCGGCAGGATTCTGTTGCGAACGCGTTGAACGTCGTTGATCCGCGTGCTGATCTTATTGCTGTTCACGACGCGGTTCGTCCGTTTCTCCACAAGAAAATTCTTCTTCAAGCAATCGAAAAAGCTGCCGAATATTCTGCCGCTGTTGTTGCCGTGCGTGCGAAGGATACCGTGAAGATAGGAAACGATAGCGCTTTTGTCGAAAAAACGTTGGACCGCTCTTCCGTGTGGATTGCGCAAACGCCCCAGATTTTTAAAAGAGAAATCCTTGTTCATGCGTACATGCTTGCAAAAGAGAAAAACATCGTTGCAACTGACGATTCGTCTCTTGTTGAACAGATCGGCATTCAGCCTGTTCTAGTGGAAGGAAGCTACGATAACATCAAAATTACCACGCCCGACGATTTGGAATTTGCCGAAGCGCTGTTACGCCGGTTTGAGGGCTGATCGGGCATTTTTATTTTCATAAATTCTCTGTGCCCTCATCTCGGAGGTGAGTCGCATGTCCGGATGATGAGTACTTGACTTTCATTAATTCGTTCCATAATTTTTTCCATTAACAGTCTCCTCATAGTGAAAAGAAAGGAAACAGCATGATCAATCTCGTAATTGTCGCGGTGTTGAGTTATCTCGTCGGTTCTATTCCGACAAGCATCATTGCGTCAAAGCTTTCGCGTGGACTCGACATCCGAAAATTCGGGAGCGGAAATGCCGGCGGCACCAATGTTGTTCGCGTGTTGGGATGGAAAATCGGCGTGCTCGTTATCTTGTTCGACATCCTGAAAGGCGCCGTTGCAACGATCATCATCGCACGCTTGTATTGGAATCCAACACTTCCTTTTCACAACGTGACGTGGTTCACAGATTTCACAGTTGTGCAAATCATCTGCGGCGCCGCCGCCGTGCTCGGCCACGTGTGGACGTTGTTCGCCGGTTTCAAAGGAGGCAAAGGCGTTGCGACCGGAGCGGGAATGTTGATTGCAGTTGCGCCTGTCGAGTTTGCAGTTGCCATTGGTCTTTTTGTACTTGTGTTTGTCATCTCCCGGTATGTTTCACTCGGCTCCATCGTTGCAGCGATATCGTTCCCTCTCACAATGTTTTTCCGCGAGAATGTGCTCAACGTGAACGTTCACGGTTATCACACATTGATTTTTTTCGCCATCGCGGTTTCTGTTTTGCTGCTTTTTACACATCGCGCTAACATCAGGCGTCTGTTTGCGGGCACCGAGCACAAGCTGACTTCGTTCCGCGGTTCATCGTTTCGCCGCAATGCGTAACGGATAATTATTTCTGGTAACCATAAACCTTCTCTCCCAAGGGTTTTTTAATCCCCAAGGGAATTTCAACAAGGAGTCGTTTGGGCATGCGGGTTGCCGTCTTAGGTGCGGGAAGCTGGGGCACGACGCTTGCAATTCTTCTTGCCGATAATCATCATGACGTTTCGCTGTGGACCTACCGGCGCGAACAGGCTGAACTGATAATCGAAACGCGCGAAAATCCGGCATTCCTTCCCGGCATAAAAATTCCCGCTCAGATTTCGATTCTTACTGATGTCGAAGAAGCGGCGGCAAGAAAAGATGTGATCGTCTCCGCTGTTCCATCCCAGTTTCTTCGTTCCGTTCTTCAACAAATTGCACATGTTGATCTCTCCAAGACAATCATTGTCAATGTTGCAAAAGGAATTGAAAACACTTCATTGATGACAATGTCTGAAGTAATGCTCGATGTTTTGGAATATGAGAAGAAAACGAATCTTGCAATTCTCTCCGGTCCGAGTCATGCCGAAGAAGTGAGCAAGAAAATTCCGACCGCCGTTGTTTCCGCTTCGTGGAATATGAAAACTGCAAAAACGGTTGCTGCTACATTTAACACGCCGTATTTCCGCGTGTATGTGAATGATGATATTCGCGGCGTCGAGCTTGGCGGCGCGTTGAAAAATGTCATCGCCATCGGTGCGGGAGTTGTTGACGGCGCCGGCTTCGGCGACAACACGAAAGCCGCAATTATGACGCGGGGAATTTCCGAAATGACGCGGCTCGGGGTAAAAATGGGCGCCCTGCCGAGAACGTTTGCCGGACTTTCCGGGGTCGGCGATTTGATCGTGACGTGCATGAGCAAACACAGCCGCAATCGGTATGTCGGCGAAGAAGTGGGCAAAGGGCGCAAGCTCGACAATGTTCTGAAAGAAATGGTAATGGTTGCCGAAGGCGTTGCGACGTGCAAGTCCGCAGTTGAATTGTCGCAGAAACATCACACCGAGATGGCAATTTTTTGTGAAGTGCATAGAATTCTTTTCGAAGGAAAAAATCCTCATCAAGCCACCGAAGATTTAATGGCGCGCGAAGTGAAACACGAGTTGGGAAATTAGGAACCACGAATCGGCACTAACCGTCAATAATCTTGAAATCACTCCGCCAGGATTCGTGTAGTTTAGTGATTTTTTTGGAGGTGCGTTTATGAAAATACTTCTCCTTATGCTTCTGCTTCTTTTTTCAGTCGCTTCCGCTCAGCGTTACGCTGACGCAATTTTCATCAACGGAAAAATCTGGACAGTGGATGCGTCTCGTCCTGAAGTTGAAGCCATTGCCGTTGCCGATGGGAAAATCATTGCTGTCGGAACAACTGCGGAAGTAAAAAAATTTGCAAATGATTCAACACAAGTGGTTGACTTGCATGAAAAGCGAATGTTGCCGGGATTTATTGACGACCACACGCACTTCCTCAGCGGCGGATTTCAATTGCAAAATGTTGATTTGCGGTACGCGAAGAGCGAAGAAGAATTTGCCGCCATCATCAAGCAGCGGGCGGAAGAAAAACCGGGAAAGTGGATCACCGGCGGTGACTGGGATCATGATAATTGGAAAGACGGCAAACTTCCGGCGAAAGAGTTAATTGACAAAGCGACAGCTACAACGCCTGTGTTTGTCAATCGCTACGACGGGCACATGGCATTGGCAAATTCGTACGTGTTGAAGCTTGCCGGCATCACGAAAGACACGCCCGATCCTCCCGGTGGAACAATTGTCAAAGATCCGAAAACGGGCGAGCCGACGGGTATTCTGAAAGATGAAGCGATGTCAAAAGTGTACGCACTCATTCCTGATCCGTCGGATGAAGATTTGTTGGTAGCGGCGCATCTTGCTCTTGCCGAAGCGCGGAAGTACGGATTGACCTCAATTCAAGATATGGCGTACAATTTCGGAGCAAGAGATATTGACGCGTACCGCGAATTGCAGCGCCGCGGCGAATTGACAGCGCGAATGTATTGCCGTGCATACATTTCCAACTGGAGATCGCTTGCCGACGCGAGCGTACAAGCCGGTTTCGGCGATGATATGATCACCCTCGGTTCGCTCAAAGCCTTTGCCGACGGCTCGCTCGGCTCTTCGACAGCGCTTTTCTTTCAGCCGTACGATTCTGATCCGACGACCCGCGGACTTGCAACCGACATTTTACAAGACGGGCGTCTCGAACGGTGGGCAACATCGGCAGACAGCGCACGGCTGCAGCTTTGCATTCACGCTATCGGCGACAGTGCGAACAGTTTGATCCTTGATACGTACGAGCGCATCACAAAAAAAAATCCGAAATGGGATAGGAGATTCCGCATTGAACATGCGCAGCATATTCGTCCACAAGATTTCAAGCGCTTTGCAGAGCTTGGCGTCATCGCTTCCGTTCAGCCGTATCATGCAATTGACGATGGGCGCTGGGCGGAGAAACGCATCGGGCATGAACGCTGTAAAACATCGTACGCGTTCAGAACATTTCTTGACAACGGTGTGACATTGTGTTTCGGTAGCGATTGGACGGTTGCGCCGCTGAATCCGCTGCTTGGAATTTACGCCGCCGTTACACGGCGAACAACCGACGGCGCAAATCCGAACGGCTGGTTCCCCGAACAAAAAATTTCAGTGAAGGAAGCAATCGAGTGTTACACAATCAACAATGCGTATGCTGCATTTCAGGAAAATGTAAAAGGCAGCATCAGCGTCGGCAAGTTTGCAGATTTCGTGGTTCTCTCGGATGACATCCTTGCGATTGATCCGGTGAAGATTGCCGATGTGCAAGTTGAGATGACTGTGCTGGGCGGGAAAATTGTTTATGAACGAAACGGGAAAGATTAAATATTCGGCATGATTCCTAAAGACAAAACACTCTATCATCAAATTCACCCGTTCAAGTTATTTGTAGATTTCTCTACCGGATTTCTTGCGGTCTATTTTTTCTGGCTTCACGATGTAGTTACGGGGCTTATCGTTGCGTTTGTTCCTTCGCTCGTTATTTCTTTTATCATGATTTGGACGATGGATTTTACCAAACAGAAGAATTCTCCATTGGGGAAATATGTTGCTCGCTTCATGACGCGCCAAAAAGAAAATCTTCGTCTGGTCGGATTTCTCGTTATGCTTGCCGGCGGGTGGTATCAGTCATGGGGAATCATCATTATCGGGTTTGCCGTCGTTCTGTATTCGTGGACATACGGGTTGTTGTACAAATCAAAAGCGTGAACAGTGTCGTTGCAATATGTCAAGGGCATCGGACCGAAGCGGGCGGCTGCGCTTAAAACCGCCGGCGTTGATTCGATTCAAAAGCTTCTTTATTACTTCCCCCGCGATTATCTTGATCGTTCCCGCATAATAAAAATCAAAGACCTTCCAAAATTTGTTGAAGCCGGAGATGAACTGACCGTCATCGGCTCCGTCTTTCGTGTTGAACTGAAACGGACACGGCAAGGAAAAAGAATTTTTTTTCTCACATTGAAGGATGACACAGGCTATTTGACGTGCGTTTATTTCGCCGGATATGAATGGTTTCTAAAAGCTTTTTCAGTCGGCGAAGTGCTCGCCGTTTCGTCTGTGCCGGAATTTGATCGCTTGAACCGTGTGCAGTTCATTCATCCTGAATTTGATCGGCTGAAAGTGAAGGATGAAGAAGATGACACGGATTGGAGCGCTTTGCTTCACACCGGTTCGATCATTCCGAAATATCGTTCAACGGAGGAGCTGCGTGCTGTCGGTTTGGATAACCGAGGTTTCCGGCGCATTATCAAAAATGCCGTGCTTCATCACATTCGAGAAATCGAAGAACATCTTCCAGCCGAAATGCTTTCAAAGAATTCGCTCATCGGAATTCATGATGCCGTTGCAAAAATTCATTTTCCGAAATCGTACGAAGAACGCGATGCAGCGCTGCGACGGCTGAAATTCGACGAGCTGTTTTATTTTCAGCTGCTTCTTGCATATCGCAGAAGAGAACTGAAAGGCGAGCTGCGGGGAATCCAATTTTCTGTGAAAAGCCCGCTGGCACGGCAGCTTTTGCAATCCCTTCCGTTTGAATTGACGAAAGCGCAGCGCAGGGTTGTTCGGGAAATTACAGACGACATGCAATCGTCTTCTCCGATGAACAGGCTTTTGCAAGGCGATGTCGGCAGCGGCAAAACGATTGTTGCGCTCTTCGCAATGTTGGTTGCAATGGAAAACGGCTTTCAAAGCGTGCTCATGGCGCCGACGGAAGTTCTTGCCGAGCAGCATTTTTGGACGCTGAAAAATTTTCTCGGCAAGTTGCCTGTCAATATTCGTTTGCTCATCGGCGGTCAACGGAAAAAATTGCGCGAAGATGTTCTTGCAGATATTTACCGCGGCTCCGCAAATATCGTTGTCGGCACGCACGCGTTGATTCAGGAGCGCGTTGAGTTCGCTAACTTGGGCTTTATTGTGATTGATGAACAGCACCGCTTCGGCGTTGCGCAGCGGTCACTCATGCGTGAAAAGGGAAAGACGAATCCCGATGTGCTTGTGATGACGGCAACGCCGATTCCGCGCACGCTTGCGCTGACAGTGTACGGTGATCTCGATATTTCGGTTATTGATGAAATGCCGAAAAACCGCAAGCCGATCCGCACGGCAGTGAGAAGCAGGCAGGAGAAGGAAAAAGTATTCACATTTGTTAAGCAAGAAGTTCTGCGGGGACGGCAGGCTTATATTGTTTATCCGTTGATCGAAGAATCGGAAAAAATAGACTTGAAATCGGCTGTCACGGAGTTCAAGCGGCTGAGTGAAAATTATTTCCCTGGATTCCGCCTCGGCTTGTTGCATGGGAGATTGGCTTCGGAAGAAAAAGGGGAACTGATGACACAATTCAAAGCGCGCCAGCTTGATATTCTTGTGACGACGACGGTGATCGAAGTCGGTATTGATGTTCCCAATGCGACGATTATGATTGTAGAAAACGCCGAGCGCTTCGGGTTATCGCAGCTTCATCAATTGCGCGGAAGAGTGGGACGCGGCGCGGAGCAATCGTATTGTATTCTTCTTACCGATGAGCTTGCTTTGAAGAAGAAAACTCAGCTCGCTTCGAATCGCGCTGAAGCGTACCGTGAAGCGGCAGCATCGAAAAAAAGATTGACAACAATGGAACGGACAACGGATGGCTTTGCCATTGCAGAGATAGATTTGGAATTGCGCGGTCCGGGAGATTATTTCGGAACGAGACAAAGCGGACTGCCGGAATTCAAAGTTGCTGACATCGTTCACGACACCGCACTGCTTTCTCTTGCACGCCGCGAAGCATTCGCTCTTGTTCACGATGATCCTCATCTTCGCCAGCCTCAGCATCAACACATCAGAAAATATTTTGAAGCGTCGTTCAAGAATTTTCTTTCGTACGTCCGCGTCGGTTAACCGCGAAGTTCGTATTCATCTCTCTCCAACCTTTCTCATCTCATCTGACACTCTGACATTCGCTTTCAAAAATAAAAGTACAACATCACTTTTTTCTTGACAACGTGTCTAAAAACATTATATTGATACACAAGGAACGTTCATGATGAGCATGAGAAAAAAAATATGTATCACAAACATGAAAGGTATCGAAAACTTTTTGATACTTGAGTGAATGGAAGTCGCTCTGGTCTACAACTTGAAGAAGGACGGCTCAGACTCAAATAACGGCGAGCGTCCTTCGAGTCAGAACATCATAGATGTCAGCACGCAAGTAACGGGAATCAACTCCAAGGGAGTTTACAACAAGAGCGTTGATACGTATGCGGAGTGGGACACGATTGAAACGATCACTGCAGTTCGTGATGCACTCGCATCTCGTCACTCGGTGACGATGATCGAAGCTGATGACGAAGTTTTCGGTACGCTTCGCAGCTCTCATCCTGACATAGTCTTCAACATTGCGGAAGGAAGGTCCGGCGCATCGCGCGAATCACAAATTCCGGCATTGTTGGAAATGCTGAATCTTCCTTACACCGGTTCCGATCCTCTCACGCTCGGCATCTGTCTGGATAAATCCCGCGCTAAAGAAATTCTTTCCTATCATCGCATTCCCACTCCGAAATTCACCGTTGTTCATTCTCTTTCTCACCTGCGGAAGGAAAATATTTTTCTTCCTGCAATTGTCAAGCCGCTGTTTGAAGGTTCGAGCAAAGGAATTTTCAATTCATCCTTTGTGCAAACTGTGAGCGATCTTTATGAGCAAGTCGAAAGAATTTTGAACGGGTATGATGAGCCGGCATTGACCGAAGAATTTTTGCCGGGGCGTGAATTCACCGTGGCGATGCTCGGTAATGGGAATTCATTGCAAGTTTTGCCCATCGTTGAAATCAATTTCGATTCGCTTCCCGACAATGTCAACCCGATTTATTCCTTCGAAGCAAAATGGATCTGGGATGAAGTGAGCAATCCGTTGGATATTTTCACATGTCCGGCACGCATGAGCCCGCCCTTACAATCTGCAATTGAAAAAGTTTGCCGCGATGCGTTTACCGTTCTTCGCTGCCGCGACTGGTGCAGAATTGAT
>JAGWND010000082.1 GCA_028873075.1 Bacteroidota bacterium
GATTGCCGACATGCCGAATCCGTAGAGGTCGCAGCCAGCTTTGGTTGAGTAGCCTTGAAAATTTCTGTACAGCGTTTTGTTGCGCTGGGCAATTGCCAACTCGTCAGTCTGTTTCGCGAAATGGTCCATGCCGATATTCCAGTAACCGGCATCGAGCAATTTCTCCGTTGCCATCTTAAAAATGTGGAGTTTCGTCTCGGGTGCCGGCAAGTCTTCATGGTGAATCAGCTTCTGATGCGGCTTCAGCCACGGCACATGCGCGTAGTTGAAGACGGCAATGCGTTCGGGAGCAATATTGACGACCGTGTCAACAGTTTTTTCGAACGATGCAAAAGTCTGCAAGGGAAGTCCGTAAATCAAATCGAGGTTGATGCTTTTGAATCCAAGTTGCCTGCTCCATGTCACCGCGTCGCGTGTAATTTCTTCCGGTTGAACGCGGTTCACTGCGTTCTGAACTTTCAGTTCAAAATCCTGAACGCCCATGCTGACGCGGCTGAACCCGCTTGCGCGCAGCGCCTGCATGTGTTCGAACGTAAGTCCGCGCGGATCAATTTCAACCCCGGCTTCGATATCGTCGGCATAGTTGAAACGCTCACGGATATAATTTCCCATGTCGCGGATCTCGTCCGGATCGAGATATGACGGCGTACCGCCCCCCCAGTGCAGTTGTATCACTTTTCTTTTTTTTGAAATAAGCGGGGCGACAAAATCAATCTCTTTTTTCAGGTATGCATTGTATTCCCGGATACGATCGCGGCTGTGCGTGACGAGCATTGTGCAACCGCAGAAATAACAGAGCGTATCGCAGAACGGAAAATGAAAATACAGCGAGAGATCGGAGGACTCTTCAGCCGCATTGCTCAGGACAATTTCCTCGCGGTATTCTTTTGGACCGAACGACGGAGTAAATACCGGCGCCGTAGGGTAGCTTGTGTACCGCGGTCCCGGACGATCGTACTTCCGAAGAATTTCTACATCAACTGATTCAAATTGTTTCATACAGCGTGCTGCTTCAATGATATTGAACGCTCAATTTTTTCACTGCGTTCACGAATGTTTTCACGTTCTCAACCGGTGTGTCGGGAAGAATGCCGTGGCCAAGATTGAAAACATGACCGTTTCCTTTTCCGAATTTTTTCAATATCGCTTGCACACCTTTCTCAATCCGTTCCGGCGTTGAGTACAACATCGCAGGGTCAAGATTTCCCTGCAGTCCGACGTAACTCCCGACCATTTCACGCGCCTTGCCGATATCAACTGTCCAATCAAGACTGGCAACATCAGCGCCGCTATCGGCAATTTTTTCCAAAGAGTGACCGCAGTCTTTGCAGAATACAATTGCCGGCGAGCCGTTCCGTTTGACGAGCGAAAGAATTTGCTGAATGTAACGGAGGGAAAACTCCTCGAAATCTTCCTGTGCCAAAATTCCGCCCCATGTGTCGAAAATCTGGATTGCCTGAGCTCCGGCTTCTATTTGAGCAGATAAATATGCCGCGACTGTTCGTGCAAGCTTGTCCAAAAGAAGATGTGCGTCTTTGGGATGAGAGAAAATCAACTCCTTGACGTACCGGAAATTTTTCGAGCTTCTTCCTTCAACCATGTATGTCGCGAGCGTCCACGGTGATCCGGAAAATCCGATGAGCGGCACTTTGTTGTTCAAGCTTTTCCGAGTTGTGCGAAGTGCGTCGAGAACGAATTTTAATTTAGAGTGCGGATCGGGAACGGGGAGCGCATCAATCTGGGCACGCGAGCGGATAGGGGAAGGGAAATGCGGTCCGTTTGAGAACCTCTTTTGCGCGCTGCCGTCATCGAAAACAAGTTGCATTCCCATTGCTTCCGGTACGACAAGAATGTCGGAAAAAATAATTGCTGCATCAACGCCGATAATGTCAACAGGCTGAACGGTAACTTCAGCGGCAAGGTCAGGAGTTTTGCACAGCGTCAGGAAATCTACGTTTTCACGGATGGCGCGGAATTCGGGAAGATAACGTCCCGCCTGACGCATAAACCAAACCGGTGTTCGTTCGACATCTTCGCGCTTGCACGCCCGAAGAAAAAGATCGTTTGATGATTGATAAGATAACACAAAAATTTCGTCGCGTTGATTTTTTCAATGTAGTCACTGCATAAATATACGAATTTTTCAGAACAAATCCTGCATTTCGATGTTTGTAGAGAAAAGTGCTGTGGAAAAATCTTTCATCGGGTGAAGCTTTGCAATGGGAATATAAAAGCATTCATAATTTCCAGAGTCGCTTGCTTTTGAACCGAAATCTTTTTTCGGTGCGCGGTCCACTTCTTCGCTTGTTGCAAATCCGCAAAGGAAGGCTTGTCTTCCGGCGTGAATTTCCGCTGTATCGGTATTTTTCAGGTCGACAATGATTTGCACGTAAAACGGCGGCTTTCTTTTTTCTTTGTACTCCTCCCGCACAAGAAGATGGAGAGTAGTACTGAACGGAAACGCCGATGTTTTTATTTCAACATCGCGGAAATCGCTTTTCCCTTTGTTGTTGCCGACATTGTTCTTTCGGAGATCGCCGTAAAGGAATTGCGCGAAGGCAAGCTCACCCAAAATCCCAGCGAGGGTATCAAAAGGAGAAGCTTTCGTTCGTTTCACTTCTACTGTGTTGACAAGTTTTACCGCTTCGTCGAGCATTTCTTGGGAGATGGTGACGGAGGGAAAGCGCGGGAATTTCATAACCGGTGTTAGCATTATTTTCTAAACAGCACAATTCGGTTCGTGTTCGTTCCGTGCGAGTTGTTTTTGATTCCCCAAATGTTCGCTGTCTTTGTGAATTTTTGCTGGTTGATGAAAACCCCTTCGCACATGAAGCCCGCATTGAATCCCAGCGGGACAACATGATCATCGAGCCGCACCGTTCCTTTGCGGACTTCGCCGACTTCAAATGCAACATAGCCGCCGGATTTTGTAATGCGGTATAATTCTACAAAAACTTTACGCATCACGCCGCACCATTCTTCAAGAGAGCGCACAACGGAGATTTTTTCCGAGATTGATTTATCATCAATTCCGTTGAACCAACACCGAAGCCAGTTATCGGACGAATATTGAACAATGTCGAGAAACGGGGGAGAAGCGACCGTAAGCTGAACAGAGGCGTCCGGAATTTTAGAAGTATTGCTCGCGTCCGTGGAAAAGAATTTCGCGTTCGAGCCGACAAGGCTAAGCCGCTGATATTGTTGCTGTGTCAGATTCCGCAAAAGGCTTTTCGTTTTCTTCAGGATGATTTTTTTAACATCGCGGTATTCAGGTTTCTGCTTTAGCTTTCTGTTGATTTTTTTTTGACTTTCCTGCGATGCCGCTTGATTTGGCGGAAGCGTGTACACGGAAAAAAATCCTGACGAATGCCCAGTCAGCCTGTTTGTCGCAACCATCCGAATCCACGCATCGAGCTTGTCTTCCGTTCGCGCATGCTTTCGTTCAAGCAAATAATTTTGCAGCGAAACAATTTCGCTTTCTGTTTTCGGATGATAGAACATTGAAAGCTCGATGTCGGCGCGTAACGAATGAGAAAAGGGAATGCTCTTCATTCGTTGTTTAAGTTCTTCAACATGAGGGATATTGAGACGCGGCTGCGTGAGAATAATGCTGAGCGGATTCACATCATTGCCGACAACGTTCCGATTCAGTAATGCCGCTTCGATGATTGTTGTTCCTCTTCCCATGAACGGATCGTACACGATATCGCCTTCAGCGGTATATCGTTCGATGAAAAATTTCGGCAGTTGCGGCTTGAAACAAGCGCGGTACGAAATCTCGTGCAGCGATGATGCCTGCCGCTGCTTTGCGGTCCAGAATTCCCCGACTTCTACTTTTATCTCTGTGCCCTCTGTGGCTTCGTCGCTGATTGTTTCGCTCATTTTATCCCGAAAGTTTTTTCGAAGAGAACTTCACAATCGCCGCAACGAGTCCCGACGCTGTGGATTGCTCGGCAACGATTTCTGTTTCAAGTCCGGCGGTTCGAATTGCATCGGCTGTTGTGTTTCCGATTGCCGCAATGACAACTCCGTTCAGCAGGTTCGGGGCGATGAGGTCCAAAAAGTTTGTGAGGCTTGAAGGGCTGAAAAAAGTAACGATATCAATTTCTTTTTCGCGCAGCAGGCGGGAAATTCTTGCTGTATCCGTTGAAGGCGGAGCAGTTGTCTTATAGACAACAACTTCGTCAACGTAAGCTCCGTGATTGCGCAACGTTGCGGGAAGTGCATCTCCCGCGAGAGTTCCTTTCGGAAAAAGAAACCGTTTGCCGTTTATGGCTTCTTTGGTGAGGAAAGCGGCGAAATGCGTAGAGTCCGCAATTTCAGGCAGCGGTTTGGCATGAATTCCGAATTTTTCGACGTTCTCTTCAGTCTTTTTTCCGATTACATAAACTTTTTTCTGCAAAAACGTTTTCTGTACTTCAACCCCTTTTTCTTTCATTCTCCAGAAAAAAAAATCTGAGGCATTCTGGCTGGTTACGATAATGCCGTCGTACGTCTCGATGTTGCTGATTGCACGGTCGCAATCGTTCCACGATGAAGGGGGTACGATTTGAATTGTCGGGAACAACTCGACAGTGGCGCCGAGCTGCTCGAGTAATTTGACAAATTCAGAAGATTGTTGTCGGGGACGTGTGACGAGGACTGTTTTCCCGCTGAGCGGACGAGACGGAGATAAAGAAAATTTCTGTTGCGGTGAAGCCATTACATTGATCGAATTTCTGCGAGAATTTTATCCGCGCCTTTATCGAGCAGCTCCTGAGCGAGCGATGTTCCGAGCTTACCGGAATCGTCAGGTTTGCCGCCGATTTTTCCACGGACAACGCGCTTGCCGTCCAAGCTTCCGACAACTGCATCGAGCAAAAACTTCCCCGTATCAATTCTGCCGAATGTGCCGATTGGAATTTGACAGCCGCCTTCAAGATGCCGCAGCAGCGCTCGTTCACCGGTAGTTGTAAGTTCGGTTGCGCGATGGTTGAGCGGCGCGATGAGCGATGCAATGAATTCATCATCTTCTCTGATTTCAATTCCAAGCGCGCCTTGACCGACCGCCGGAAGAATTGTTGTCGGGTCAAGGATTTCCGTAATCATGTCGGCCCAGCCAAGCCGCGTGACGCCGGCTTTTGCAAGAAGCATTCCGTCCCAGTCGGAATCTTCAAGTTTCGTTTTGCGCGTGTTGAGATTGCCACGGATGTCAACAGTGCGTAAATCCGGACGAAGATTGAGCAATTGACATTTGCGCCGCAAACTTCCTGTTGCCACTGTTCCGCCGCGAGGAACTCTTGAAAGCGACGGATATTTTTTCTTCGGGTGCGAGATGAAGACATCGCGCACATCTTCGCGCTCAGAAACTGCGCCGATAGTCAATCCCGGGGTTACGACTGTCGGAATGTCTTTAAGACTGTGAACAGCAAGATCAATCGTGGAATGAACAAGCGCCCTTTCAATTTCCTTCGTAAACAATCCTTTGTCCCCGATTTTTGAAAGAGGTGAGTCGAGAATTTTATCGCCGGTAGTTTTGATGATGATTGTTTCGATCTGGAGGGAAGGATAGAGGCGCGTTAGCTCGCCGGAAACCCAGCGCGCTTGCCACAACGCAAGCTCGCTGCCGCGTGTTCCGACGATAATTTTATTCCTTTTCTTCATGCCGGGCTTCCTTGCTGAGTCCGAAAAGCGTCCGCACGATGTGAAGCTTCGTATGTTTTTCTTCAAAGCTTTCACCGCTGCCGTTCTTCAGATTCGTTGTCGGTGCGTGAAGAAGCTTGTTGACGATCCGCTTTGTTACCAATTCAAGCAGCTCGCGATTTTCGGGCGAGAAGCGATTAATATTTTTCACTACTTCTTCCTGCCGTATCGCCTCGAAATAATCGCGAAGGTCGGCAATTGTAGGATTCACTTGTAGCGATTCATGCCAATTGTGAAACTCCGTTAGCTCTTCAAAGATGATCGCGTTGACCTTCGGGATTTCCGCTTTGCGTTTTTGGAGATTCTGATCAACAATGCCGGAGAGAGCGTCCATATCGTGCAGAAAAACATTTTCGACATTGTTGACACTTGGTTCAATGTTGCGCGGCACGCCGATATCAATAATGAATAACGGGCGGTGAGCGCGCTCCTTCATTGCGCGGCCGATATCGTTCTTTGTAAGAATGTGCTGCGGGGCGGCAACCGAGGAGATGATGATATCGGCATGAAGCAAATGTTGGGTGAGCCGTTCAAAATTTACAGCTTCGCCGCCAAGTGACGCGACAAGTTCTTCGGCCTTTGAACGTGTTCGATTCGTGACGAGAAGTTTTCCAATGCCGCGTCCGACAAGGTGCTTTGCCGTGAGTTCTCCGGTTTCACCGGCACCGATAAGCAGCGCCGATCGTTTGCCTAAATCGGAGAAAATTTTATTGGCAAGTTCGACAGCAGCGTAGCTGACCGAAACAGCGCCTTCCGTGATGCGCGTTTCCGTTCGCGTCCTCTTTCCGACATGATACGCTGCTTGAACCAGACGGTGAGTGAATGTATTCGTCGTTTTCGCTTCGACCGCAATGGTATAGCCGTCTTTGATTTGACTGAGAATCTGGATGTCGCCGATCACCATCGAATCAATGCCCGACGCGACTTTGAACAGATGCTGCACAGTGCCGACAGAAAAAAAATGATAGAAGTGTTTTCGTTCGACAAACGCGGAGGCCGACTTGAATGAAATGAGAAAATCCTTGAGTTGGTCGGCCAGGGCGTAATCTTCTGCAATGGGACTTCCGTTGTTCGGAACGCCGTACAGCTCGGTGCGGTTGCACGTAGAGATGAGAAAGCATTCGGAGAAAAGGTTGTTTTTCAGCTCTGCGACCGCGTGACGGATTTCATCGTCGGAGTACCAAACCTTTTCCCGCACCTCGAGCGGCGCGGTGCGGTGATTAATGCCTACAGCAACGAGGTTCATACACACTCTTCGACTAATGAAAATTATGAAACCCGCTGAAGTAGATATTCACCACGGTCAACGAGAAAAATGATATAACGAATCCGACGATGGAAAGAATCATAATTTTTCTTCCCTGCAGTCCGATGGTTTTTTTCGCTCCCAAACCGCCGCCGTACAACGCCCAGATGCCGATTGTTCCGATCAGTTTCGGGTCCGCATAGGAGAAATTTGTGAACGCGCGCGGCAGCCACACGAATCCGACGGCGATCGCGATGGTGAGAAATACAAAGCCGAACGTGATGGCAACCATGCTCATGCGTTCCAACATTTCAAGATTCGGAAGCTTCGTGTAAATGACGCCGAACCTGCTCGACTTGATATGATGGTAGAGCATCAAGTAAAGAAAACCGTACACGGCAGAAATGGCAATGGCGGCGTACCCCAATAGCGCGCTGGAGACATGGAGTCCGAGAAGATAGCTTCGAAGAACCGGTTTCACTTCCTCAACATCATGAATAAACAACGTTGAAAGGAGTTGAAATAAAAACGCAAGGTTGAGGATGAAATAACCGGTGCCTTTTACTTTCGTTCGAAATTCGATGACAAGATATGTCGCAGCAATTGAGAATGACATCACCGTCATAATTTCGTAAATGTCGGTAATCGGCGGGTGGTCGAGGAACAGCGTGCGCGCAAGGAGATAGAAGAAATGAATGCCGACAACGGAAAGAAATAACGGCGTCTTGGTTTTTTTTGCAGACGGCGAATCGCTGAAAAATGCCTTCGCGTATGCCCAGACAGTAACAAAATAAAGAACAGGCAGAAGAAAATTTATTGAATCAATGATTAGCTTCATTCAGTTGAACTCTCGATATTGCACTCAATTTACTCAAAACGTGAAGGAGAAGCAAGGAAGGTCCATCAATGGTAGTGTTACAGTTTGATAAGTTTGGATCAAAAACGAATGTCATGCCAGCGAAAGCTGGCATCCAGTGCTCAATTTTCTGGATTCCGGCTTTCGCCGGAATGACACAGATGCGAAACTGTAACACTACTCCATCAATGCTAAAGACGACATCTCTTGCAGAGATGTCATCTTTTTGTTTGCATTTCCATCGGCGCTTTGCTACTTTTATTCACATTATTTTTGTGTCGACATGAAGCGTACTTATCTTTTCATTCTTCTTGCATTGGCTCTTGCCGGATGCGACAAAGGAATTGCACCGAACCCCAATGCGAAGACCGGATTTAACGGCTCGGTATATTTCATGGATGCGCCGGCAGATACCATTTTTGACTTGCGCGTCGTTGCTGTTCCGTATTATCCGATTGACACGTCGGTAAACACGTTGATTACGAAAGTGCTGAACGGGATAATTCCGTTCACGCCATCATCGCTTCCAACTGTTGTTGATTCGGGTTTCGTCGCTACGTACGAGCTTGATGTGCCGGCGAAAGAATATGATTATGTTGCGGTCGTTCAGCGGTTTGGAGGAAATTATTTCCACGATTGGCGTGTGTTGTCGTTCTATGGATTTGATGCAACATCGCCGGTTCCCAAAACGGTAGCTGTGCATGATGGGGAATTTCTTACCAAGATTGATATGACGGTTGACTTCCATCATTTACCTCCGCAGCCGTTTGCAGAGTAAAGAATTTCTCAATCACCAAGATTCGAAGACGTGAGGAAGTTGCATAAAGGGTAAAGCCTATGAAAAAGTTCCTTCTTATCTCTTTTCTTTTTTTTTCTTGCTCTCTCCATGCGCAAGACGTTTCCTCGTCGGAGATCGAGCTTGTTGAGAGCACGCCGATTGAAACTTCTCTCGGCAATCCCGGCATTCGCAATACGCAAGCAGTGTGGCTTGACATGTTCGGCAGCGCACAGAAGTCGCTTGAACTTGAAGAGTTTTATGTCTCGAATGAACCGGGGAAAATGCTGGATGCCGTGCTTGCTGCAATCTACAAGGCGGCGGACCGCGGCGTGAAGGTCAGGCTTATTGTTGATGCGCGAATGTACAAAACATATCCGGAGAGCGTTGACAGTCTCGGGCAGCACCGGAACATCGAGACACGCCGTATTGATTTCGGGAAGATTGCCGGAGGAATACAGCATTCGAAATATTTTATTGTTGATAGAAAAGAAGTTTTTGTCGGCAGTCAGAATTTCGATTGGAGGTCGCTGGAACATATCCATGAACTCGGCCTTCGCATTAATAACAAGGAAATCGCAGAAGTGTATGGCGACGTTTTCGATCTTGATTGGCGGCTCGCTGCGGACACAACGAAGACAGAACAAGGTATTTCGATTCCTCATAAAGAATACGGGTTTCCAGTTCACATTGCTGTTGCAGGTGGAGAAAGCGCCGCCATCACACCAACGTACAGCCCAATTGGTTTTATACCGGATTCGGCGCTGTGGGACGAACCGGCAATTGTTCATCTGATTAACGGTGCGAAGCATACATTGACGCTTCAATTTCTTTCTTATTCTACGCGCGTATGGAAGGGAGGAACGTACTCAGTGATTGACAATGCTTTTCGAAATGCCGCGAAGAGGGGGGTGAAAGTGCGCATGATTGTTTCAGATTGGGAAAAAGGCTCGGAAGCAAAGAACGGATTGAAAGAATTGAGCGCCCTTCAGAATATTCAAGTTGCCTTCACGGCAATACCGGAGTGGTCCGGAGGATATATTTCGTACGCTCGTGTCGAGCATCTCAAATATATCGTTGCTGATGGCACGACATTTTGGCTCGGCACCGCTAACTGTGAGAAGAGTTATTTTTATTCTACCCGCAATCTTGGAATTATCGGCACGAGTGCTGCACTTGCCGGCAGGCTTGCAAAAATATTTGACAAAAGCTGGAACAGTCCGTATAAAGAATTGATTACTCCAGAGGGGAAATATGAACCGCGTGAGCACGGGGAGAGAAAATAAAGAAGGCAACGTTGGTAGCGTTGCCTTCTTCAATACAAGGTAAATAATTGACAAGGGAGACGTTTGTTATTTTCCTTCTGCCCTCATCCGCGCCATCACGCTGTGATTACGTCCATAACCGAAATAGATAGCAAAGCCGATCAGAAGCCAGATAAAAAGGCGCAGCCAGTTTTCCGGTGGAAGTGAAAACATCAAGAGAAGGCAAAATCCGATGCCAAAGATAGGCACGAAAGGAACGAACGGCGCGCGGAAGGGACGTTCTGCGTCGGGGTTTGTCTTCCTCATAATAAGAACTGCTGCGCAGACGATGACGAAGGCAAGCAATGTTCCGATGTTCACCAAATCGGCAAGAATACGCAAAGGGAGAAATGCCGCCAACGTTGCTACAAACAAACCGGTGAGTATTGTGGATTTCCATGGTGTACGGAATTTTTCATGGATAGCTCCAAAGAAACTTGTGGGAAGCAATCCATCACGCGCCATTGCAAGAAAAATGCGGGGCTGGCTCAACATCATCACTAACAACACCGAAGTGATGCCGGCAACGGCACCGAGAGAGATGATAAATTGTGCCCATGGCAGTCCCACTTGTTTGAACGCATCTGAAACGGGCGCATCAATATTCAATTTATTGTATGGAACCATCCCCGTTAGTATTCCAGAGACCAGGATGTACAAAATTGTGCAGAGGACCAAAGAAGTGATGATGCCGATAGGAACGTCTCGTTTCGGATTACGCGCTTCTTCTGCATGTGTTGAGACAGAATCGAAGCCGATGTATGCGAAAAAGATTATTGCAGCGCCGGCTAGCATGCCCAACGGTTCACCTCCTAAACCGGTTTGACCAAAAAGTGTTTTGCCGAAGAAACTTATTCCCGTAAGGCCGAAGGGTGCAAATGGATGCCAGTTTGCCGGGTTGACATAAAACGCTCCTACAACAATTACAAAGAGAACAATCGCCAGTTTTAGAATAACCATGACTGCGTTAAAACCTGCACTCTCGCGTATTCCGATGACAAGGATTGTTGTAATAATCGCGGCAATAACAATTGCCGGAAAGTCGAGGATTGTCCCTGTAGCCGATAGGAGTCCGGTTGCCGGATTAAAATCAAACGGGGCGTTACCGAAGGCATGGGGGACCTTGAATCCAATGATGCTGACAAAATCTTGAAAATAATGGGACCACCCGTGGGCGACCGTTGCCGATGCAACCGCATACTCCAATATCAAATCCCAGCCGATGATCCACGCAAAAAGTTCGCCGAGTGTTGCATAGGCGTAGGTGTAGGCTGACCCCGCAACGGGAACCATCGAAGCGAATTCAGAATAACATAACGCAGCAAAAATAGATGCCATCCCAGCGACGACAAACGATAGAATCAACGCCGGTCCGGTTTTGTCATGCGCGGCAACGCCGGTCAGGACGAAGATACCGGTTCCAATTATTGCACCAACACCCAGACTTGTGAGCGTTACTGGTCCGAGAACACGGCGTAAACGATTCTCTCCTTTCATTTCTTCAATAAGCAGAGCGAGAGGCTTGTGTGCAAAAAGGTTGCTGTTCATTCTTCTTTGCTCCTTGGTTGTGAGTTGCGGATTTCTCGATTCGAGTTTACGCGAACTGTATTGTTGTCGAGATTGAAGGATATGATCAGGATGCGATAGGGAAAAGAGAGCCTCCTCCATCTGGAATTCGCCCATGAATAGGCTGGAGTAACGGCCTGTTGGGGATCGTTGTTGTGCGCCGCCAGAACAGAGTCAAGGTAAAGATCGTAGGGATACGAAATTGAAGATGAGGGGATAGTATCATTCAGTTAAAAACTTTCCGCCGCTTCTTTTGCCGTCGCATAAAGCTCAAATACGTTGAGCAATTTTGTGACGGAGAGGATATTCTTGATTTTAACCGAAGCGCTTGCAAGTTTCAAATCTCCGCCGGTATTGCGCATTGTTGTTACGCCGCCGATCAACATGCCGAGACCTGAACTGTTCATGAAGGGAACGTCGGAGAGATCAACCACCACCTTCTTTTTTTTGGCTTCCACAAGTTTGTGAAGCGTATTGTTAAGTTCTGCGGCATCGGGTCCTCCGAGGATGTTGCCTTCGAGCTTAATGACTGTGATGCCTGAAATTTCTTTTGTGGAAAATTTCATACGCCGCCTTTTCTAGTCTGAAACTAAACTTCAGGGCATAGTTCCGGACAGGAGAACGACTCCTGCACGACTATGTCGTACCAGTTACCGTGCTGCTTTCAAAGCTTTCATTTTATTCTTTCGGATCGTCCAATCGAGAACGATTGCGCTTGCTACGTAGATTGAAGAATACGTTCCTGAAATTGTACCGATGAAAAACGTAAACGCGAAGCCGCGGTTCACTTCGCCGCCGAAAAAGATCAATACGAGAAGGACGAGGAGCACCGTGCCGCTGGTGATGACTGTCCGGCTGAGCGTTTCGTTGACGGATTTGTTCATTACAACAGCCAGGCTTTCGGTTTTGTGGATTTTCAGATTTTCTCTGATACGGTCGAACACGATCACCGTATCGTTGATCGAGAAGCCGATTAACGTCAAAAAAGCCGCCATCAAGTCCTGCGACATCTCAAGATTAAGATGTGGAGAAAGCCCGTTAAAGATGACAACGAAGCCAAAAGTCACGAGCACATCGTGGAATAATGCAATAACGCCGGCGACGCCATAAATGAATTTAAAGCGGAAACCGACATACACCATAATTATGATCAGCGTTGCGATGACGGCATACACAGCGTTGCGCCGCAGCTCGGCGCCGATTTTCGGGCCGATCTTGTCTTCTTTAAGAACTTCAAATTTATCGTTGGGAAACTGCGCGGTCAATCCGGCACGGATGTCATCCGCAATCTTTGATCCTTCTGCCTGGCGCGAAGTGAGGATCGAGATGTCGTTCGGATTGCCGAAGGTTTTGATCTCGCTTCCCGTGTAGCCGATTTTATCTACTGCCGCCCGTACATCGGTAACTTGCACGGCATTTTCAAACCTAACCAGTAGCTCAGTTCCGCCAAGAAAATCTATGCCGAGAGTAACTCCTTTGAACACTACGCCTAAAAGTCCAATGACGAGTGTGAGAGCGGAAATAAGATACCAGGCGTTCCGCTTTCCCATGAAA
>JAGWND010000314.1 GCA_028873075.1 Bacteroidota bacterium
GATCCGCCCCGTCAACAGACGCTGCTTGTAGGCGTTTTTGATCTTTCTGTTTCAGACATTGCTTCGAGTTTCGGATTTTGAATTTAGGGTTTTAGCATCTGCGCGACATCGGTTATTTCACTCTCGACAACTTCAAACCTTGAGATGTACTGCTGATGTTGTAAAAGTGATCGCCTTGCTGAACATTCAACAATTCGCCGTTAAAGCCTCGCGGCTGTTTGTCCGAAATAATTTTGTCTGTCAGAAAATCCGGCTTGTAACCGAAGAACTCGCGGATAATCGTTTCAGCAAAACCGCCGCCGTTGCTTGCATTATACGTTTGACTCGGCGCTCCGCCGCTCCCGCGCTCATTGATCTTCACCGGCGCGTGAAATGTTTTGTCCATCAGCTCGCGCGACTGTGAGAACGGTCCCTCATGCGTGGTCAATTCGCAACGGCGAAGAAAATCTAACGCCTTACCGAATTTTTTAAATTCACACATCGCACCGATCGTTTCGGAGGGCCACGCACAAAACGCGCCCATCGGTCCATGATCGGGACGATCGGAAACGCTTGCCGCCGGGTCGCTCAACGATTGAGCGCGCATCCAATGATCGGTCAACAATTCGCGCTCTACGAAGTCGATCATTTCGTTTTTCATTTCGGAAGTAAGATCATTCGGAATAGTGAGTCCGACGGTTGCAAAATCGAACACGTGACGAACATCCACTCTCTTTCCGTCATTGTGAAGCGCATCCCACACACCTTGTCCCGGCACATAGAGCGTAAGCACTGCCTGAAGCAATGTATCTGCATCCGAACGTAATTCCTTCGCGCGAGCACTATTCCCTTCGGCGCTCTGAATTTCGGCAACGCGGCGCATCATCCACACACTGGCAGCATTGAACGAAGCGACTTCATTGATGTACGTCGGAACACATTCCAAAAGGTTTTCCGCACCGCCGTAATCGGCGAGAATGTGTCCGGGTTTCACGAGCGATTTCCAGTGCGTGGCAATAGAATCCATGTGTTGAAGTACCGTTCTCCCGCTGATCGTTTCAGAAAGAAATTTCTTGTCCCCGGTGACATTCAGATAATCGTTGAGCAGGATAAAAACAGAATAATCGTTCGCGCTGTACCAGACTCCCTGCAGCGTGCCTGTCTGGTATTCTTCCGCATATCCTTTGTAAATATCTTTGGCCAACCACGACCGGAGACATTCCTTCATTATCACCGGATCGAGTAGAGCAAGCGTAGTCGCCCATTCGCGCGTATCCCAGAAATACATCATCGTGCAATTGCTTTCCGGCGTGTTGCTGACGTACACGCGCGGCGCAACAGGAAAGCACGTCCGGTAAACGCTCAATAACGAGATCAAACTCATATAATAGATGCGCCGCATCTTTTTGTCGGAAGTAACTAACACCGGCACGTGTCCGGAGAAATACGGGTTGTTCGGGGTGAACATTGCCGTCCAGCGTTTCTCCCACTCGGTTTTCACTCGTTTGAATGCATTGTCAAAGTGAGAAGCTGACGCCGCCGCTAATTCATGAACTTGATTTTCCTTCTCACCAAATATCAAAACGTAATTGATTGTTCGCTTAGCTTGTGGAGGCAAAGCGATATTCCACCCTGCTTCTCCCGAATGAGTATTGATGAACAACTCGTCCGGCGCCTGCTCAAAACTGAAACAGTTACTGAATTGATCGCGTGAATCTTCAAGTAAAAAAGATTTGCCGCCATCAAGCGAAGCTGCAGAAAATGTACTTGAGTCGACATCTCTCGGAATTTTCCATCCCCATCGCTTGTGCCGCGACGTGAATGCGGTCAAGTCAATTTCCAATTGAAAAGTTTTCTTAACCGAGGCACGATTTGTCACAACAATATGGAACAGCAAACCTTCCTGGTCATACAGCATGCGCACTGAGGTTTCCACTTCAATGTTCCCCGCAATGCCTTTTCGCAGAATTTGATACGGATACCACTGGCTCTGTTCAAATTTTTGTTTTACGCCATCTATAGCCAGCGAGCCGGTTGTTCCTGTCATTGTTATCGGAGGAAAACTGAGCTTGCCGATAGCAAGGACATCGTTCACCGCCTGCGCCGATCCCTGCGCACTGTTCACCGCGGGCAGGGAACGAAGCCCGGCAACATTCTGCCACGTTCCGGCTAAATCATCTAATGAAGGAATCTCCTGGTGTTGTGCAAAAGACTTGTTCTGCAATGAAAACAACAAAAAGAAGCAACAGAACAACATGGATTGATAGAGTATTGGATTATTGAAAAATTTTAGATCATCAATCCATTTATCCACCAGTCCCTTTATCCTGCCATT
>JAGWND010000083.1 GCA_028873075.1 Bacteroidota bacterium
GGAGGCGGAGAAGGACTGAATAATCTCAGAAACAGAGCGGCCCAGATTGGAGCGCAGATTGTGATTGAAAGTAACAACGGAAGGGGAACTACAATCGCCTTAGAAGTCCCGCTCTGAGTTCGTCATAAACCATTTCCAAAAAGTTTCTTACCTCCCTTTGAAATAAGTCCCTCTTTAATCGCCTTTGATACCAAGCCGCTTCTGGTATTTACCTGTAATTTAGTATAAATATTTTTAATGTGGGTCTGCACTGTCAGCGGACTTGTAAACGTGACCTTTGCAATCTCGCTGGCAGTTTTTCCATCCACAAGATAATTGAGAATTTCATTTTCTCTTTTCGTTAGTCCGTACGTATGTTCTGCCGGCTTCAAAGAAGAAAATATGTTGAAAACCTTTCTGGCAAGCCCCGCATTTATTGACGAGCCTCCGTCAACAACAGTTTTTATCGCCTCAAGTATCTCTTCCGGCGAAGAGCTTTTAAGAAGGTAACCGTTAGCGCCGTTACAAATAGCGTCGAATATTTTTTCATTATCGTCAAAAACCGTAAGCACGATAATTTCAATTTCTTTAATCTTTGCTTTTATCTCTTTGATGCCTTCGATACCATTCATTCCGGGTAGATTAATATCGGTGAGGATAACATCGGGAATGTCCCCTTTCGATAAATATTTCAACGCATCGGCTACCGTGGTCCATTCATGTTCGCACGTACACCAATCACTCTGATTTATGGCACTCCGGATCAGAGTTGAGTAAGAAGTGTTATCTTCTATTATCCATGTTTCAATCATAGTACTTTCACAGTGCAAAAGTAACGGAAATATCACTTAATGAGCTTAGCATTGTGTCGGTGTAAAAATAATCTATTTAGGGAGAACTAGAAATACCTAGAACTGGGTAATTTTAAGACCGCTCGTGTAACGTACCATCCTTAAATATTGCAGAAACGCAAAGTTACCAAATAACTTGGGGAAGCTTACGAACAAACTTACCTCTTTTTTCTCAAAATACCTAAAACTCGGTATTGCACTTTTCTCACCGGATATACCAAAAACAAGGCATTCTATCATTTTAGATCAGAAATTAATTTAACGATAGCTTAAAGCTTTTTCAAACAAATATCATGCCCTGATTGTAGAAACATCAGTGAACGAAGAGATGAAAGAAAGAGAATATCATGACGTGAAATTCCGCGGCAAACCTTGCAAGCGGAATTTATTTTTGCGCGGCCTGAATTTAGCGGGGATCAGTTGATAAGGAAGTTGATGCTGCTGCGGTAATTCTCAACAAGCTTGAAAATTATTCGTTCGTGTGGTCAAGAGAGGCAACTGCCGCACGCACTGCCGACTTCAGCACAGAATCTTTTTCTTCAAGCAAAGCAGGTATGCCGTCAATTCTTAACATGACAAGAATGCTATCCCAAAAGGAATCAGAGCAGACATCAAGAAAATCAGGAGTGGTGAGAAGCATGTTTTTCAATTCAATGAGAAACCAGATATTTTCCGCACTTGTTAAGCATCGAACAATCTCAGTTTGTCTTTCGTTTTTCATTATTTCAGCATAGGTCTCGGCTGTGGGAAAGCGAGTTGGAGAAAGCCCGACGTCTTCACGCCCGCCCTCCATGACGAGGCGATAGAAATATAAACAAGAGCTCATGCCGTTCCATAAGCCAACCAATACTCGGCAGATTTCCGGAAAGAGTCAAGAAGTTTTTTAAAAATAATCTTGCGAATACAAAAGCACAAACTGCTGGAAAGAACATTGCGGATAGAAGTTCGTGGGAAAGACGCGTGCTTACGATGGACTCCGCACTGGAAGAAGGCGGAGTCCATCTCAGTACTAAAGAGGCTCTTACTTTCTTTTCCGTCCTCCTTTTCTTTTCTGAACTTTTTTCTTGCGTGGCGCTGGCTTTTTTCTCGGCCTTACTTCTTTCGGCGGGGACTGCGATCCTTTAATGATGCCGATCACGTTCCCTTCGGGGTCGGCAAATTGTGCAAACGTTACCATGTTAGGGATCTCTGTCACAGGGGTTACCACTCTCCCGCCAAGACCCACGGCTTTATCGAGATACGCCTGCGGGTCCTCCACTTGAATATAGAACGTAACGTTAGGCTGGCCGCCCTCCATTGTTTGCCCGACACCTCCATTAATTCCCATCTTTACGCCTGTATCAACAAGTCCATAGCCCCCTTCGACGACATTGATAGTCCAACCGAAAAGGTTAGAATAGAATTCTTGAGCACGCTTGCCGTCTCGAGCGTTGACCTCAAAGTGCGTAACAGGTGCTGCCATAAGCATTCCTTTCTTTAGTTATGTGATTATTGTTGGTAAGAAATATTTCTTGCCGCCTCGTTCAGAAGGACAATTGATTCGCAGGAATCAATCCTTCGGATTGAGCGATTCTACAAAACATTCTGAACAATTGCAAGTGCAGGGGAAGATGTAGCTGCCAAAAACGTAAGGGAAAGCGCTGCTTCGCCCTACTTGTGTTTGCAAATGCTTTGAACTGTACTTTCGGGGCAGCAACATCCTGTGAATAAAACGACACCGGCATCATTCGTGTCGGTTGGAGTGTACGATTGAATGGACTTAAAGTCAAGCCAGACATTTCAAGTGTAACTGCACCCCAAAGCGGCTCGTCCACTTCTTTACCAAAAATCACGGGTGTGTGCGCCCTTCACCCTGAGGAAGAGAAAGAATACATCCCGAGATATTTTGTTTAATTGTTGTGCCATCTGCAAGTGTAAGGGACATAACTCTCTTCGGCTTCAATTTTATTCCCTTCCATTGTTTCGGGCTAAACAAGGTATAGGAAGCACCGCTGCCAACCAAAAATTTTACAGGAACTTGTTTGCCCGCGTTGCCCCTAAACTGAACCTTCAATATAAGTAATACCCATAAACGATTTTCTTTTTTTTAAACAGTATAAAAAATGACAGATTGATTTGCAAACATCACGACATCTTTCTATCAATCACCGCACGAATTTTTGCCAAAATCTCGCTCTGCCGGTACGGCTTTTGAACGAACTCCTGCACTCCGGCTCCGATCAACTCCGATTTCAAATCCGGCTCGATAAAACCGCTTGCAAGGATAAACTTTACAGCCGGTGTAATTTCTTTGATCAAATAAAATATTTTATCGCCCGTCATCTTTGGGAGTCCTACATCGCTGATGACAAGCGCAATTTCCCGTTGATGCTGTGAGTACATCTTCACCGCCTCTTCGCCGTCGGCGGCAGTGTGCACACGGTATCCTTTTTGCACTAATGCCTCCTGAAGGATACCGCGCAGCATTTCCTCATCTTCGATAATGAGAAGCGTTTCCGTTCCACCCGGCGGTTCCTCCTCGTACGCGTGTTCAGAGCGTTCTACCACAAGGCCCGTCTCAACAGGAAAAGCAATGGTAAACGTCGTTCCTCTTCCCACTTCACTTTCCACGTTGATAAATCCATGGTGGCTTTCAACCACACCGTAGACGACTGCCATGCCCAGCCCCGTTCCCTTCCCCGGCTCTTTTGTCGTGAAAAACGGCTCGAAAATTCGCCGCCGTGTTTTCTCGTCCATCCCTACCCCCGTATCGGAAACAGTGATGAGAATATACTCCGCCGCTTCGGCCCGGGGAAATTTGGTGCGGACCGTTTCAAGCGGAACCAGCGCGGTGGAAAATGTGAGCGCTCCGCCCTTCGGCATCGCGTCGCGTGCATTGACGCTTAAATTGAGCAGCACTTGATGAAGCTGTGTCGCATCACCCCGGATAGACGGAATGCCAGAAGCCAATGTCGTGACCACCGTGATTGCCTTGGGAAATGTTTCATTGATCAGCTTCGCGAGCTCCTGAATAATGTCGTTGATAAAAACAGATTCGACAAACGTCTCCGTCTTTCGCGCAAATGTAAGAAGCTGGCGAACGAGAGCCGCGCCGCGCTGCGTCGCCTTTAAGACCGCTTCAACCGAAGAATGGATGCCGGGAGAATTTGTAGAAAGCTGATCGAGCAGCGAAGCGTGTCCGAGAATAATGCCGAGAATATTGTTGAAATCATGAGCGATGCCGCTGGCAAGCGTTCCTAAACTTTCGAGCTTCTGTGCCTGGCGTATCTGCTCTTCCAATACCTTCCGTCCGGAAATATCATGAACGAACCCTTCGTGGTACAGAGCACTTCCGTTCTCATCATTCACAATATGACACGTCACTGAAATCCATACCAGCTCGCCGTTCTTTTTCCTCCATTGATGCTCGGAGGTTGTTACTTCCCTTCCGCTGTTGTTCTGGTGACCCGAGAAATGCATCTCTCCTTCGCGTGTATCGGCATAAATGTCCCGCTGCATTGAAAGAGTCAGAAGATCATCGGTGCTGTCGTACCCGAGGATTGTCGCTAAACTCGCATTTGCCGTGCGAATGTCCCCCGTTAACGTTGACTGAAAAATGCCGACCGGCGACCATGTAAAGATATCGCGGTACTTCAGCTCGCTCGCACGAATCAACTCTCCCGCTTGCTTGCGCTCGGTAATGTCGTGGCAGACAATGACAATTCCGTTCATTCTTCCTTTTGCATCGAGATGCGCCGACGACATAAATTCTCCCCAGAATTGAGCCCCGTCATGTCGCAGCAGCTTGTATTCAATTGGACGAAGCGCTTTTTTTGTTTGAACAATAGTTCGGATATTCTCGCGCACCGCAGTGCGCTCCTCTGGAGCGACCCACTGCAAGAGCGACATTCCGACGATATTGATCCCGATCGGAATATTGAAAATCTCGTACATCTTCGGAGAGACAAACTGCACGACGGCATTTTCATCAATGATCACAACGCCGTCGGGCAAAATATTGATAAGCTGGCGGTAATACTGTTCCGATGAACGAAGCTGATCTTCTATCTCCTTGCGCTGAGAAATGTCCGTGAGAACAATAAGCAGATGGCGTTCTTTGCCGGACATGAACGGTGCAAGCCTGATGGCATACCACCCTTCTTTCCCGAATGTTGAAACGAGAAAGACATCTAAACGCTTGGGAATACCGTCGCCGAGCGCCCGCTCTGCAACATCGAGCAAGCCGGAGTTTTTCCACGATTGCAACGTGCGAAAATTCAGCGCTTGCAGTTGCTCGACAGTCCCTCCGACCATCTGCGCCGCCGTTTCATTGGCGGTAACACACTCGCCGGTCGCTTTGTATGTGAGAATGCCGACCGGAGAGTTTGCAAGAATCGTTTTGGTGAACTTATGTGCTTCAATAATCTCCCGATCCGATTTCTTGCGGTCTTCTTCAAGCTGAAGCGATTCAAGAGCGAATGCAACATCGGCAACAAGCTCGTCGAGCAGTGCTATTTCCTTTTCAGTGAAGAAGCCGGCACTTGATGCATAAAAATTGATATTGCCTCCCGGCTTTCCGAAAACAAGAAACGGAAACGATGCAAGAGAACGGTAACCGCGCGCAAGCGCGCTCTCGCGCCACGGCGCCATAAGCTCATCATGTTCAATGTCGTTGCAAACAACATGCTTCCCTTCACGGTAAGCAGTGGCGGTCGGTCCCTTGCCGTGCGGCGAATCATCTGCAATAATCTGAAGCTCTTCAAGATAGCCGTTAGAATTGCCGGCATAAGTCGTAACGTTGACTTTGTGCGCGGCTTCATTGAGCAAGCCGATCCACGCGAGAATAAATTTTCCATCTTCAACAGCAATGTGGCAGATTTTGTCGAACAATTGTTCCCGGCTCCGTGTGCGAACGATTGCCTGATTGACATTGCTGAGCATCTCATACACACGGCTGAGATTACGGATTTTTTCTTCATCCCGTTTGCGGCTCGAAACATCGCGCTCGATGGCAAGAAAGCCGGTGATGTTCCCTTCTTCATCAAGAACCGGACTCACCGAAGCTTCGACAGTAAGAAACCTCCCATCTCTCGCGCGATTGCTGATTTCCCATTCAACCTGTTGTTTGCTGAGGATCGTTTGCCAAAAAGCCTTGTAGTCCCCCGCTTTCAGTTCTCCTCCTTTGAGAATTCGAGGCGTCACCTTACCGATCACTTCTTCCGGCAGGTAACCGTACATCCGTGTGAAGCTTTCGTTGATAAACGTAAAAATTCCCTCGCGGTTGGTCATAAAGATCGCTTCACCGGAAGTGTCAACTGCCTGGTGCAGCCTGACTAACGATTCTTCCGCTTGCTTACGCTCGCTGACGTCTCTGATGATAGCTTGATAAAATTTTTCCCCTTCAACTGCGATTAACCGCGCACTGACTTCAACGGGAAATGTCGTTCCGTCTTTCCGCAGATGCCGTGTCTCATAGAGAGCACCTCCTTCTGCTTCCATTTGTTTGATCCGGTCCAGGATCTCTTTTCTCAAAGGCAACGGACGAAGGTCCCGGATATTCAGACGAAGCATTTCTTCGTACGCGTAGCCGTATTTTCTGCACGCTTGTTCGTTCGCTTCAACGATGCGCCCTTTTTCGTCAGTAAGAAAAATAATATCGTTCGCATATTTTGAAGCGCTGTCAAAGTGGCTCACCAACGCTTTTCGCTCAAGCTCGTCCTCGTAGAGCTTTCGGTAAAAGAGCGCGCGCTGATGTCTCCACCAAAAACCGATGACCGATGCGGCGGTAACAAGCATACCGACAACGAGAACTCCGATGAACCATGCTTCCTCGTGAAGCAGCGAGTAGACTTCGTCCTGATCAATTTTGGCTATGAGAAACCAAGGCGTGCCCGGAATTTTTCTGACAGCCGCAAGCACGGCAATACCGCGATAATCTATTCCTTCGACAGTTCCTTCAACTCCGCGAATTGCCTTGCTTGCCGGAAGATCTACCATCGAAAGTGGAAGTCGAAATTTGAAAGCACTCTCTTTTCGGAAGCGAAGCTCGCTGAGCAAGAGAATGTCATCGCCTTCGCGGCGGACAAGAACGGTTTCTGACGTGCGGCTTGGCACTGACTGGGATTGAAGAAGAGGATAAAAAACCTGTTGCGGGTCAATTCTCAATACGAGAACACCAATAAGACTGCCGCTCCCCTCCCCGGTTCGAATAACAGGAATCAACACGTCGAATGTTGCAGTATGCAGTGCTCTCGACATTCGCAAATCGGAAAGAATAATCTCCCTGCGTTGCTCCGCGTTCCGAACCAGTGCGCGCTCGTTAATGCCAATCGTATCACCATAAATGCCGACTGATAATCTTATGGTTCCTTCTCTGTCGAGAAGCAATGCACCGGAATACTTGTTGTGCGCTGTAAACGTTTCAAACCATTTCACGATCTCGCTTTTGTGACGTCCTCGAGTCAGATAATTTTGCAGTTGCCGAGCAACTACCTCGTTTTGGATCATCACCCCGTCGTTTATGCACTCACGTCTCCATTGTGTGATGGCGCTGACTTTTAAATCAGCAACGGCGGAAAGATCGTTATACTTTTCGACCTTGATACTGCGCGCAGTGAAGGAATAATAATAACTCCCCGCGACGATGATCGCCGCTGCCAAAAAAACAAAAGCAAAAATAAGTGTCCACGGAAGGCGGGTGAAAAGCTTTTGGGAATCCATCCCTTTGGGAGAAGAATTTGTTTCTGTCAATGTCGTTTCAAAAAATCATGGTGAGGAGATTACTCAGTTCACGAAAAACACCAAACACCCGAAAAATAATCTTTGACGTCTTTCGTGTTTTTCGCGGAAAAAGATAACGTGTAATAAGTTATGGTATTTCGAAATGAGAGGCAAATGACGCCTGTCACCTAAAATATCCCCCTGGACCGTCAAGCACAAAGCGCTGTTTGATACCTTTTCTACTTAACTTACCACCACTTGTGCGATTTTCTTGAACCCCAATTGCCCTTCCCCTTCCAAAATCATCTCTATCGTATCACCTTCGGAAAATTCTCCAGCAAGAATTTTCTCGGAAAGCACATTGACAACGTGTTTTTGAATAACGCGTTTCAACGGGCGGGCGCCATTACTCGGATCGTAGCCGAGGCGGGAAAGCCATTCTTTCGCATCGCCGGAAACGACAAGCTTCATTTCTTTCTTTGCAAGTAGTTCTTCGACGCGCCGCAACTGAAGATCAACCACCCGCTTGATGTCCGTTTGTGTCAACGGCTTAAAGAGAATGATCTCATCCACACGATTAAGAAACTCCGGGCGGATCGTCTCGCGCAGCATCTGCATCAGGGCGGAGCGCAGGTCGCCAAAGAAATTTTCCCAATCGTCGTCGGTTTGTATTTCATTCATTTTTTCCTGAATGAGATGCGAACCGAGATTCGACGTCATAATAACAACCGTGTTCTTGAAATTGACTGTTCTTCCCTGCGAATCGGTCAAGCGTCCGTCATCAAGAAGCTGCAGCAACACATTAAACACTTCCGGATGCGCCTTTTCGATTTCGTCCAGCAAAACTACAGAATACGGTTTTCGCCGAACCGCTTCGGTCAACTGCCCACCCTCTTCGTAGCCGACATAGCCCGGAGGCGCGCCGATAAGACGCGAAACGGAAAACTTTTCCATATACTCACTCATATCAATGCGCACGAGCGCATTTTCATCGTTGAATAATACATGCGCAAGTGAACGCGCCAATTCTGTTTTCCCGACGCCGGTCGTACCGAGAAAAATAAACGAGCCGATCGGCCGCCTTTCGTCCTGCAAACCTGCGCGGCTGCGGCGAATCGCATCGCTCACTGCTTTCACCGCTTCATCCTGATTCACCATCCGCTCGTGAATCTTTTCTTCAAGATGAAGAAGCTTCGTCCGCTCACTTTCCAGCATTCGGTTGACCGGAATACCGGTCCACTTAGAAACGATCTCCGCAATATCTTCCGCGTCAACTTCTTCTTTCAGCATCTTTCTGTCTTTTTGAACCTCAGCAAGCCTCGCCGTCGCCGCTTTAATTTTTTTATCGAGCGAAGCAATGACTCCGTAGCGGAGTTCCGCGACTTTGGCGAGATCGCCTTCACGTTCCCGCTTATCCGCTTCAACGCGGGCGCTCTCAATTTCCTCCTTCATTGTACGGATTGACTGAATTAAATCTTTCTCGTTCTGCCAGTGCGCTTTTAACTCAGACCGCTGCTGATTCAATTCTGCAAGCTCGTGTGCGATCTGGTCGAGACGGATTTCGATCTGTTGCTTGTCCGCCTCATCGGCATAATCAGCAGTCAATTCACGCTTCACCGCTTCGCGTTCGATTTCAAGCTGTTTGATTTTGCGCTCAACATCGTCCAGTATTTCCGGCATTGAATCAATCTCAATCCGTAACTTCGACGCCGCCTCATCAATCAAATCAATTGCTTTGTCAGGAAGAAATCTGTCCGAAATGTAGCGGTCGCTTAACTGCGCGGCGGCAACAATCGCTCCGTCGGTAATGCGAACACCGTGATGCACTTCGTACCGCTCGGCAAGTCCGCGCAAAATTGAAATCGTATCTTCAACGCTCGGCTCACCAATGAGAATCGGCTGGAAACGCCGCTCAAGCGCCGGATCTTTTTCAATATGTTTTCTGTATTCATCGAGGGTAGTTGCACCGATAGCGCGCAAATCACCGCGGGCAAGCGCCGGTTTCAGCATGTTGGCAGCATCAACCGCACCTTGTGCAGCGCCGGCACCGACAAGCGTATGAAGCTCGTCAATAAATAGAATTATTTCTCCGTTCGAATTTTCCACTTCTTTCAAGACAGCTTTCATACGCTCTTCAAACTGGCCGCGAAAACTCGCGCCGGCAATCATCGCCGCCATGTCGAGTGCAATGATGCGTTTCGTTTTCAAGCTTTCAGGTACATCGCCGTGGATAATGCGGTGAGCAAGTCCCTCAGCAATCGCCGTTTTCCCAACTCCCGGTTCACCGATAAGCACCGGATTATTTTTTGTTCTGCGAGACAGCACTTGCAGCACGCGGCGGATTTCCTCATCGCGGCCGATGACCGGATCGAGCTTTCCTTTCCGCGCAAGTTCATTCAAGTCTCTGCCAAAGCGCTGTAGCGCCTGATATTTGTCTTCGGGATTTTGATCAGTGACGCGCTGCGAGCCGCGGATATCTTTCAGCGCTTTCAAGACGCTATCGCGCGTTACGCCCTGATCGAGCAGAAGTTTTGCCCCGCCATTTTGTTTTTGACTGAGAACACCGAGCAATAGGTGTTCGGTGCTCACGAATTCATCTTTGAGATTCTCCGCTTCTTTCTGCGCTTCATCAAAAACTTTTTGCAACAATGATGATGCATATTGCTGCTGTGCATTTTGAATCTTCGGCAGTTTCTCAATCAACTCGATGATTTTGATTTTCACATACTCAACGTTTGCCCCAAGCTTTTGCAGCATCGGCACGACGATGCCTTGCGGATCCTGCACGAGCGCCGCCAGCACATGCTCCGGTTCAATGGCTTGATTACCATAACTCGATGCAATCTCCTGCGCATTTTGCACAGCTTCTTGAGACTTGATTGTAAATTTATTGAAATTCATATTTTTCTCCGTCAAAGAAAAATGTCTGACAGCGTTTTATGCTGTCTGACATTTTTGTAAACCTTTATAGATGTCAGACGGTCGAAAAACGCCGCCAGACATCAACTCATCCATTTCACACAAAAGGCGAGGTTGCTTGCCTCGCCTTTCGATTCCACCGTTAACCTGTTCCTTCTCAGCTATAGCATGGCAAGTTTACTTATCATCCATCACTTCGAAGTCGGCGTTTTCAACTTTTTTGTCATCTTTCTTCTCAGAAGACTTCGCGTTCGGGTCGGCATCGGGTTGAGCGCTCCCTTGAGGCTGCGGTCCCGCTTGCTTTGCCGCTTCATACATTTTCGTCGAAGCCTCGTTCCAGATGGAATTCAATGCATCCATCTTCGCTTTAATATCTGAAATGTTGTTTGCTTTGATCGCCTCTTCAAGCGATGTCGTCGCCGACTCAAGTTTTGATTTCGTATCGGCATCCATCTTCTCGCCCAAATCTTTAATCTGCTTTCGCGTAGAAAAAACAAGATTGTCTGCTTGGTTTCTCACCTCAATCTCTTCTTTCTTCTTCGCGTCTTCAGAGGCATGAGATTGAGCTTCCTTCTTCATCTTTTCCACTTCTTCTTTGCTCAGACCGGACGATGAAGTAATACGGATGCTCTGTTCCTTATTCGTCGCTTTGTCTTTTGCCATCACGTGCAGCAAGCCGTTCGCATCAATATCGAATGTTACTTCGACCTGCGGTACGCCGCGCGGTGCCGGCGGAATTCCATCAAGATGAAACTTGCCGAGCGTGCGGTTATCAATAGCCATTGGTCGTTCGCCTTGCAGCACATTGATCTCAACCGACGTCTGGCTGTCTGCCGCTGTGCTGAAGATTTCACTCTTGCGCGTCGGAATTGTTGTGTTGGCGTCAATAAGCTTCGTCATCACGCCGCCGAGCGTTTCAATTCCGAGCGACAACGGAGTGACATCGAGCAAAAGAACGTCGGTCACATCGCCGGCAAGAACGCCGCCTTGAATTGCCGCACCAACTGCAACAACTTCGTCAGGATTAACACCCTTGTGCCCTTCTTTGCCGAAAATTTCCTTCACCAACTGTTGCACACGCGGCACACGTGTCATACCGCCGACGAGAATCACTTCGTCAATTTGATTCGGCTGCATTCCGGCATCTTTCAAAGCTTTCTCAACCGGAGGTACGCATCGCTGAATAAGATCATCAACAAGCTGTTCAAATTTTGCACGCGTCAACGTCAGATTAAGATGCTTCGGACCTTCCGCTGTAGCGGTGATGAATGGCAGATTGATTTCCGTTTGGTTCAACGTTGATAATTCCATTTTTGCTTTTTCAGCAGCTTCGCGCAAACGCTGAAGCGCCATCGGATCTTTACGCAAATCTATACCGTCGGTTTTCTTAAACTCATCCGCAATGTAATCAACAAGCCGTTGATCGAAATTATCGCCGCCAAGATGCGTGTCGCCGTTTGTTGATTTCACTTCAAACACACCGTCACCAAGTTCGAGAACTGAAATATCGAATGTTCCGCCGCCAAGATCGAAGACCGCAACTTTTGAATCTTTGTGTTTCTTATCCAAACCGTACGCAAGTGCCGCCGCGGTTGGCTCGTTGATAATGCGGCGAACGTTCAAGCCGGCAATCTCGCCCGCTTCTTTCGTCGCCTGGCGCTGCGCATCATTAAAATATGCCGGCACAGTAACGACCGCTTCGGTCACTTTCTGTCCGAGGTAATCTTCCGCGGTTTGTTTCATCTTCTGAAGAATCATCGCAGAAATTTCCGGCGGCGAATAAACCCGGTCGCCGATCTCAACACGCGCTGTGTTGTTGTCGCCGGTAACAACTTTGTACGGAACGAGCTTCATTTCTTCGTTCACTTCATTCATGAAGCGTCCCATAAAACGCTTGATCGAGTAGACCGTATTCTGAGAGTTCGTCACCGCCTGGCGTTTTGCAGGCTGACCAACAAGCCGCTCGCCGTTCTTTGCAAAGCCAACTACTGAAGGCGTTGTTCGCATTCCCTCCGCGTTCGCAATGACAACGGGTTCATTGCCTTCCATAACGGCAACAACAGAATTCGTAGTGCCGAGATCTATTCCGATAATTTTTCCAGCCATAATGAATTTCTCCTTTAGTTCGAATGTTAGGATTCCGAATTGAAATCCTTTTTATGTAGATTTTCTTTACTATAAGAACTCAACCATCGTGCCAGAAGATACCTGCGGAAACAGCGAAATTTCGAGAACTTTTTGATGCTGATAGTAATTCTCTTGGACAATATGTCAGACAAACAGCCACATCTGGCGAAAAAAATACAAATGCTGTCAATTTGCCGCGTGCAAGAAACTTCAGGAAGATTGTTGACATTACGCTTTTGTTTTGATTACTTTATTCGGCTGATTTTTTAGAACAGAAGATTCAGGTTTCAGGATTTAGCATAGAAACCTCCTGAATCATGAATCTTGAATACTGAA
>JAGWND010000315.1 GCA_028873075.1 Bacteroidota bacterium
TACGATTACACCGCGACCGTATTGCTACAGATAAAAGATTACGATTCCGCTTATCAGTATCTCGTTGAACGAAACGAGATTGAACCGAGCGCGTTTTCGGACAAATGGCTTGGCATTATTGATCTCTACCATAATCGCGTGGACTCGGCAAAGAAAAATCTTGCCAACAGTTTAAAGCTTGACGATAAAGATGCACAGGTGTGGTACAATTTAGCCGGCGTCTATGTTGATGAAAAAGACTATCGCCAAGCCCTCCAAATGGTAAACCGGGCACTCTCACTGCAATCGAATTACCCTGAGGCTTTTGCTCTTCGTGCGCAGCTCCAACAGGCAGCGAAATAATACGTCATGTATATCTTAGGAATCTCCGCTTTTTATCATGATAGTGCTGCTTGCCTCGTGCAGGACGGGAAAATAATATCTGCCGCACAAGAGGAAAGATTCACGAGAAAGAAGCATGACGATAATTTCCCAATCAATGCTATTAATTTTTGTCTTCAGTATTCCGGTATTCATGCTTCTCAATTAGACCTTATTGCGTTTTATGATAAGCCGTTTCTAAAATTTGAACGTCTTCTTGAAACCTACATAACCTATGCTCCTATCGGCATAAAGTCGTTCATTAAAGCGATGCCCTTGTGGATAAAACAAAAGCTGTGGATGAAAGATTATATTCAGAAAGAGTTGCAATACGACGGGAAAATAATTTTTCCGGAACATCATGAATCCCATGCGGCATCCGCCTTCTATCCCTCCCCTTTTCAAGAATCGGCGATTCTTACGATGGACGGCGTTGGGGAATGGACAACGACAAGCTACGGTATCGGCAACGGGAATGAAATTGAACTGTTGGAAGAAATAAAATTCCCGCATTCGCTCGGTCTTTTGTATTCGGCATTTACCTATTATACAGGTTTCAAAGTCAATTCCGGTGAATACAAAGTGATGGGGCTTGCACCGTACGGCGAGCCGAAATATACATCTCTTATATTGAATGAATTGATTGATGTGAAAGATGACGGCTCGTTCAAAATGAACATGAAATATTTCAATTACTGCGCCGGCTTAACCATGACGAACGAAAAGTTCAACAAGCTGTTCGGCGGCAAACCGAGAAAGCCCGAATCGAAGCTGACGCAAAAGGAAATGGATGTAGCGCGTTCACTTCAGGATGTGACAGAAGAAATTGTCTTGAAAATGGGTACGTATGTACATCAAAAAACCGGAATGAAAAACCTTGCACTTGCAGGCGGTGTCGCTTTGAATTGCGTTGCAAACGGGAGGCTGCTGCGTGAAGGTCCGTTTGAAAATATCTGGATTCAGCCTGCTGCCGGCGACGCGGGCGGTGCTGTCGGGGCTGCGCTGCTGGGCTGGCATCGTTACCATAACGAGCCGAGAGGCGTGAAGGGAAATGAAGATGCCCAGCAGGGATCGTTGCTCGGTCCTGAATTTTCAGATAAAGATATTGCAAATTTTCTGGAGCACAACGGTATCATTTATCATAAGCTTCAACCGAATGAAATTTCCAAAAGAATTGCCGATCTCATTGCACGCGAAAAAGTTATCGGCTGGTTTGAGGGCAGAATGGAATTCGGTCCCCGGGCTCTCGGTGCCCGTTCGATTCTGGGAGATGCACGCTCGCCTACCATGCAAGCGTTAATGAATTTAAAAATAAAATTCAGAGAAGGCTTTCGCCCTTTTGCTCCTTCTGTGCTTGCAGAAAAAGCTTCCGAATATTTTGAATTGAAGACAGCCAGCCCGTACATGCTGCTTGTCGCAGAGGTAAAGAAAGAGCGCCGAAGAGAAATGAGCGAGCAGGAACAACGGATGTTTGGAATAGACAAATTGAATATTGCCAGGTCGGATATTCCAGCAGTGACACATGTTGATTATTCGGCAAGAATTCAAACTGTCCATAAAGAAACCAATCCGCTGTTTTATGACCTCCTTTCAAGGTTTAACGACGACCATCACTGCGCAGTGATCATCAACACTTCGTTCAATGTGAGAGGAGAGCCGATCGTTTGCACTCCTGACGACGCCTACAGGTGCTTTATGCGTACCAATATTGATTATCTCATCTTAGGCAATTTTCTTTTAAACAAGCAGGATCAAAAGCCGTTGGAAAGAGATAGAGAGTGGAAAAGCAAATTTGTACTCGACTAATGCGGTTATTGTATGCTGTTGGAAGAAATAAAACAAATTAAGGAATCAAACAAGGACCTTAAAAAGTTCGGGGTGGCGATCGGGATCGCACTCTTGCTGCTGAGCCTCGTACTGTTCTTGGTCGG
>JAGWND010000084.1 GCA_028873075.1 Bacteroidota bacterium
CCGAGAAGAAGAAAGCCAACAAGCGGGAATAGAACGATAAGACCGACGTAAGAATACATAGTTACCATTTCAGGATATTGATTTCATCAATATTGACTGTTTGTTTATTGCGGAACAATGCGATGATAATTGCAAGCCCGACAGCCGCTTCAGCCGCGGCAACAGTCATAACAAAGAAGACGAGCATTTGTCCGGTCGGATCGCCGAGATAGGATGAGAACGCAATCAGGCTGAGGTTCACTGAATTAAGCATCAGCTCGATGCACATGAAGACGACGATTGCGTTGCGGCGGACGAGCACGCCCAGCACACCGACACAAAACATAAATGCGGAAAGGATGAGATAAAAATTCAGAGGAATCATTGTATTTTCTTCTTTGCTAAAATAACAGCTCCCACAATAGCGGCGAGAAGCAACAGCGACGTTACTTCAAAAGGAAACAAAAATTTCGTGAACAACACCGTGCCGATGTATTCAACCGTTCCCATCTGTGCCGCATTCGCCGACTGCGAAGTGAAGGTTTGTGTTGAGGGGACAAAGATATAAAATAATTCCGACAGCAATCCGGCTGTCAGTGCAATTGCCGTGTATGCTTTCCATCCCAAACTTTCTTTCAACCTTCGCTCGTCTCCCAAGCTTAACAGCATAATGACGAAAAGGAATAGCACCATAATTGCGCCGGCATAGACCAACACCTGCACCATGGCAATGAACTGCGCGTGAAGCGTCAGGTACAAACCGCCGAGGCAGAAAAAATTGAGAATGAGAAATAATGCACTGTTGACCGGATTGCGTTGAAGGATCATGAGGACTGCTGACGCCGCTGAAACCGCCGCAAGAAGATAAAAAACGATTTGTTCAAAATTCATAGCCGCTACTCTTCGTTAAACAAAACGATTTTAATATACGAAGGAAGCGGAAGAGAATCAATAAACTCGTTTCACCTTGCAAAAAAAGGACGACATCTCTTAAAGAGATGTTATCCTTAAAAACCTTCGCAAGGTTTTCCCCTCATCCCCCAATTTGGCTCATCGTGCGTTGCGGCTTCACAAACCCGGGACGATTGATGAGATGCCCTTCTTCTTTTTTTCGCACTGCGTCAATGATCATTTCAGAAAGAATATCATCGCTTGCGCCGGTACGAAGCGGAGTTTTCAAATCTGTTTCGTGAAGGGAAAACAAACAGGTGCGAAGCTTACCATCGGAAGTAATGCGAATGCGATTGCAGGAAGAACAAAACGGTTCGCTCACGGAACTGATGAATCCGATTTCTCCAATGCCGTCGGAAAACCGAAATCGGTCCGCAGGCTGATGACCATGGTATTCAACCTGAGCTAAAGGCGGAAACTTTGCGTTGATGCGTTCTATAATTTCGTGCGTAGGAACAACTTTTGTATTTTCCCAAGCATCGTCAGCGCCAATCGGCATGTACTCGATGAAGCGAACAATAAACGGTTTTGTACGGGCAAGCTCGGCAAACTTCTCGATTTCATCATCATTGATGCCGCGAATGAGAACAACATTCAATTTTATCGGTGCGGGGAAAAGAGAAGTAAGCAGTTCGAGCGATTCCCACACTTTGTGAAAATAATCGCGGCGGGTCATCTCGGAAAACTTTATCGGATCAAGCGAATCGAGGCTGACGGTAATTCGACGTAAGCCTGCCTCTGCCAACTCGCGCGCCTGCTCTTTCAAAAAAAAGCCGTTCGTCGTCATCGCGATATCATGGATGTCTTCAACGCCGGCTATTTGCTTCACCAAACGATGAAGCTCTTTCCGCATCAGCGGCTCGCCGCCGGTCAAACGGATTTTGCTGATCCCGAGCTGCGAAACAATTCGAACGACACGCGTAATTTCTTCGAACGTCAACAGCTCGTTCCTGTTCATCCACACCATTCCCTCTTCCGGCATGCAATAGCGGCAGCGGAAATTGCACCGGTCGGTAACGGAAATCCGCATGTTGTTGATGATGCGGCCGAAAGAATCTTTTAGTTGAAACGACATAGCGTTAAAAAATCCGAAGCACTAAATCTGAAATCCTAAACAATAGCACCGTCATTCCCGCATGCTTTTGGCGGGAATCTACTTTTTAGACTGTCTTGAGAAACATGGATTCCCGCCTTCGCGGGAATGACATTACTCAGTTTACAACTGCATTTCAAATAATTCAAACTGATTTGTCAGCACTCTGAATTGGCTTGTGGAGAGCGGCTCGTGCGGTTTATTAAATCCCAACTTTCGCTTCGCCACTTTGAAAAGCTGGGCAATCGTTTCCGCAATCTCTCCGTTACCTCTCATCCTGCTTCCGAAATTCGGATCGTTCAAATTGCCGCTGCGTACCTCACGAATCCGGTGAAGTACCCGTTCAGCTCTTTCAGGAAATTCCCGCTTGATCCATTCCACAAATAAATCTTTCACGGCATAGGGCAGGCGCACCACCGTAAATCCCGCGCCGGTTGCACCGCGTTCTTTCGCTGCAGAAAGGATCGCAGGAATTTCTTCGTCATTGAGGCCGGGAATGACCGGCGCGACATTGACACCCACCCGAACACCGGCTTTCGCCAAACCTTCGATCGCCATCAAACGGTGTTCCGGCGAGGAAGTGCGCGGCTCCATTTTTCGCCCGAGATTTCTGTCAAGCGTTGTTACTGATAATGTAACACTTACGAGATTCAGCCGCGCAAGCTCAGACAACAGATCAACGTCGCGCAGCACCAACGCGTTCTTCGTTATCATGCCGACAGGATTGCGATACTTCAAAAACACCTCGAGACATTTGCGTGTAAGCTGCAGTCTTCGTTCGATCGGCTGGTAGCAGTCGGTGTTGCCTGAAAGCATGACAACCTGCGGTTTCCATGACGGCTTCTGAAATTCTTTTTCAAGAAGCGCAGCGATGTTTTCCTTCACCATAATTTTCGTTTCGAAATCGAGCCCCGAAGAAAATCCGAGATACTCGTGCGTAGGGCGTGCGTAACAATAGATGCAGCCGTGCTCGCATCCGCGGTACGGGTTCAAATCATACGTGAAACCGATATCCGGACTTGAATTTCTTGCCAGTGCCGTTTTCGTGTTGTCTCGAAAATACTGTGTGGGAATTCTTCGCTCCCGCTCTTCCCCAAAGGAATCTTCGACGTGCGCCCACTCGTCATCGAACGCTTCCCACCGCAGCGCTTCAAAACGGATTTGCGGATTGTATGTGGTACCTCTGCCTCTCATAGCACTCAGTGTTGATGATTCAGGATTCATACCCGATGCTTCGATCCTGAATCTTGAATCGTGCTTCTATGTTCTCCGCCCAGGCTTCCCCGTCTTCAAAAATTTCTTTCTTCCAGATCGGTACATCTTTCTTCAGCGTATCAATGGCATAGCGGCATGCGGCAAATGCATCAGCGCGGTGATCTGCCGACACGGCGATCACGACACTTGCTTCCGTTACTGGAACCTCGCCGACGCGGTGAACGATGGCTGCCGCACGAATTTTCCACCGCCGATACAACTCCTTTTCAATCCCGCGCATCATTTCCAACGCCATTGGAACGTACGCTTCATAGTGCAACGCGACAACGTTCTTTCCGTTTGCATGATTGCGTGTTGTTCCGATGAACACATCAACACCGCCGGCTTCCGGCACTACGACAGAACCGAGAATTTCTTCCACGTGAATTTTTGCTTCTTGTATCCGAACCATTCTTATCCTCCACTGACCGGCGGAATAATCGCGACCTCATCACCCTCGTGAAGGACATGATCGTTCACCACATACGATTGATTCACTGCAACTCTCACGTACGGACGGAGCCGGTTCATCGTCTCAAATTGCGAACCGAACAGCTCAAGCACATCATTCGCCGTCGCCCCTTCTTTCACTGCAACCTGCACGTTGTCAGAGCCGACCGCCTCGCGGGCGCTGGCAAAAAATTTCACAAAAATTTTCATACGTCTACTTGTGAAGAACAAATGTGAAGACCGAGCCTTTGCCGACTTCGCTCTTCACCTGGATTGAAGAATGGTGCGCTTCCAAAATATGTTTGACAATTGCCAGACCGAGTCCCGTGCCGCCGGCTTCGCGCGAGCGGTCTTTATCAACGCGGTAGAAGCGCTCGAAAATTCTCGGCAGATGTTCCCGTGCAATCCCGATACCCTCATCGGCAACAGCAATTGTCGCTTCATGTTCGTTATCCCTGTAAGAAATCGTTACCGTTGTGTTCGGCTCAGAATACTTGACTGCATTGTCTACCAGATTTTCTACAACCTGACGTAGCCGCTCGCGGTCGCCGTAAATTTCAGCCGCGACACTTCCTGAAAAATCGGCGCGAAGCCGGATATTTTTTTGTTCTGCAAACGGCTGCATCTCCGACACCACGTTTGCTAACATCGTCAGCACGTCGAAGTAGCGGAAGCTCATTTTCATTTCACCCGATTCGATGCGGGAAATGTCTATCAAATCGCCGAGCAACACGTTGAGCCGTTCCGTGTTGTGCAATGTGCGCCGAAGAAACTCGCGGTTGACATTCGGGTCGTCAACGGCTCCGTTCAGCAGCGTTTCGAGCATTCCCTGCATGGCGAAAATCGGCGTACGCAGTTCATGCGAAACGTTGGCAAGGAACTCGCTCCGCACGCGCTCGAGTTTTTTTAATTGTGAAATTTCCGCTTGCACGGTGTCGAGCATCGCGTTCAACGTTGACGCCAATGCTCCGATTTCATCGTTGGAACTGTGTACAATACGTTTCGAAATATCTCCGCGACGGATTTCCTCCGCAATCTTAGCCATGTGAACCAGCGGAAATGTCAGATGACGTGAGATCAGAAAGCTAACAACGGCAACGACGGCAATAAGGCACAGCGCTATCGCAAGCATTCCCGACTGTGCAACTCTGACGTCATGATCAACAACGGAAAACGGAACACTCTCTCGGAGATAAACAACATTGACGACGTCGTTGTTCCGTTGCGCGGTGCGCACACCGATAGAAAACTTCCGCGGCTCCGACAGCCCGAGCGGGCTTTCAACTTTCCGTGCACAATACAGCATCCGACGATGAACCGACACGCTGAAACGCTCGCTCGTTCCGACACCGCTGACGCTTGCACGCTCGATTTCTTCGCGGTGAAGATGATTCTCCAGAAAGCGCAGGCTGTCATTCGGAACTTCGGAATCATACACGACAGCACCGTTTCCTGCGACCAGCGTCAGCCGGCGAGACTGAGAAGCAAATATCCGGCCGACATAGTTCACGGCATCGGTGAAATTCGCACCGCGCTTCGCCTCACGACGCAGCGCCATTTCAACTTGAGAAGTCTCACGGCGCAACGCTTCTTCAAACCGATGTTGAAAATATTTCTGCGTTACCGATGTCACAACAAGCCACAACAGCATGGCAACGAGAACCGTAAGCAAAACCGATGCAAGAGCGAGTTTTGAGGTGAGTGTTCTCACGTTGGAGCGTTCAAAATTCTTTCATGCGGTAGCCGACCCCTTTGATCGTGTCAATATAGTCGGCATAGCCGGCAAGCTTCTCCCGGATTTTTCTGATGTGAACATCCACCGTCCGATCCACCACATACACATCGGATCCCCATATCGTTGTGAGCAGCATTTCTCGCGTTACGACCTTTCCGGCATGGCGAACGAGATAGTCGAGCACTTCAAATTCTTTCTTCGGGAAAAAAACCTCTTTCTTGTTAATAAAGACTTTAAATTGCGAGCGGCTGATTTCGAGAACGCCGTGTTTCATGACATCGTTTTTCCCTGCCTCAGAAGAGGGAGAAACTTTTTTTCGAAGCGTTGATTTAATCCGTGCCATCAGCTTTGGAAGGCTCACCGGTTTGGCGATATAATCATCGGCGCCAAGCTCAAGACCGATCACTTCGTCCAATTCCGAATCGCGGGCTGTCAAAAAAATCACCGGAATGCCGGAGGTTTCTTCATTTCTCTTGAGCGCGCGGACTACCTCCTTGCCGTCAAGCTCCGGCATCATAATATCGAGAAGAATGAGATCAGGTTCCTTTTTCGACTGGGCAAGAGCTTCCTTTCCGTTCTTCGCAAGAAGAACGTCGAACCCTTCCTTCTCCAAATTATATTTGAGAAAATCGAGAATGTCGCGCTCGTCGTCCGCAATAAGTATTTTCTGTTTCATGAGGCACCCGGCAAAAGTTTCTGGAGAAATATAGGGAAACGCAGAACGGAATTCAATTCAGAGGTCAGAGAGCAGAGGTTTCTGACTTCTGACCACCGGCCCCTGACTTCTGGTACATCTTCCTGTTAAACAACGGCGCGAGCGCGTTGAGCGCAGCAAGCTCGAACGAGTCCTCACGCGTTACCATATCGCTAGTCAGAATTCCCCATGTTCCCTGATTGCTTCGCACATCGCGCTGTTCGGCGAACCCGTCAATCACTTTTCCCAAATCTTTCCCTTCTTCGATTACTGCCTGCGACAGTGCGAGCGGAAGCTGAATGCTTCCCGAACTGCCGAACCAAAAATCAGTCCCGTCACATACACATGCCCAGCTTTGAAGAAAAACAACTCTGCCGACGCTGTACAAACCGCCTTCAACGCCAATGGATAGAATATCTTCGTTCACGCCGGCACGTGCGCGGAGAGTTTGAAATACACGGTCAGCCCTGTTTCGCGCGCCTTTCATTACCTCGGCAAGCGAAGTCGGCGTCGCTGAAACGCCGCTGTCGCTTTCGATGCTTTCAAAACTTAATCTCCCGTCAGCCGGAAGAAACTTGCCGTTCAGTTTTTCAAAGGCGCGCTTCACTCCGTTCACTTTCGGCGCACGAGTGCTTGCAATGGCAATAATCATTCCGCCCCCTTTGAAAGTTTTTTTAAATCGGGCGGAACGGGAAACAGCTTATCGAGTGTCGTCACTTTCTTCTTCCCTTCGCTCGTGACAAGGATAATCTCCAGCGCCGGTGAAAACTCAGAAAGAACCTGACGGCACGCGCCGCACGGCGTAATGAATCCGCGGTCATCGGAAGTCACGGCAAGAGAGCGGAGCTTTTTCTTCCCCGCCGACACCGCTTTGAAGACTGCCGCTCGTTCCGCACATATCGTGAGCGAGTAAGAGGAGTTTTCAATATTGCATCCGTCAAAGATTTCGCCGTCGTCTGTCATTAACGCGGCGCCAACATGGAAATTCGAGTACGGTGCGTACGCGTTGCTTCGAGCAGATACGGCTTTTTGAATGAGAAGCGATTGTTCTTGTCGAGAAGTTTTCACTAAAGCTCCGACGTGTAATGATTGAAGTTGTAATTCTCAGTGCTTTCCATTATTCCAAGATTCTTAAAGACAGCAGCGTGAATTTACTTTTTCCCATCGCTCTCCCCCAATTTCCTCAAATATTCCCAAGAATACAATCCCGTCGCATGTCCGTCTCCCCACGTGATCTGAACTGCATAACTGCCAACCTGTTGGAGCGATTTCAATTCGTAATGACCGGGAAGCTGCACTCGCGTTTGAGGCTTGTACGTGTGAAGCAGAACGGTTTCACCTTTGCATTCTGCGCAAGGACATTCATCCCGAAGCAAATGGAAGGTCAGCGGACTGACATGTCCATCGTCCCATGTAATAGTGAGACCGTCTGTTCCCGATCGTTTAATTGAACGCGGATGCATTGTATTGTTTCAAAAATTTCACACGCGGTTCTTCAACATAACGGTACAGAATCCACAATGCACCCCCTCCCGTTGCCATCGCGAAAACAAATACCGGAACATAGCCAAAGGCATTCACAGCAGCGCCCCCCAACACTCCCACAAGAACGGACGGTGCGGTCACGGTATTCACGAGAGCGATGTACAACGAGCGCTCATGTTCTGCACACAGTTCAGCTATAAACGATAACCGGGAAATTACCTGCAGCGCAACTGCGCCGGCTGTAAAGAAAAACACGAGTCCGTAAATAAGAATATTGTCAGCAAGGATCGCTATAACATTCGCCGCAATAGAAAACCCGGCGAGCAGCATCAGGTTCAGTTTATGGCCATAGCTGTCGGCAAGAAATCCGAAGAACAAATTTCCGACGACCATGCTTCCCATAAAAATCACCGTGAACGTGCCTGCATAAGCCGCTTTCAATGAGAATCGTTCTAACGCGCACACCGGAAAGAACACGGCGACTGTCATGGACATCAATGTCAACGCGTCAGCATAAAGAAAGCTGCGCAAGTTTTTGTTTTCCTTGATCGAACGGCGGGCGACTGCAAGAAAACGGCGAAAGCTAACAATGTTGTGTCCCGCCGGGCCGACCACCGGTTCATTCAACGAAGTGAGTGCATCATACGACATCATCATAAAAACAAAAGCAACAAGATAAAGCAACGAAAAATTTTCCGGAAAAGGAACAACGGCAAGAATAAAGCCGACGAGCGAGCCGCCGAACACGCCGAGAAACGAACTTAAGATTTGCCGGACTGCCAAGACTTTTCCCCGAAGTGTTACCGGTACGGTCTTCGTGAACAGAACAAACCACGGCAACGTGCTGACGCTTCCTAACACTGCGGTGAAAAACAATAAAAGAAGCAAAAGAACGACCGACAGCCCGATGCTGACACGTTCGACAGCAATAAACGTGAAGAGACCGATCAGTAAATACGAAATACGGTACAACAACGCGTAATGCAAGACCACCGGTTTGATCGGTCCGGTAGTGTGTGTGAAACGAAACAACATCGCTTGCGGAAGATTCAAACCGATTGTCCACAGCACGGGGATACTCCCGACAGCAATTGCGCTCCCGCCAACACGTCCGATAAAGACCGGGAAAACCGTGTTGACTGATACAAAACTCAACGCAAAGCCGAACAGAGCGCCGTCAAACAAATGTGCGCGAAGATTGGTCTTAAGCGTTTCAAGATCAACAGCCGTATACTTCGAAAGCCGGAACAGCCCGCCGTAAAGCGGGGAGGTTTTAAACCACCGATACATACGTGCATGTAAAATAGTATAGAAAGAACTTGCACGCAAGTTGATTCTTCCGGAACGGTTCCACGCGGATAGGAAACAAGTCTCCGAAGTAAACAACGTTTCATTGCCTCGTGCTCCATTTTTTCGTACCTTGAAACCGATTGTGTACTTTACACAAAGGCAAATTGTGAAACATCAGACACACATTTCGAAACGCCGCATCGTTCGTGAACGGGTCATGCAGGCATACTACGCGTACGAGCTTTCCGGCAACCCTCTTCCTGAAATTATGACGAACTTATTCGAAGATGTGCAGGCAGGCAATGCCGAGTACGACTTTGCAAAAAAATTACTCCTTACGACAATCGAGCATCAAAGCGACATTGATGCCGCCATCAAAAGCAAAGCGACGCATTGGGAATTTCACCGCATCGCTTTGATTGACAAGCTGCTTCTTCGGCTCGGCATTTGCGAGCTGAAGTATTTTCCCGACATTCCGCCGAAAGTTACCATCAACGAAGCGATTGAAATTGCCAAACGTTTCAGCACGGAAAAAAGCGGGCAATTTATCAACGGTATTCTTGATTCTATTCTCAACGATTTAAAGCATGAAGGCGCTCTGGAAAAATCGGGGCGCGGTCTGCTCGAATCCAGAGGAAGAAACAAGCCGAGCGAAGCGTAAAAGAAAACATGACAGCAGACACCCCCTTTTCAGCTCACGACCGTCTCGTTTCCCGCTTTCAAATCTTCATCTGGACGCTTTTCGATTTTGCCAACACGTCGTTCTCCGTCATTGTCGTCGCTGTCGGCTACTCTCTGTACTTCAAAGAAATCGTTGCCGGCGGAAGCGGGCGGGGGGATTTTCTTTGGGGCATTGCCGTCAGCATCTCGATGTTTCTCACCGCACTCGTTTCCCCCGTGCTGGGCGCAGCCGCCGATTTTTCAAGCAGAAGAAAACGGTTTTTGTTCGGCTTCACACTCGCAAGTATCCTCTGCACTGCTCTTCTCTTCTTCGTCCATGAAGGAATGATTCTCACCGGCATGATTCTTTTCATTATCGCCAACATCGGATTCGAAGGCGGCTTGGTGTTCTACGACGCATTTCTTCCCACGCTGACGACCGAACGAAGTTACGGAAGAGTTTCCGGTTACGGCTTCGCGATGGGCTATTTCGGCTCGCTCACAACGCTCATCGTCGCAATGCCGCTCTATGCCGGCGGATTCGCTTCTGAAAACCTGCCGAACGTAAGAATCAGTTTCGTCATCGCGGCGGCGATCTTCATGCTGTTTTCTTCCCCGCTGTTTTTCTTCTTTCGCGATCACAAAGTAACGTTCGAGCACAAGCCGTCGTATCTTGCGGCAGGAATTCAGCGCGTACGAGAAACAATCGGTCATCTGAAAAATTACCGGAACATCGCACGCTTTCTTCTCGCCTTTTTCATTTACAACGACGGAATTCTCACCGTCATTTCCTTCGCCTCGATTTTTGCAGAACAGTCGCTTCACTTCACGCTGAAGGAAATTATTTTTCTCTTCGCCACCGTGCAAGGCTCCGGCATCATCGGCTCGATTATTTTCGGCGTTGTCACCGACAAGATCGGTCCGAAAAAAACAATCAATATCAATCTTGTGCTCTGGCTTGCCATAGTGACTGCAGCTTTTTTCGTCCGGACAAAAGAAGAATTTTTTGTGATCGGAATTTTTGCCGGGAGCTGCCTCGGCGCATCGCAATCGGCAAGCCGCAGCTTGATGGCGCTTCTCACGCCGAAGGAACGTGAGGCGGAGTTCTTCGGTTTTTACGACGGGTTATGCGGGAAGGCGTCGGCAGTGATCGGAACATTTATCTTCGGCTTGATTTCATATCTCGCAGGAAACCAGCGCATGGCAATCATTTCCGTTGCGCTCTTTTTCATAGCCGGATTTGTTCTGCTCCAACGCGTGGATGACACGCGGGCGGCAAAAGATTGATTTGCCGCGACGATTTTTGTACGTTGTACATGAAAAAGCTTTTTTGTTGAACCGCGAAGACACGAAGAGCCTTTATGAGCATACTATCAACATTAGCTCTGATAATCGCTCTGGCCACGCAGCTCAGAGCCGGAGACGAACACTCGGCGTACGACAACAAATATGTGCGATTTGAATTCTCGCTCAATCAAGACGACTATGCTGCCGGTGAGACGGGAACGCTTTCACTCTTCCTCACGCCGAACAACGGCGTTCATGTCAACACCGAGCCGCCTGTTGAATATGAATTCGAGAAGCAGGCTCATATTTTTTTCTCGAAGAATGCCGTCATGCCGAAAGATTCCGTGAGCGGGAATCTCGACGTGCGGAAACCGGTTTCAATCTCCTTTACGCTCGATAACAGGGCTGCTGCAGGCACATACACCGTTACAGGAAAGGTAAAATATTTTTTCTGTTCCGAAACCGAAGGCTGGTGCAGGCAGTTCGTTCAGCCGCTGACGGTGAGCATCAGAGTGCGAGAATAAATGAAAAGCGATGGTTTGTGGTTCAGGATTCGAGTTTCGTGACGCAAGATTCATGATTGAGGATTCAAGCGGCAAAAATTCTTTGTGCCTTTATGCCTTCGTGGAAGCACATTCATGAAAAATATTTTTTTTGTCAGCGACATCCATCTCGGACTGCACGATAAAGTTCGGGAAAAAGAAAAAGAGAGACATTTCCTTGCTTTTCTCGAGCAGGTCGAGCGCAGCGGCGAACAACTGTTCATCGTGGGCGATTTGTTCGATTATTGGTTTGAATACAAGTATGTCATACCGCGCGGCTATCATCATGTGATTTCCAAACTGGGAATGCTCGTCGAGCACGGTGTGAAGGTCTCCTACATTGCCGGCAATCATGATTTCTGGCTCGGCGACTTTTTCCCGAACGATCTCGGGATCCCGGTGTACAAAGATCCGCTCTCCGTGATCCTCCGGGGAAAAAGATTTTACCTTCACCATGGCGACGGCCTTGCGCTGAACGACGCCGGCTACCGCATCCTGAAAAAGATCCTTCGAAGCCGATTGAACATTTTTCTTTTCTCGCTTGTTCATCCGGGTATCACGGCACCGGTCGCCAAAGGCTCTTCGCGGAGCAGCCGCGAATACACCTCCCAAAAAGACTACGGCGAGACCGATGGAATGATTCTCTGTGCGGAAAAGAAAATCGCCGAAGGCTGCGACGTTGTCATTATGGGACACCGGCATCAGCCGACAGTACACGATATTGGAAAAGGAAGGTACATCAATCTCGGAGACTGGATCACGTACCGCACGTATGCGGAATTTGACGGCACAACAACTGAATTAAAACATTGGGAACAAACATAACCGATGGCACAATTACCGCCACAAGGACCGCGAAAACCGAATCCGCCCAACAAGAACGGGCGGCAGACAAGCGCGCAAAAACCGCGCTTCAGTTCTGAAGAAATGCGACGGTATTTCAGCGACCCGCAATACCGTGCACAGATGTACGGGCGAAGCAAAAACTTTCTTAAAAAATATTGGTACGTCGTTGCCGTTATTGTGTTTGTCGTGCTCGTTGCCGGCACTGCGTACACGAAATATATTTTTTCAGGTCTCCCTTCTCTCGAAGAATTGGAAAATCCGAAGCCGGAGCTTGCGACAAAAGTGTATTCCGTTGACGGCGAAGTGCTCGACCAGTTCTATATCAAAAACCGCACGCATATCTCGCTCGACAAAATTCCGAAAAGCGTCATCGAAGCACTGATCTCCACTGAGGATAAAAATTTTAACAGCAACTGGGGCGTTGAGCCGTGGAGATTTTTCCGCG
>JAGWND010000316.1 GCA_028873075.1 Bacteroidota bacterium
ATCACTTTTCTAAGGCATTTCAATCTTTCAACATCTAAATCCGAGTAGAGTCTTTGCCCACTATCTTTTTTAAATGGTATTATTAGTCCTTCGATTTCATACATTCTTAAGGTATGAACGGATATTCCGACTAATTGTGCCGCCATACTGATTGTGTAAAGCGGCGTATCCGATTTATTCAATGTTAATACTATATGGTTTAACAAACTTTATATTTATTAGTATCAACTTTTATGCCAATCACAATTAGAAATAAACCCTCTATATGTTCCCTAATTTAACCGGGTCGAAAGGAAATCATTCCTTATTATGAAAAAGTATTCTCAGATTTTAAATTCTTTAAGAACTTACGTAGCCCGAATAACGAGTGAATTTTCATTATCCCGAAAAACTCTTCATTGGAAAGAGTTATACTGGGATAAACTATTGACTATTGAGGAGATAGGAAGAAGATGCCACAGGCAGAAAAAGTTCAGTGCATCTCGTATGAGCTTAGTAACCGACAGGTAAGTCGGTGAGGAGGATTGCGGATTGTGCGGGAGTTTGTCAGCCGGATAGAGCCGAAAAAAAAGTTAGCGGGGTCAGCGCTTCCGGCTCCCGGTTCAAATCAAGGATACAGAGCAGCACACCTGGCAATGAGTTTCTCGGTAAGTAATCTGGATTGGAGGAAATCGGTTTGCCCATTGTGGATTGTTACGCTATTGCATAATTCGGGATAAAAATAAAAAACCTCCTTGCCGCAATGTTACGTGACAGTAACGAAAAACAGACTCGAAACCTCATCCGGATATCCCGGAAAAGAGGACTGAGGAGGTTCTATGGCAAACATCACTAAGAGAATCTGTAAAACACAAGACCCCTTACCCTACCACCGCTTCCACCCTTCTCACCTGATGAATTTCGCGCATCAGCGCACGCTCGATGCCGGCACGAAGTGTCATCATGGACATCGGGCATTCTTTGCATGCACCGGTGAGCCGCACTTTCACAATGCCGTCGTGCATCACTTCGACCAACTCGACATCGCCGCCGTCAATCTGAAGATAGGGGCGAATGTTCTGCAGCGATTGCGCGATGTGCTCTTTTAGTTGTTCAGCTTCAACACCGGTGTTTTCCATTGTTCAATTCCCCATATCAATTTCAACCGTTTGTCCTGAAGAAGAAAGATTGCTGATGCTGATCTGCGCGGCAAGGTTGCGCGCAATCTCAGTGATAATCTTCGACTGCGGACTTTTCGGATCGGATTCGACAAGCGGCCTGCCGACATCGCCGCCGATGCGGATGTTGGTATCAATCGGAATTTCACCGAGGAACGGAACATTCAGCTCTTCCGCCGCTTTGTGTCCGCCTCCGGCATCGAAGATATTTTCGCGCTGCCCGCAGTGCGAGCAGATGAAGTAGCTCATGTTTTCGATGATGCCTAAAATCGGGACATTCACTTTGTTGAACATCACCAGCCCTTTTCGCGCATCGGCAAGAGAAATTTCCTGCGGTGTCGTGACAATGACTGCGCCGGTGAGAGGAATCTGCTGCACGAGCGTAAGCTGAATATCCCCTGTGCCGGGAGGAAGATCGAACACGAGATAATCGAGCTCGCCCCACTCGACATCGGACATGAACTGCTTGACCGCGCCGCTCGCCATCGGTCCGCGCCAGATGACCGCCTGCATCGGATCAACAAGAAATCCGATGGACATCACTTTCACGCCGTATTTTTCCAGCGGCTGCAATTTTTGGTTGTGCAGCTTCGGCCGCTCGTTGATGTTGAACATCATCGGAATACTGGGACCGTACACATCGCAGTCAATCAATCCGACCGACGCGCCTTCGTTCACCAACGCGACGGCAAGATTCACGGCAACCGTTGATTTGCCGACGCCCCCTTTTCCGCTTGCAACAGCGATCGTGTTCTTCACGTCTTTCAATAACTGTGCAGGCTGTGCAATCGCACGCGACGAGACATTGGATGTCATTGCAACGGAAACTGTTCCCACATCAGAAATCGCCCGGCGGATCGCCCGCTCCGATTCAGCCTTCAACTGGTCGCGGACGGGACACGCCGGTGTCGTCAGCTCAATCGTGAAGCTGACATTGTTTCCTTCGATAGAAACATTTTTTACAAAATTCAGCGCGACAATATCTTTGTGAAGATCAGGATCCCGCACTGTCCGCAGCGCCTCGACAACATGTTCCACTGTCAATGATTTCATTCTACGCTCAAACTCCGAAATAATGTACTCACCACAAAGTCACTAA
>JAGWND010000085.1 GCA_028873075.1 Bacteroidota bacterium
CATGAGAATTGCAACCGCAATCGCCGAGAAGATCCACACATAGGCTACGTTGCTGTTCGGTTCCAGTTCAAAGTCAAGGTGCGAATAAAGATGAATTGATGTCATTGGCTGCAAATAATAGCCGATTCTGTTTCCGACTGCCTCAAACTGTTCATAAGTTCCGCCGGTTATGTTTTTTATATCGGTGGCAAAATATAGCCTTAAAACTTTGTTCATTTTCATTTCAAATGTTACAGGATCTGTACCGGTACGAAGCACAACATAGGTGTAGTAATTTGTGCTCGCCCAGGATTGATTTCTATCCTGGTAACTGGCTAACGACCCAAGAAAGTCGAAGTGGAAATGAGAATTGCCTGGGAAACCATTAACAACTCCTGTAACAATATAATCCCTGCTCCGGTCGGCATTAAGAATTTTTCCCAACGGATCCTCATTGCCGAAATACTTTTTAGCCATCTCTTCTGTAATGACAACTGTATTGGGCTGTGTTAAAGCCGTTTTGGGATTTCCTTCAATAAATTGCACTGTAAATACTTTGAAAAAAGTAGAGTCAACCCAATAGAATTTTTCTTCGCTGAATGCTTTGTCTTTATATCTCAGAACAGGAAATCCAAAGCTTCGTAACCTTGTTGCTGCAATAACATCAGGAAAATCGCTCAGCAGCGTTGACTCAAGCGGCGCACAACTTCCTGCAAGGTTAATATCCTTATCGTTGAAAAATGCGTGCAAATGTATACGGTAGATCTGATCGGCGTTCTTGTTGAATCTGTCGTAGCTCAGCTCATTTCTTACAAAAAGCATTATTGCAATACAGCACGCAATACCGACAGCAAGTCCGATAATATTGATAAAAGAGAATGCTTTGTACATCCTCAAATTTCTGAAAGCAATTTTCAAATAGTTTTTTAACATTTTTCACTACTCATTCTTACTTAATAATTTTATCCCAATAAAAACGGGGTTTCGAGATTACTCATACTTTAAACTTTCCATGTCGCAAGCGGGACCTCGCCATTTTTATTCATACCTCAAGCTCTCGACCGGATTTGCCGTTGCGGCTTTAACGGCATGTGCACTCACCGTCAACAAAGCTATAATCAACGCCATAACACCTGACGCAACAAAAATCCAAAGACTCATTTCTGTTCTGTAAGCAAAATTTTGCAGCCATTTGTTCATGATGAAATATGCCAGCGGCCACGCGATGACATTCGCAATCAACACCCATTTCGCAAACTGTGCTGTGAGAAGCGCTATCACCTCCGGCACTGTTGCGCCGAGAACTTTTCGGATTCCGATTTCTTTTGTTCTCCGTTCAGTTATGAAAGCAGCAAGTCCCATCAATCCAAGACACGCGATAAAGATTGCGAGAATTGAAAACGCGCCGGCGATTTTGCTGGTCCTTTGATCCGCGGTATAGAGTTCTTGCAAGCTGTTGTCGAGGGAATTGAAGTTGAATTCCTCATTCCCCGCATACTCTTTCCAGACCTTTTCAATGAAAGATATTGTGTTCAGATGATTTCCAGGCGCAAGCCGGAGGGTGACAAACGAGCCGGCGCTTGTGTCCGGCATGAGGCCGATAACAAGTGGGCGAATCGGCTCATGAAGTGAGTGATAATTGAAATCTTTCACGACCCCCACCACCTCCAGCTTTTTCGTTTCCGCCCTGGTATTGCCGGCGTTGCCCAACGGCAACACGAGACATTTACCGACGATGTCTTTCATGCCAAATAATCTTGCGACTTCCTCGTTAACGACAACCGCCGCTGTATCGGAAGGATGTTCCTTTGAAAAAAACCTGCCACCTGCCATCTGCAACCTGTATGTTTTAGCAAAATCTAAATCGGACGACATCGTCTGCAGGTCAACGAGCTTATCAGCGCCTGTTCCTTCGAGCCAGAATCCGCTATCACCCCACTGGCGTCCTGGAACGGCGCTTGAATTGGAGACACTTACGATATCTTGATTCTCCCTTAACTCGTGCTCGAAAGATTGTATGCGACTTGAAAGATCTTCCGTCCTTGATATCACCACACATTCCTCTCTGTCGAATCCCAGGTCCCTCGTCTGCACATACTTCAATTGATTATAACTCACCAGAGTACCGATGAACAGCACGATCGAAACCGCGAACTGAAAAACAACGAGTCCGTTCCTCAAGAACGATTCTCTTCCTCCCCTTCTTTTCTCCGACTTCAGCACTTCGACCGGACGGAAAGACGATAGGTAGAGCGCGGGATATGTTCCTGCTATAACTCCGACAACAATCGCGAATCCGGCAAGAAGCGGAACCGACCATGGATCGCTTAGAAGATTGAGACTTAACTTTTTATCTGCAGTGCCATTGAAAAGAGGAAGCAGAAGCTCCACGATACCAACAGCGAGGATAACAGCTGCGCCGCTCATTAGAATTGATTCAGCCATGAACTGCCAGACGAGATGCGACCGAGGCGATCCGAGCGCCTTTCTAATTCCAACTTCCTTCGCTCGTTTCTCAGATCGTGCCGTTGCAAGGTTGACGAAGTTGATGCAAGCGATTAACAAAATCGCGACCGCGATCGCAGAGAAGATATAGACAGTTGAGATGTTTCCGTTCTGTTCCAGTTCATACTGCAGATGCGAGTTGAGATGAATCGACGTGAGCGGCTGAAGCACATATCCGACTTTGTTGCCGGCAGACAGGAACTGTTCTAACGATACGCCGGTAACCGCCCTTAACTGCGGTCCAGCATGTGCAGCCAGCTCTTTATTTATTTTGTGTTCAAACTCCTTTGGATTGGTTCCTTTCTTTAAAAGAAAATATGTGAAATAGTTGTTGCTCAGCCAGTTAGGATCTCGGCTATCCTGAAGAGTGGTAAGTGAACCGATGAAGTCGGGATGAAAATGTGAGTTTTGCGGAACGTCCTTTATTACTCCCGTGACCGTGTATTCAGTTTGCTTGTCTCTATTCAAAATTTGGCCGATTGGGTTATCCCCGCCGAAATACTTGCGAGCAGTCGATTCGGTAATCACAACGGTATTCGGCTGAGTGAGAGCGGTCTTCGGGTCGCCCGCGACAAATGGCAGCGTGAAAAGGTCAAACAGAGTCGAATCCGCCCAAAGAAATTTCTGCTCAACAAATGTTTTATTCTGATACCTGATCACGCATGAACCTTCGTAATGCATCCTGGCATAAGCGGCCACTTCTGGCAGGTCATGCGAGATTGCCGCTCCCATAGGAGCTGGACTCATGGCGGACCTGATTTCACGGCCGTTGAATGTCGCAAAAAAAACTGGTCTATAAACCTGATCAGCATGTTCATTATATCCGTCATAGCTCAACTCATCTCGGATGAAAAGCATTATCGCGATGCAGCAGGCGATGCCGACGGCAAGGCCGATGATGTTTATGCACGAATAAAGCCGAAATTTCAGAATGTTTCTGATTGCAATTTTAAAATAATTTCTTACCATGATCTCTCCTTTTCTCGCGCATAGCGTACCACCTTTTTGCGCTTTGCTCTCTGCGCCATGTAACTCTCACCGATTTCCCCTTTCGCCGATTCTCCGTTTCTCCCGTATGCCGTTTCCTCTACTTGTCGATCCATCCATCATTTAGTTTAATTACCCTCTTTCCGTACGCCGCATTACTTTCAGAATGCGTCACCTGTATTATTGTAGTTCCCTGCTTATTCAGTTCTTTCAAAAGCTCCATCACTTCTTTGCCTTGATCCGAATGAAGATTCCCCGTCGGTTCATCGGCAAGAATCAGCTTCGGCTCAGCGATTACTGCTCGCGCAATTGCAACAAGCTGCTGCTGCCCGCCGGAAAGCTGATTAGGAAACAAATCTTTTTTTGCAACGATGTTAAACCTGTCGAGTGTTTCTGCAACTCTTCCTTTCCTTTCGTTCGCACTCACTTTTTGGTAGAGAAGCGGGGTCTCCAGATTTTCATACACTGTCAGCTCGTCAATAAGATGATAGCTCTGAAAGACAAACCCGATGTACGTTTTGTGAAGCTCCGTTAGCTTCTTCTCGTTCATTGCATGGACAGGCTCATCGAGAAAATAATATTCTCCGTTTGAAGGCGCGTCCAACATACCGATGATATTCAGCAGCGTTGTCTTTCCCGAACCCGACGGTCCCATGACAGAAACAAACTCGCCTTTCTTCACTTCAAGGTTGATGTCTCTGAGCACGTATGTTTTGATGACTCGGTTTTCGTAGTATTTTTCGATCGCGGTTAGCTTGATCATTTGTGCCTCTTTTTAAGAAAGAGAAAGGAAACAGGAGGCAGGAAACAGGATGGAACACGTTTTCCTTTCTCCTGTCTTCTTGCTCCTTTCTCCTCGTTTCTAGAAATTTCGCTTTCTGGTTTGAATCAGTCCGTATAGCATCGCCGATATTTCCCTCGTCTGTTGGAGCATCTCTTTTCCTTTGTCATTGTCTATCATTTCCAATTCGATTCCCAAATAAATTTGTGTTCGCAACTCGCCGCATGAGCCTTTTGCAATAAACAAAAATTGTATGAACTCTTTGTTGGTTTGCCTTTCATATCCTTCGGCAATATTTGAAGGAATCGAGACTGCTGCTCTCTGGATTTGGTCTCGGTATCCATAATCGCGCAAGTCTTTTAGCTCCCTGTAGATTTCGGTTGCCAACCGCATCGAGTCTTTCCAGACTTTCAGGTCTTCAAATTTTTCAATTTTACTCACGGTATACCTCCCTTTTTAATTTTGGTTTCCCTTAAATTTTTCTGATTTCAGACCCTTTTTATTTCCTTTCTCCTGTTTCCTTGCTCCTTCCTACACGTGGAATTTCTCTTTGTAATTTTCAGTCACCACATGTCCGTCAAACAAATGAATGATCCGGTGAGCAAACTCAGAATCGTGCGGCGAGTGGGTGACCATGATGATCGTTGTGCCGCCTTCGTTCAGTTGCGTCAGAATATTCATCACTTCCTCGCCATTTACAGAATCCAAGTTTCCTGTCGGCTCGTCGGCGAGTATCAGCACGGGCTTTGCGACGACCGCCCTGCTGACAGCGACACGCTGCTGCTGACCGCCCGACAACTGTTGCGGAAAATGATCTCTGCGGTGCATGATCTGCATTCGCTCAAGAACTTCCTCGACCATTTTCTTCCTTTCGGACGATGATACTCCGAGATACAGAAGCGGCAGCTCGACATTTTCAAAGACCGTCAGCTCGTCAATCAAATTGAAGCTCTGAAACACAAAGCCGATGTTTCTTTTGCGCACACCGGCGCGCTGCCGCTCGGAATATTTTGAAATTTCTTCTCCGAGAAAATAATATTCTCCTTCCGACGGGTTGTCAATCATGCCGAGAAGATTGAGAAGCGTTGATTTCCCGCAGCCGGAAGGTCCCATAATAGCGACGAATTCTTTTTCGACAATTTCAAGGTTAACGCCGTCCAAGGCAGAGGTTTCGATTTCTTCAGTGGTATAAATTTTTTTGAGATTTTCTGTTCGTATCATGGTCTCTGAGCCTTTCTTTATTTAAAGGAAAAAGGAAACAGGGGCAGGAGACAGGGCGACACGACATTCTTTCCTGCCTTCTTTCTCCTGTCCGCTTTCTCCTTTGGTTTAGAAATTTCGTTTTCTCGTTTGAATCAGTCCATACAGCATCGCCGATATTTCTCTCGTTTGCCGGAGCATCTGTTTTCTTTTTTCTTTATCTATCAATTCCAACTCGATTCCCAAATAAATTTGTGTCCTCAATTCGCCGCATGAGCCTTTTGCAATAAACAGAAATTGGATAAACTCTTTATTTGATTGTCTTTCATATCCTTCAGCAATATTAGATGGGATCGAGACTGACGCTCTTTGTATTTGGTCTCGGTATCCATAATCGCGCGAATCTTTCATCTGCTTATAAATTTCAGTCGCCAACCTCATCGAGTCTTTCCAGACTTTTAAATCCTCGAACTTTTCAATTTTACTCATGCAATGTCTCCTAATTTTTTAATTTAACACTTCCTTTCCCCTGCTTCCTGTCTCCTTTCTACTGTCTCCTGTTTCTTTTTTCCTTTCTACTTTTTAACCGCCAGTTCGTTCACGTCTCCAAAATTATCATACGATGAAGTAACCACCTTATCCCCAGGCTTCAACCCGCTCAGCACTTCAAAGTAATCGGGATTCTGTCTGCCCAAGCTGATATTTCTTTTCACTGCTATGTCGCCGGATTTATCGAGCACGAATACCCACTGCCCGCCGGTTTTCTGATAAAACCCGCCGCGCGGCAGGAGAAGCGCTTTCGTCTGCTCACTCAATTGTAATCGTATCTGCAAAGTTTGGCCCCGTCGAATGCCGCTCGGAACTTCGCCGTTGAATTCCATATCAACCTGAAACTTTCCGCTTGTAACTTCAGAATACACTTTCGTCACTGAAAGATTGTATGTCTTCCCGTCAACATCAGCCGATGCGTGCAGTCCTTTCATCACTCGTGCAATATAAAATTCATCAATATCAGCCCGCGCTTTAAAACCATCGAGCGCGTCAATTTGTCCGAGCTGGTCACCCGGGCTTTTTGCCTGACCTGTTTCAGCGTTGAGCGATGTCAGTTGACCGTTCATCGGCGCGGTGACGGTGAGGTTATCAATGTTCTCCCGTATCAGCTCGAGATTCTTCTGCAGGCGATCAATCGAGCCGGCAATCTGCGTTAATTGACTTTGCTTCAGAATCGAATCCGAAACAAAATTCCGGTATGCGATCTTTTGCTCTGCAAGGGTAAGGTGATAATTGTTCTCCGCTTGTTCGTACTCCTGCTGTGAGATGAGTTTTTTCTCCCACAGTTTTTCTTGGCGGTCAAACATTTCCTTCGCATTCGTAAGACTGAACGTTGCCGACACGAGCGCGTTCTGAAGAGCGTTGCTGTTCTGTTCAATTTGCAGACGCGTGTTTCTTGCATCGTTGATCTGCTGGTAGGTGAATGTTTCCTGTTGAAGCGCGCTGAGCTGCACATTGGTGTTCGAGAGCTTCAGAATTTTATCCCCTTTATGCAGCATCGCTCCTTCTTCGACATATTTCTTTTCCACCACTCCGCCTAAGATGGCATCGAGATAAAACGTGGTGCGCGGCAGCACCGTGCCGGAGACCGGAATGAATTCCTGAAAGTCGCCTTCAGCAACAGTTGAGATCGTAATTTTCTCTGCATCCACGTTGAGCTTCGAGCCGGTGTCAAGCGCGATAACAAGCAGCAACAGAACAAATCCAGCGCCGCCGCCCGAATAAAGCCAGAAGCGTTTGCGTTTGTAAAGAGGCTTCTTTTCTAAAATTCTGTCCATCATAAAAAAAACTTGCAAAGGTTTTTATCTATTACGCAAATGCGGTTCAAAAGGTTTTTTACTGCAACCTTCGCAGGGTTTGTGCCACAATAATTGTGCCTGAGCAAAGATTTGATTTTGATTGATTTTTATTGCAAGTTCTCTTGCGTTACACTTTCAATCGTTCATTAACGAACAGCCCTGTTCGAAACCGGACGGTTGATACCACAACGACGGCGAAAAAAGAACAAACAACATGGAAGCATAGTGGAACGGAAGTTGCAGCAAAATCTTTGGGCAGGGGCAGAGCGCAAAACACTGCTCGCCCTGCTCTTTGCGCTATGCAAAAGCACTGTTACGATTTTGACTGCTTTCTTTCGCGCGAAACTGAGGTCGAACCATGAACATCAAATCCGGGAACATTTTGATTGTAGATGATGACGAGGATATCCTCTATTCAGCCCGTCTCTTGCTAAAGCAGCATTACGCCATCACTCACATCGAAAAAAACCCGCAGCACATTCCATCGCTGCTGAAGGAGAACAATTACGACGTCATCTTGTTGGACATGAATTTTTCCGGTGATGCAACAAGCGGAGCCGAAGGATTCAATTGGCTCAGAAAGATTCTTGAACTCGACCCCGGTGCAGTGGTTGTGCTCATCACGGCATTCGGAAACATCGAGATGGCTGTGAAAGCGATCAAAGACGGTGCTACAGATTTTGTGCTGAAGCCGTGGCAGAACGAAAAACTTCTTGCAACGGTCTCGTCCGCGTTCAAGCTGAGCAGATCGCGGCAAGAAATTGACGACCTCGTTTCCAAACAGCGGCAGCTTAGCAGCGACATTGATCAACAGTTTCACGACATCATCGGCGCATCAGCGGAGATGAAAAAAGTGTTCGCCACAATCGAAAAGGTGGCAAAGACCGACGCGAATGTTCTCATCTTAGGAGAAAACGGCACCGGCAAGGAGCTTGTTGCGCGGGCCATTCACAGACACTCGAACCGAAGCGGAGCAATTTTTCTGAGCGTTGACATGGGGGCTATCAGTGAATCGCTTTTTGAAAGCGAGTTGTTCGGCCACACAAAAGGAGCATTCACCGACGCACGGGAAGACAAACCGGGAAGATTCGAGATCGCCTCCGGCGGCACGTTGTTTTTAGACGAAATCGGCAATCTGCCATTCAATCTCCAAACGAAGCTCATGAGTGTCTTGCAGAACAGACAAGTTACACGAGTCGGTTCCGCTGGTGCAAAGGACATTGATATTCGTCTGATCTGCGCGACAAATCTTCCTGTTGAAGAGCTGATGTCCGAAAAACGATTCAGGCAGGACTTGCTGTACAGAATCAACACCGTCGAGATCAAGCTGCCTCCGTTGCAAAAAAGAAAAGAAGATATTCCGCTTCTCGTCAGTCATTTCTTACAGCTTTATTGCAGGAAGTATAACAAACCGTTGAAGGAAGTGAGCGCTCAAACATTGAGCGCGTTAGAAAATTATTCCTGGCACGGAAATGTGAGAGAGCTGCAGCACGCCGTCGAGCGGGTTGTTATTTTGAGCGAATCGAACATCCTGCAGCCAGCGGACTTCAACTTTTCACCTTACGATGTGAAAGATAATAGCGTCGACCTCAACACGTTCCATTTAGAAAAAGCGGAAAAAATGCTCATCATTAAGGCCGTGAGCAAGCATGGAGGAAATCTCACGAAGGCGGCAAAAGAATTAGGCGTCACGCGGGCATCGCTGTACCGGCGATTGGAAAAATACGGGCTTTAACGCTCCGGCATCATGCTTGAGCGGCAGCCGATATTTCATTACTTTATGGTACGATTCCTGAGCTGATGTCTCGGCAATTTCAAAAAAATACAAGTTCGACTGGATGGAAGTTCTGAAGGAGGCTCATCAAAAGGGAGCATCGGTAGATTCACCTGTCATTGCCGAAGATATCTTTAACGGAAATAAAAACCGTCGTGCGTAAATGTTTCTGAAAAGATTCAGCATCATCGTGCTGACACGCGTTGCGGTCCTTTGCGCAACCATGTTCCTCCTCGTGTACCTGCTGGCACGAACCTCGCTTGTTGCAACGCCGTTCATCATCGCTCTCCTGATGATCGTCCAAATTTTTTCACTGACCAATTACCTCCAGAAGACAAACAAAGAGATCACGCGGTTTCTGAATTCGATACAATATTCCGACTTCTCCCAAAGCTTTCGATCACGTCTCAAAGGATCTTCTTTTGAAGAGCTGAACCGCGCGTTCTCGGAAGTCATCGGAGAATTCAAAAAAGCACGCACGGAGAAAGAGGAACAGTACCGCTATCTTCAAACTGTTGTGCAGCACGTCGGCGTCGGGCTTATGGCGTTCACTTCGGAAGGCGATGTCGAGCTGCTGAATGTCGCCGTAAAGAAATTGCTGAAAGTGAACGCCGTGAAGAATATACGCCAGCTTGTTTCTCTCAGCGAGCAATTGGTTGAAACGCTGCAAACGATACGCTCCGGCGAAAAAGCTCTTATCAAACTAGTGGATAATAACGAGATGTTGCAACTCTCGATCTACGCGACCGAGTTCAAGATGCAGAACAAACACTACACGCTCGTTTCAATTTCCAACATTCAAAGCGAATTGGAAGAGCAACAGATGGAAGCGTGGCAAAATCTCATCAGAGTTCTCACACACGAGATCATGAATTCCGTCACGCCGATTATTTCTCTCTCTTCAACTGCAAACACGCTCGTTGAAAATCTTGATAAAAGAATGAAAGAGAGCGAAAACCTTCCCGCTGAGGAATTGGAAGACGTGAAAGGCGCGCTCACGACGATTACAAAAAGGAGCGAAGGGCTCCTCCATTTCGTTGACGATTACAGAAATCTTACGCGCGTACCGGCGCCGAATTTTCAGATTATAAAAATCTCAGCGCTCTTCGGACATTTACAGCAATTGTTTACAGAGCAGCTACAGGAGAAACAGATCGCCTTTTCAACCTCTGTCACCCCCGAAAATCTTGAGGTAACTGCGGACCCCGATCTCATCGAGCAGGTTCTCATCAATTTGATTCTCAACTCTCTCGCCGCGCTGTCGAATGCATCGGCTCCGCAAATTTTCTTGAAGGGCGTAGTTGACAAAAGCGGCAATGTGCTGCTTCACGTTAGCGACAACGGGCACGGTATTCCCGAGGAGTTATACGAGAAAATTTTCATTCCGTTCTTCACTACCCGGAAAGAAGGTTCCGGCATTGGCTTGAGTCTGTCAAAACAGATTATGAGACTTCATAAAGGAGGAATTGCTGTTCGTTCGATCCCGGGGAAAGAAACGGTGTTTACACTGAGGTTTTAGAGGGCAGAACGCGTGTTCGGTACATTTTTCACCCTTTTTTCATCTTGCCTTTTTACTTTCCTTAAGACAGAGACACTATATGCGTGTGTTATTAGTTGAAGATGATACAAAAATATCTTCCGCACTCGCCAGAGGATTGAAGACGGAAGCGTATGCTGTTGATGTTGCCGGCGACGGCAAAACCGGCGAAGAGCTGGCTAAAATCAACGAGTACGACATCATCATTCTTGACATCATGCTACCCAAACAGGACGGCTGGGAAACATGTACAAAGCTCAGAAAGGATAACATCACGACGCCAATTTTAATGCTGACAGCGCTCGATGACGTTTCGGATAGAATCAAGGGACTTGATACGGGTGCAGACGATTATCTGCCAAAGCCGTTCCACTTCCGCGAGCTTCTTGCACGCATACGTGCACTCACGCGGCGAAGGACAGAGAGCCGTTCTGCAGTGCTCGAGCTTTTCGGAGTAACGCTCGATGTGAACACACACACAGCCCAGCGCGACGGGAAAACCATCCGGCTTTCTGCGAAAGAATTTGCCCTGCTCGAACTGTTCATAATGAATCCGAATAAAATATTGTCGCGCGAAACTATCTCCGAGCATGTCTGGGACATGAATTTCGATCCGCACAGCAATGTCATCGAAGCGTTCGTGAAATTTCTGCGGCAAAAAATTGATAAAGATTTTCCGACCCGGCTTATCCGCACAGTTCGAGGCTCAGGGTATATTTTCACCGATAACAAAGAATAAATGTTCTCGATAAAATCAAAACTCATCCTCGCGTACACGCTCGTTTTCGGGCTGATGCTGACAATCTTTGCTGCTATCATTTACGAAAGCACCGAGCAGGCGTCCTTTCTTAGGCTGAATACCAACTTGAAAAGCTACGCATTGTCGTTACGGACTGAGATCGAGGATGAGTTAGAGGATCACGATTCTTTAGACATAAAAAGATTACGCTCAATCCGCGCAAAGGGACTTATCGGAGAACACTTCCAACTGCTCGATCGCAGTGGAAATATTATCGTTAACGATTCCGTCCTTTCCCGAATTTCTACAGCGAATGCACACCGCCTGCCGCAGGAAACTTTTGAAATTGAGCGGCAGACAATCGCTCATCAAAAATATCATATCGTCCGGAATACGTTCGAAACGGAAAACGATTCTGTGTATATCCTGGAAACAGCAGCCTCGGTCAAAGATGTCTTCGACGAGCTCGACAGATTGTTATACCTGTTCTTCGTTATCATTCCGGCAGGGCTTCTTCTTACCGGAGTTGCGGCACATCTAATTTCCAAAGCGGCGTTCAAACCGATTACTCACATGACGGAGACCGCGAAAAAAATTTCAGGGAAGAACTTAGACCGGCGGCTTGTACTCCCCCGCGCTCACGATGAAGTGAGAGCGCTCGGCGAAACGCTCAACGAAATGATCGAGCGTCTGGACAAAGCGTTCAGAAGCCAGAAACGATTCATCGCGGATGCGTCACACGAGCTGCGGACGCCGCTCACCGTTATTCAAACCGAACTCGAAATTTTAGAAAGGAAATTAAGGAACCGCGCGACAAAAGAAAGCATCAGAAATACCCTGAGCGAAATTGAAAGCCTGACGAAGCTGACAAGCGCTCTTTTAACATTATCGAAGCTCGATGGATCTCCAAGTATGCTGAATCTCGCCCCGGTGAGAATTGACGAGCTGTTGACGGAATGCGTTCAATTGATGAATGCCGCCGCGTCAAAGAAAAACGTGCGGCTCACCGTACACATCGCGGATGCCGTTGAAATGAATGCCGATAAGGAAAAACTGAAAAGCGTGTTCGTCAATTTAATAGATAATGCAGTGAAGTTTTCTTCCGGCGGCTCGCCGGTTTCTATCCGGCTTGAAAGATTGAACAGCGGCAAAATCAGAATCACTGTCAAGGATAACGGCTGCGGAATTCCCGAGCACGAAATGCCTCACATTTTCGAAAGATTTTTCCGCTCGAACGAAACCCGTGCTACTA
>JAGWND010000317.1 GCA_028873075.1 Bacteroidota bacterium
GATCAAGAGAACGAAGAGAGAAGGAATTGTGAGGAATGCAAAAATTATTAAGGGAAATAATTTCACGCCAAGCCGCCAAGACAAAAATTAGTTGAAATTGTTCTTTGCGTTTTTGCGTGAAGAAAATATCTAACGATTAAAAACTTCGAGAAATAAAAAATGTCAGACAATCATAGAAAAGTCATTATCATTGGCTCCGGTCCTGCAGGATTAACGGCAGCATTATACACAGCTCGCGCAAATTTGAACCCGCTCGTCTTTGAAGGATTTCAACCGGGCGGGCAATTAACAATCACGACTGAAGTAGAAAACTTTCCCGGCTTTGTGAACGGCATTATGGGCCCGGAGCTGATGGATATTATCCGGCAGCAAGCTCAGAAATTCGGTGCAGAGACTGTTTTCAAGGAAGTGAGCGGCGCTGATTTTTCGAAACGTCCTTTCCGTATTGAAGTGGAAGGGGAAGATTTTCTTGCGGAGAGCGTCATTGTTGCAACAGGCGCGTCGGCAAAATTGTTAGGCATTCCTTCTGAAGGGGAATATATGGGCTACGGCGTTTCCGCGTGCGCGACGTGCGACGGATTTTTCTTCAAGAACCAAGCAGTGTTTGTTGTCGGCGGCGGCGATACGGCAATGGAAGAAGCGAATTTCTTGACGAAGTTCGCGTCGAAGGTGACGATCGTTCATCGCCGCGATCAGTTCCGCGCCTCGAAAATTATGCAAGAGCGTGTGATGAACAATCCGAAAGTGTCTGTCATTTGGGATTCGGTTGTTGCTGAGGTGTTGGGCGAGAGTAATAACGGAAAGAAAACTGTTACCGGATTGAAATTAAAGAACGTCAAGACGGGTGCAATGACTCAAGTGAAAGCCGACGGTTTATTTATGGCTATCGGTCATCAGCCGAACACGAAGATTTTCAAAGGTGTTCTCGATATGGATGAGAAAGAATATCTCAAAGTGCAGCCCGGTTCTACTAAGACGAATGTGCTGGGCGTTTTTGCCGCAGGGGATGTTGCCGATTCGTATTATCGCCAGGCAGTTACGGCTGCCGGCACCGGATGTATGGCTGCCATTGATGCTGAAAGGTTTTTGGAGGCGAATGGGGTTCATTGATTTTTAAGTACTGGAATATTTTTTAGTGACGCCGCGATGATATTTAAGCGGCGTTTTTATTTTGTGAAAATCTGTCATTCGCACTGACAGATTTTCTTTTCATCTCCCATATCTGTCTGAAAGTTTGCCAATTTGTCGTTACTGAAAGAAGCGTTTTTTTTCAAAACCTGTGCATTAAGCCGTTTTTTCTCCAATTTTGAATTTGGCACATGCTTTGAGTTCAAAATAATTGTAGTTCAAGAAAAACTAAGCATAAATTCAAAAAGGAGGTTGTTATGGTAGTACAATATGGAACCGTTCCGTCGGTTTTTGATTTTCTCGATGATGTGTTGTTTGCTCACGCTCCATTGAAGCGCTCGTTTTGGGAATTGCCGAGTTTTCCTGCCGGCAGTGTTCCGTATGTGAACGTTGCGGAAGGTAAAGACGACGTTCACGTTGTCATGGAGATTCCCGGCGTCACAAAGGAGGACGTAAAAGTTCAGTATCACAACGGAGTCCTCACCATCAGCGGTGAACGCAAATCGCCGGAAGCAAAAACTGACGAGAAAATTCTTCGGCAGGAAATTACGTACGGAGTGTTTTCCCGTGCCGTTGAAATTTCCGCCCCGGTCAACGCGGAAGAAATTTCCGCAGAATACACGAACGGTGTTTTGCGCGTTACTCTTCCTAAAGCTGAAGAGGCAAAACCGAAAGAGATTGCAGTACGTTAAGAGAAAGGAGTTGAGTACGATGACAGACCAAAATATTCAAAAGCTGTACGCCGGTCATGGTGTGAAAGAACATTCCGAGGAACCGGTTCGCACCATGGTTCCGCCCGTTGATATTCAGGAAGCAAGTGATTCCTACATTGTGCGGTTCGACATTCCGGGCACCGATAAAAATAAGATCAAGGTACAGATCGAAGAAGGGAGTTTGAATGTCAGCGCATCAGTTGATCCTTATTTTGAGAAAAATGCAGTGCTGTTTTACCATGGCTCGCTGCCGAGGGAATATCGCCGGGAATTTTCACTTGGAAACAATATTGACACAACCACAGTGAACGCTGTGTACGAACTCGGTGTTTTGACAGTAACATTGAAAAAGAAGCAACAATTTTTGCCGATAGAAA
>JAGWND010000086.1 GCA_028873075.1 Bacteroidota bacterium
TTTTTCTTTCACATCTCGTAAGTGAAATGAACGGCGAATTCTCTACAATAGGCGGTGAAAAATTTCGAAACGTAGCCGCGAAGGTTTTCAGTTTGGAGGATGAAAATAACTTGAAAAATTTCCTGCGAGGGAAAGCAAAAGAAATTCCGGTTTACGGGACCAACAGAAAAGTAACGTACGATCCTGAGCCGCGGATCGGAGTCGGTATTTCTAAAATTGGCGCCTCAAAAGCAATTGCAATTGGAGCGTATGCTTTCGCGTTGAATGTGCTCGATGCGTGAAAAAATTTTTATAAAAATGATCCTCTGCCTGCTTTGCTTTCTTGTTAGCGCCGGCTTCGCGCAATCGCCGGTCACTATTACCGTTGATTCCCGAAAGCCGGGACGCGAAATTCCCGCCGATTTTGCCGGAGAGAGTTTTGAAACGGCAAGTATACGAATCAATAACCGCGGGGTCAAGGGCTACATGTTCGATTCGACTGACAGGCAGATGATTGCTCTTTTCAAATCGCTTGGAATTAAGAGCCTTCGTATCGGCGGGGGAACAGTGGATAACACAGGGGTGAATCCAACGCACAACGACATTGATGCATTATTTCGTTTTGCGAAAGCCGCAGGAGTAAAAGTTATTTATTCTCTTCGTTTGCTCAACGGCGATGCAAAGGAAGATGCTTCAATCGCAAAATACGTTTGGGGTCATCACCGCCAGTACCTTGATTGTTTTGCAATTGGCAACGAGCCGGACTGGCATTCATTTCACATCCGAGATCCGGAAATTTATGAAACGGACTCCACTCAACCGGGCACAGCTTTTCCATCCTATATTGCAAAGTGGAAAAGGTTTGCAAAAATGATTCTTGATTCTGTGCCTCACGCAAAATTTTCCGGACCGAATTCCGGCTCTAACTTTCCTGTAACCGGTGCGAAAAATACCGGCGACAACGGAACATCGTGGACTTCAAATTTTATTGATGAAGAAAAGAATTCCGGCATTATTTCTTTTTTCACACAGCACAATTATGTCGGCCAAAGCACGAACGACAAAACAGCGCCGGAAGTGATCGAGAAAATGCTGTGCCCGGACTGGGATGCCCGGCAATATCCCGCCTTGTATGATGCAAGCTGTGCTCCTGCATTAGCCTCCGGATTTCGATTTCGGTTGACGGAATCGAACTGCTTCAGCGAAGGCATTGACGGCGCAAGTAACGCTTTTGCGACTGCGCTGTTCGCACTTGATTATTTACACTGGTGGTCGGCACACAATGCGGCTGGAATCAACTTTCACACCACGCAATGGCGGTACAATGCTACATTCCGGCTCGACGTAGAGGGAAATTATCACATCAATCCGATGGGCTATGGGATTGCAGCATTTACGATCGGCAGCCATGGAAAAATTAAACCGGTGACAATTTCAAATCCTGAAAACGTAAATTTAACTGCATACGGAGCTCAAGACGCTGATTCATTGTTTGTCACGATCATTAATAAAGAGCATGGCAGCAATCCGCGCGATGCAAGCGTGACAATCAGATTTTCTAAACCATTGAAAGATGCATCCGTCATGTTTCTTTCCGTTCCGAATGGGGACGTATATGCAAAGACCGGCATGACGCTCGGCGGTGTTGCAATCACCAACGACGGGCAATGGCAAGGGAAATGGACCCTGCTTCATTCGAATGATTCTGAAAATTGTGCCCTCACGGTTCCTTTCGCCTCCGCCGCAATTGTTAAAATTTTAGCAACCCAATAACGATGTCTGGCGGCGTTTTCTAGCCGTCTGACATCTGAACATTTTCACTCGTGAAATGTCAGACAGTTCCGAGGGAACGGCTTCGCCACAGAATCGCTGTCAGGCATTATTCCCAAATTCTCCGGAGATCAGATGACGACACAAACCGCTATACTCATCGGATTGGTTATCTATGCTCTTTTAATGACAGCGATTTCTCTTTTCTTTATGGCACGCGTAAAGAGAGCGGCAGATTATTTGGTCGGCGGGCGCGGCATTCCATATTGGGCGCTCACGGGAAATATTGTCGGTACGTGCATTGGAACCGGAGTGGTCATCGGCGCCTCGGGACTTGCGTATCGTCATGGCTGGGCAGGTTGCGCGTACCCGATTGGTTTGGGATTAGGCACGCTGCTGACGGGACTTCTTTACGCAATGATGCGCCGCTACAAATTTATGACGCTCGGCGAAGAGATAGCGTGCTATTACGGCAAGAATCGCGCTGTCATGGAATTTTCCAACATCAGCTTATTTCTCTCTCAATTATGCTGGCTCACAGTACAGATCATGGGAGGCGGGGCGGTGTTGAGTGTTGTAACCGGATGGGATCCGAAAATTTGTGCGGTGCTTGCAGGCGCTGTCACGGCTGTCATTTCTATCCCCGGCGGATTGAAGACAGTGATCTACACTGATTTTTTACAGGCAACAATTTTGCTGTGTGGATTCAGTTTGTTATCGTATGTTGCGTTGAATGATGTCGGCGGCTTGGCGGGGCTTCGACAATCTGTTCCTTCAGAATATTTTTCATTTTTAGGTTTTCGTTCGTACGGAGGGTGGAAAATTGCAAGCCTCATTATTGTGCTGATGTTGAATCCCATTGCCGATCCGGGACGCAGGTTAACAATGTACAGCGCCCGCAGTGAAACCGGCGCACGATGGAGTATGGTTACTGCGGGAATTATTGTGATGGTCTTTTCTGTCGTGGTTGGGATTGCCGGAATGTATACTTTCAAACTAAATCCGAATCTGCCCTCATCTGATCAGGCGCTACCGTGGTTGGTGATGAATGTTCTTCCGGCTTGGTTAGCTGCAGTTGTTGTAGTCTCGGTAGTCTCCGCGATTTTTTCTTCAGCGAACGGAAACGCCGCCGCCGCCGGTACATTTTTCGTCAGACATATTTTTCCTTTGCTCACTCAGCATTATCCGAAGCAACCGGTTGTTGCTGTGCGAAGAGCGTTGGCAGCCGCTTTTGTGCTCTCAACGGCACTGGCACTCTACATGGGAAACATTGTGGAGTTTGTCATTAAATTTTTGCCTCTCACGATGAGCGGACTCGCAGTGATTATTTTAATGGGACGCTTCTGGAAACGTTCAACGTGGCAAGGCGCGTTAGCCGCGCTTATCACGACGCCATCGGTTTCACTTGCGTTAATGACCGTTCCAACGGGAACAAAGTTTTGGGACAATCCGGTTATTCCGGCAACTTTGATTGGTGTGATTGCACTTATCGCGGTGAGCTTGTTCACTCCGGCTAATCTGCACAGTTTCGAAGGAATTTCCGAAACGATGAGAGCGGAACGAGATTCTATTGAAAGCGGGTTATCGGAGAACGCTGAAAGTTTGAGTGTTAGCGAGGTTGTTTAACCTATCCCCCCCATTCCCCCTCTTCCCTAAAAATTAGGGAAGAGGAATAAAGGGGGGTAGGGTTTGTAAAAGCGAATAGAGTGATTTTATGGTGTTAAAAAATATTTTATGAATTGCAGTGACTAAACGAGACAATTTCTCGCGCAGAGACTTTATTCGAACTTGTGCACTCGGGACTGCGGCGCTTGCTTCCGGTTCGTTGTTCGGCGGATCAACATTGAAAGCTTTCGCCGCACCGAGAACCGGTCCGGAAAGCGTTCTCTTTCCGTTGAATCAAAACTGGTTGTTCGGTGGGAAATTCAACAGTGAAGCTTTGAATCCGAAGTTTGATGACAAAGACTTCTCGAAAGTCACCTTGCCGCATTGTGTCAGCAGGCTTTCATGGCAGAACTGGAACCCTTCTGCATGGGAAGATATTTGGACCTATCGCCGGCATTTTGTTCTGCCGAAAGAATGCAAAGGAATGCGTACGTTTTTGAATTTCGAGGGCGTGATGGTCGGAACCACGCCGGTTATCAATGGGCATCCTCTTCCGCAGCATCTTGGAGGATATTTGCCTTCGCATTATGAAATTACGGAATGGCTTAACGATCAGGATAATATTCTTGCCGTCGAAGTAGACTCCCGATGGAGCAATGTTCCTCCTGAGGGTTCTCCCAAAGGGCCAAAGCGAATTGATTATCTCGAGCCGGGCGGAATTTTCCGTTCAGCACACCTTCAAGCCGTTCCTCAGATTTTTATCAGCGATGTTTTTGCGAAACCGGTGAATGTGTTGGATTCGGGTCGTCATGTTGAAGTTGTTTGCTTAATTGATGGTGCAGATGTTGTGACAAAGTCGGTCGAGCTTCAGGTGGAACTGAAAAACAAAGACTTGATTATTTCCCGTGCACGGAAGACAATTCGTATTGAACAAACCGGAACGACAGAAGCAGCGCTCACGCTGTCGAACCTCGGCAATATCAAATTGTGGGATGTGGACGCGCCGCACCTTTACGAAGTTGAGGCGAAGCTCTTTATTGGTGGAAAGAAAATTCATGATTACCATGTGCGGATCGGATTGCGTGACGCTCGGTTTGAACTCGACGGATTCTTTCTGAACGGCAGGCGTCTTCAATTATTCGGATTGAATCGCCATGAGTTGTTTCCGTACGTCGGATTTGCAATGCCGGAAAGAGTGATGCGCCGCGATGCAGAGATACTCAAGCACGAATTCAATTGTAATGTGGTGCGATGTTCTCACTATCCTCAAAACGAAGCATTCTTTAATGCTTGCGATGAGTTAGGATTAATGGCATGGGAAGAAGTTCCCGGCTGGGGCTATCTTGGCGACGAAGCATGGAAGAGACTTCTTGTTCGCGACACAAGAGAAATGGTTATACGCGATAGAAACCATCCGTCAATAATCATTTGGGGAGTAAGAGCAAATGAAACACCTAACGATCCGGTGCTTTACCGGACGACAAAGGAGATTGCAAAATCACTTGATGATTCAAGACCAACATCGGGCAGCATGACCGGAGGCTCTATCAAAACATGGAAGGAAGACTGGCATCAGGATGTAATGGCTTACGATGATTACCATACCAACAAGCCCGGCGTTGTTCAACTTCGCAAGCCTGTTGAAGGTGTGCCGTATATGCTGGCGGAAGTAGTCGGGCAATTTAATTACGCCAATCCAAAAGAAGGTTTTAATTCTTATTACCGTCGCGCCGGAGATGTCGAGTTCCAGAAGAGACAGGCAATTTATCATGCTCAGGCACACAATGAAGCTGCTAAGGATTCTCGCTTTTGCGGAGTAATTGCGTGGTGCGGATTTGAGTACGGAAGTCTGGTCAATCAATATCATAATATAAAATATCCCGGCGTTGCTGATTTCTTCAGAGTTCCGAAACTTGGCGCTTCATTTTATCAGGCACAGGTCAATCCGAGAATAAAACCTGTGATCATTCCAAATTTTTACTGGGACTTTGGCGAAAAGACTCCGAAAGGACCTGGTAAGAATTCATCTATCTTTTCAAATTGCGAAAGACTGGAACTATTCATAGACGGAAAGGAATACAAGGCCTTGCATCCTGATTCAGTTAATTATTCACATTTAAAATATCCACCGTTTTTTGTTGACTTGGAAATTAAGGAAGCGAATAATTCCGAGCTTCGCATTGACGGTTATATAGGTGATAAAATGGTTCTGTCAAAATCATTTTCATCCGATCTGTCACAGGACCGATTCTTTGTGGAAGCTGACGACAAAGAATTAGTTGGAAACGGTTCCGATGCAACACGGCTTGAATTCAAGGTAACAGATAAATTTGGAGAAGCCCGTCTTTTCGGGAAGGGGATCGTGGCATTCACAATCAAAGGTCCGGGAGAAATTGTGGGGGACAATCCCTTCAATTTGGATGAGAGCGGCGGGGTTGGCGCGGTGTGGATTAAAACGCTGCCCAATAGTTCCGGCGAAATTGTAGTCGAAGCGGTGCACGAATTTCTTGGCACAAAATCGGCTGCCGTGAAAGTTTCACCTGAAAACCGATGGGGAAAAATCTAAAGCGGGTCCTGGTTCCGTCCGTTCATCGTTCAATTGTACACTTTGTATTTTTCATGCGCCTGTTTGCTGCGGTAGTGTTGGGTTTTAGTTTTATTTGTGAATCTGCGCTTGCCGGCGAAGTGGTTTTGCAGAACAAGAAACTCCTTGCGGCGTTCAATGATTCTACCGGCGCATTGACAAGAGTCGAAAATAAGACCACAGGCTGGGTTGTTGAACGCAGGCCCGAGCTTGGAGCCTCCTTTAGGTTGTTTGTTCCTCTGCCGGAGCGTAGATACAATTTTGTTTTTGGGCAAAAGCAAAAAGCGGTGAAGGTTGAAAAAGTTTCAGACCGGAAAATTCAAATTGAATGGAAGTATTTGAAGAGCGAGTTCGGCGGTGTTCTTGATATTACCATTCTTGCAGATGTAACATTGAAGGACGGCACGTTAACATTTAATGCATCGCTTGTGAACAAATCTGCGCTGACCGTTGAAACGATTGATTACCCGTACTTTGGAGATTTTAATCCGCCGAGCCGCAAGACTCCGATGGTTGCGAGAACAATGTGGTACGACAACCTTGGTGCCGACGAGATTTATCCGCATTTCAGCAACGAGAAAGGTTACTGGGGAGATTTCTATCCAACAAAAACTTTTGACTCGGATAAAAGTCCTTTCTGCTTAATTCAGTCTCCCGGAGAAGGAGTTTATATTGATACTCACGATGCTTCACAGCCGTATCTGATGCAATATACATTTGAACAGCATCCTGGTGTGGTTTCAGCGGTCACTAATGCAGTTCCGCAGCAGGATGAAATAGACGGCAAGCCTGTTCATCTTGAGTTCAGAACTTGCCATTTTATTTATGCACAGCCGCATTCTCAATTCAATCTTGTTCCGGTTGTTATTCAATGTTACAAAGGAGGATGGCAGAACGGTGTTGATCTTTATAAAGAATGGAGATTAACATGGTTCAAACAGCCGGAGATTTCATCGTGGGCAAAGGATGTCAATTCCTGGCTGGAAGTTCAGATTAATTCCTCGGAAGAAAGTTATCAGTTCCCGTATTCGAAGCTTGTTGATTACGGAAAAGAATGCGCGAAGAATAGAATTAGCGCAATCCAATTGGTTGGCTGGAACAAAGGCGGGCAGGATAGAGGGAATCCATGCCTTGATACCGACCCGCATTTAGGTACATGGAAGCAGCTTCATGATGCGATTGCCGAAGTCCAGCAAATGGGAGTGAAAGTAATTCTGTTCGGGAAATTTCCGTGGGCAGATAAGACAACTGAATGGTACAAAAAAGATTTGTTCAAGTATGAGTCAAAAGATCCGTATGGAATTCCTTACGAAGGCAGCGGCGACAGTTATCTAACCCCGACCCAGCTTGCGGCAATAAACAACCGCCGCTTTGCGGTTATGGACGTTACCGATCCGGCGTACAGGAATATTGCGGTGCATGAGTTCAAAAAAGTTTTAGCACTCGGTGCCGCAGGATTTCTTTATGATGAAGTGCCGACGCATAATCCGGTTTATTACAATTTTGAAGGGGGTCATTCTCCCCGTTACCTTTATGCCGGCGATGAACCTTTAGCAAAACAGCTTCACGCGGCAGCAGATTCTGTTGATAAGAATTTTCTTTTTGCAGGTGAAGGCCCGCAGGACTGGCTGATGCAGTATTATCCGGTTTCATATTTCCGTGCGAATGAATTTACAACGCCCGTGCAAAGATATATTGATCCGCAAATTCCGCTGATGGCGGCGGTCATCGGTTTTGACAACCGCGAGATGCTGAACCTTTGTCTCCTTGACAGATACATCATTAGTTATGAGCCGTATAATTTCAAAGGCAAGCTAAGCGATTTTCCGCTTACGCTTTCTTATGGAAAAAAGATTGATGAGATGCGAAAGAAGTATAAAGAATATTTATGGAATGCCGATTTCCAAAGCACAAAAGGCGCAACCGTTACAAGCGGCGGTTCATATCAGTATCCGACCTTCATAACGTATAATGAACCTGGCCAGGGCGGAGGATGGAATGCAGGTAACAGCGCTTATAAATATTCGGTATTTGTAACATCAGCAGGGAAGTATGCGGTTGTAGTGATAAATCAAGGTCCGAAAAAGGCAATTACCGTAAATGTTAAAATTCCAAATTCCGGTAAGCTCGTTGTAGCCACTCCTGAAAATCCCGATGCCGTTCCGACTGACGGGACGATACAAATTCCGGCAAGGTCTGCGGCGGTGATTATGGAAGAATAATGATATGGTTTAAAAGTCATGCCTACACATTGTTAAACTTTACAGTGAACGGCCGCATGTGCTGAATTGATTAATGCAGATTAAAAAGTGAATGGTGAAAAAATAAATTTCCCTGTCTTTGTTCATCTTCTTATCCGAAGTATCGTTCCGATGCTGCTTGTCATCGTGCTGCAGTCATCACAGCTTCTTTATTGCCGGGAAGTAGTCTTGCAGGACAAGAAGCTTCTCGTTGCCTTTGACAAAAATACGGGCGCATTAAGCAGGATGATTAACAAAACGACAGGGTGGGTAATAGAGCGCAGGGCGGGGCTTGCAATGTCTTTCAGATTGTTCGTTCCGCTTCCGGACAGAAGATATAATTTCGTCCTCGGTCAGGATCAGAAAGCAGCAAGCGTTGAAAAAATTTCAGATCATGAAATTCAGATTGAATGGAAGAATTTAAAAAGTGAGTACAGCGGCGTGCTGCCTATTGCTTTGACTGCAACGATAACATTGAACGACGGTGCTCTGACGTTCGATGCGTCGCTGGAAAATAATTCCAGCCTGACAGTCGAGACAATTGATTACCCGTACTTCGGTGATTTCAATCCGCCTTCAAAAAATACTTCGATGAGCGCGCGGACGATGTGGTACGGGAATCTCGGCTCAGATGAAATTTTTCCCCGCTTTAGCAACGAGAAAGGATATTGGGGAGATTTTTATCCGACAAAAACTTTTGATTCGTTCCGCAGCCTGTTCTGTTTAATTCAATCTCCTAAAGAAGGTCTTTACGTTGAGATGAAAGATCCTACTCAGCCGTATTATCTTCAATATACTTTCGAGCAGCATCCGGCGGACTTTTCATCGATTACAAATTTGGTTCCGCATGAAGATAAAATTCCTGGCAAGCCGCTATCCGGAAAAAGTTCAGATTCTGAAATTCCTGTTCATCTTGAATTTAGAGCCTGTCATTTTATTTATGCTCATCCGAACACGGCCACAAGGCTTGCACCTGTGGTCATGGAATGCTACAAAGGTGATTGGCATTCGGGAGTTGATCTTTACAAAGCATGGAGAGCCACGTGGTACAAAGCGCCTTACACTCCGGGGTGGATTAAGGACGTTAATTCATGGCAGCAACTTCAAATAAATTCTCCGGAACAGGATTACCGAGTAAAATATACCGAGCTCATTAAATACGGAGAAGAATGCGCGAAGAACGGAGTGAAGGCAATTCAATTAGTAGGATGGAATAAAGGCGGTCAGGATGGCGGCGATCCGATGCAGGATACCGATCCAGGATTGGGAACTACACAAGAATTGAAAGAAGCGATCGCGAAGATCCAGGCGCTGGGCGTGAAGATGATCCTTTTCGGAAAATTAAACTGGGCGGACAAAACTACCGAAGAATATAAAACCGAGTTTTACAAATATGCGTGCACTGATCCGTACGGCATTCCTTACGAACAGGGCGGATACAGTTATTACACTCCGGTTCAACTTGCAGGAATAAACAATCACCGCCGTGCAGTTATGGACTTTCTCGATCCGGATTACAGGAACGCGGCGACGAAAGAATTTGAAAAGTTGCTCGACCTTAGCGCAAGCGGCTGGCTGTTTGATGAGAACTGCCATCACGGTCCAGTTAAGTACAGCTTTGCCACAGACCATGACTACACGGCTCCAGGCTTTATTTACAAGGGTGATTTGCCGATGGCTGATCAGTTGAGAGCGGCTGCGGATAAAAAAGACGGACGAGATTTTCTTTTTGCCGGCGAAGGATTCCAGGATTGGCTGAGGCAGGATTATTCGGCTTCATATTTCAGGATAAATGAGAACTCAACTCCGGTTGACCGCTACATCGATCCTCAGGCGCCGATGGTAATTGCGGTAACCGGATTTGATGACCGCGAGATGATTAATTTCTGTCTGCTCGACCGTTATATAATTGAATACGAGCCGTACAACTTTAAAGGCGAAATAACTGCTTATCCGTTAACCCTTGCCTATGGAAAAAAAGTTGATGAGCTTCGCCGAAAGTATAAAGAATATTTGTGGGACGCAGATTTTCAGGATACAAAAGGCGCGGACGTAAACGCCGACGGGAAAATCCGCTACTCGGTTTTCGTTACCAAGTCCGGAAAGCGCGCAGTGGTTGTTGCAAATCTGGAAGAGAAGAAGCTAGTAACCGCGAAAGTTGAAATACCGAAGCACGGAAAGTTGGTTGTGGTATCGCAGGAAGATCAAAATGAACATGCAACTACTGGAACAGTAAAAATACCGGCGCTCTCTGCTGCAGTGATAATTGAAAAATAAAATCTTAAAACCTTCGAGGTTACAGGGGAAAAATTTTTAACTGGTGTAATCTTCGATGTCTAAAACAGCGACCTCGAAGATTGCCAAATAAAGCATGAACGAAACATTACAAAATAATTCTTCACGAAATAATTCCGTCTGCGCGGTACTTCGGATGGAAAACATTTCAAAGTCGTTTGCGGGCGTTCCAGCTTTGAAATCAGCGCAGCTTGAAGCAGCTAAAGGCGAAGTGCATGTTTTGATGGGAGAGAATGGTGCGGGCAAATCAACGCTGATGAAAATTCTTTCCGGCATTTATCAGAAAGATGAAGGAAGTATTTTTCTTGACGGAAAGATTGCAGACATTAAAAGCACAAAGGAAGCGCTTCAACTCGGCATATCGATGATTCACCAGGAACTAAGTCCGGTGCGAGCGATGACGGTTTCCGAAAATATTTTTCTCGGCAAAGAGCCTTGTCACCGATTCTTCGGAGTTGTAAACCGGAAGAAGCAGCGGGAGTTGACCGAAGCTCTGTTCAAAGAGATGGACATTTCGATAAACTCGGATTTGAAGATGGAAGATTTATCCGTCGCGCAGATGCAATTAGTTGAGATCGCCAAAGCCGTTTCATACGATTCCCGCATCATCATAATGGATGAGCCGACTTCTGCAATCACAGGCAAGGAAGTCGCGAAGCTGTTCGAAATAATCGAAGGATTGAAATCAAAAGGCATCGCGGTCATTTACATTTCTCATAAGATGGATGAGATATTTCAAATTGCCGACAGCATAACGGTTCTTCGCGACGGGCAGTACATCGAAACACGCGTTGCAAAAGATTTTGATCAAGACACGCTTGTAAGATTGATGGTCGGTCGAACGATCAGCGAACTCTTTCCCAAAATAAATTCACAAAAAGGTGAAGTTACTCTCGAAGTGGAAAACTTAACTCAGAAGGGAAAATTCAGCAGCATCAGCTTCAAAGTAAGAAAAGGCGAAGTGCTGGGATTTGCCGGACTGATGGGCGCCGGAAGATCAGAAGTAATGGAAGCGCTCTTCGGTTTAAGTAAAATTGATTCCGGCAGAATTAAAGTGAATGGAAAAGAAGTTCGGATAAAATCTCCGGCAGATGCCATTCGTAATAAAATTGCGCTGATTACCGACGACAGGCAGATGAAGGGATTAAACTTGAAGGCGTCGGTTAGAGATAATATCACCCTGGTGAATCTTAAAAAGTTTACACGCTTCAGTCAGATGCTTCAACTTGAAAAAGAAAACCGCACTGCAGATGAGGAGATTAAAAAGCTGAGGATCAAAACTCATAACCGGAACCAGATAGTTGAAACGCTTAGCGGCGGCAACCAACAGAAGGTTGTTTTATCAAAGTGGCTGCTGAACGATCCGGAGATAATTATTCTTGATGAGCCGACGCGCGGAATTGACATTCGTGCTAAGGCTGAGATTTACAAGATAATCAGCGTTCTGGCAGAGCAGGGGAAAACGATTATCATGGTTTCATCCGAGCTGCCGGAGATAATTGGAATGTGCGATCGCGTAATCGTGCTTTATCACGGAAGGATCAACGGAGAGTTTAATCGTGAGCAGTTTGATCAGGAAATGATAATGAACGCGGCGATGGGCAGCGCTGCAAAGCAATCCATAATAGAGAATTGAAATGCAAAGTGAAATTGAAAAAGCTGGTGTAAGCCGCGAAGAAGCAGGCGGGCTTTCCATGCTCGCGCCAGGAGAAAATAATTTTAGAAAAGCCGGAACGTTCTTATCAAAGTACGGAATCTATTTCGCGTTTTTACTTTTAACAGCAGTACTTTCGATAATCTCTCCGCCGTTTTTAACGCCTTCAAATATTATAAATATTCTGCGACAAATTTCCGTCAATGGAATTATCGCAGTTGGAATGACGCTGGTGATAATTACCGCGGGAATTGAT
>JAGWND010000087.1 GCA_028873075.1 Bacteroidota bacterium
CGTATCGTAACGAACCTGATTCAACAATCCCTGTCTGCCTTGGCCGTACCACTCGTTGCTATTTACTGTGCGCCACACCGGATGGAGAATCCAGAACGTGCTGTCATCAAGCGTCACGACCGCAGAGCAATGGTTGGGTCTGCCGAAGACTGCCGATGAAGTTAATGGGTCGCTTGTGTTGAAAAAGTTTCCTAACATTGCCCATGAAGTTGAATCACCGGTCAGCGTTCTGCTTCTCATCACATATTGTCCGCCGCTAACGTTCCGGGCAAAGGAATAATAATAGTAGCCGTTATGTTTCCACATCACCGGACCTTCAGCCCAGCTATAAGGATACGAAGGAGCGGGATTTAGCCATGTCAAATTCAAAATTTTTCCGCTCGGCTGACCGTTACTTCCTAATTGTACAATCCAGTTATTCACTTGTCCGTTCTTCACCAGCAAATACCATGTGCTGTCGTCATCAAGAAAAATGGAGTTGTCGTACCCTAAGCCGGGAACACTTGAAGGTGTATTCATCAGCGTCGGCAGTGTCCATGCTCCTCTGACACTGTCAGCAGTAACAAAATACATTTGCCAATTCCGACAGAAGAAATCCCACCACTTGTTGTTGTAATAAACCACCTGCCCTCCCCAACATCCGCCTGCAGGCGCGTCCCCGTAACCCGACCACGCAGCACTCACGGGTTGCGCAACAGCTTCCCAATGAACTAAATCTGTTGAGTGATAAATCACCGGCGTTGGATTGAATGACGAACCGGTCGTGTAATAATCGTTGCCGGCTTTTGTCAATGTGCAATCTGGATGGTCGCCGGGAATAACGGGATTCATAAACGTAGCGAAACCGGATGACTGGCCGAACGTTAAGTTTGTGAAACTTAAACATACCATTATGACACAGAATAATTTTGACATGGTTTTCTCTTTAATTTTATCAATCAGAGTAACTGCTCATCGCCTCGTCCCCAAACTCTTGTTTGGGAAGGAATGGTTATGGAGCCCTGCTTCATTCCACAGAACGCTTTACAACCCGGACACCAAACACTCCGCCAGCGATGTTTGCCGGGCGTGCTTGGAATTTCACCGTTATTGTATCCTTTCCCTTTACGAGTAAATCCGGCAGCGCATACGTTACATTGAAGAATCTGCTTCGTTTATTCATCAGCAACGTCTGCGTCGCTATTTTTTCTCCTTCGGTCATAATGTCAAATTCTCTCTCGTGTGTTTCGCTCCCCCAATACGTTACAACAAGATCATTCGACGTGCCATGATCAACGTTCATTGCAAAAGAAAACCAACCGCCGTTCGTGGCGTGCCGCCATCGCTTTCCCATCAATTCACCGGAATTTGTTTTTTCGCCGCGCATGTCGTGGCTGCGCTCGCTCAGCGAATCGCCGATTGTTACCGCATCAACAGTGCGAGCGTCAATATCTTTTTGTTCTGCCGACTCTTTTTGCTCCTCGGTTTGCTCTGCTTTCCATCTTTCATTAGTGAAAACATCCCAATACACGGAATATTTCCGATCATGGATCTGATAAAACGGGATCAATTCAACATCGTTCGGCTGGCCGACATTCTTTGTACGGAATGTCAGAGACTTTCCCGGTACCGCCCCCATCCATTCAGAAACCGGCTGCATGTTTGTCAACAACGCCGGTACCGCTACATGATCTTTGATGGAGCCGAGATTCCCGGCAAGAAGGACAGGACCGTAAAACACTGCAACGCGGTTCGGATTATCCGGCATTGCCTCGGTGCGCAGAAACATTGTACAGTGTACTTCGACAGTATCATGATTCTTCCAAACGCGATCAAGCGTTACGTAGCTCTGCGAGTTGCTCTGCGCCGCAATGGGCATGCCGTTGATGCTGATCGAGAATTCTTTCGTTGCCCAGAATGGGTGGCGCAGCTTAAGTGCAAGCTTAACGGGCTTTTCACAATCGAACACAAATCGTAAATTCCCCGATTCGGGAAAATTCGTTTCTTGCCGAATACGAATCTTTTTCTCTGTCCAGGTGAGCTCGGAAGCAATAAAGAGATTGACATAGAGTGAGGAATCGTCATGAAAATAAATATTGTCGTTATAGCGCGCGTGATTTTCCATTCCCGTTCCTCCACAGCAGGCAAAATCGTTAAACGGAGTCATGAAACTCTTGTGCCCGCCGGGTTCCAACGAAATATAATAGCACATCATACCGTTCTGCGGATTTTGCGACGCGAGGATATGGTTCCATACGGCGCGCTCATAATAATCGGCATACTTCGCCTCCGGGTTGTGGATGAACAAACGCCGCGTCAGCTTCAGCATGTTATAGGTATTGCACGATTCGGTAGTGTTGCTGCTCAGATAGTCGTTCAGCGTGTCGGGAGGGCCGAAATATTCCCCGTTGCTGTTGCCGCCGGTAACGTACGAATGGTGATAAACAACGGTTCGCCAAAAAAACTTTGCTGTAGAATCTAATTTCGAATCCCCTGTCAACTCATAAATCCTTTCGAGTCCTATGATTTTTGGAAACTGTGTGTTCGCATGCAATCCATTTAAATCATCGCGCCGTTCGGATAAAGGACCGAGCACCGCGTTGTCATAAAACTTTCTCGACACCTCAAGATATTTTTTATCTCCGGTTATCGCGTATACATCTGCCATCACTTCATTCATTCCGCCATACTCACACACGAGCATTTTCTGCCATTGTGCATCATCGAGATTCTTCGTCGTTTCAAAAACCCAGTCTGCACAATGGATCAGGATATTTTTCGCCGTCTCGTTTCCACAATACACATAGCTGTCGCGCAGACCTGCGAGGAGCTTATGGATCGTATACCACGGCGACCATCCGCCGTTTAAACCGAAGCTTTCAGTCTCGATTTCGCCGCGAGATACTTTTCCGAAAATATTTTTGCCGTCAGGTATTGCTGCGATATATCCGTTGCCGTTCGCTTTCTGACACGTATCTAATTCGGCAATAACATCATTCACACGATCGAGGAAACGCTTGTCCCCGGTATCGAGGTACATTCTGGCGCATGCGGAGAGATAATGGCCAAGAGTATGCCCGGCTAACCCTAACGACTCCCAGCCGCCGTACACCGGAGCTTTCGGCGGCAAACCAGCTTCCTTGCGAAACCAACTAAGCAGACGGTCGGGTTCAAGACTGAGAATGTACTCGGCATCCATTTTCATCGCATGACGGAACGGACCGTCGAGCAAACGAACCTCAGCCGGAGAAAACGGCTTCGCCTTCAGCGCAACGACCGGCTTCACTCTGTATTTTGCGTCGGCATGCCCGCGAGCATTGACAGAAATTGTTACAAGAAACAAAGCGGCAATGAGCGCGGTGAGCACTCGACTTACTGTTTTCATTTTTCACCTTTTTGAATTTAATGGCGATGAGATTCACTAACCTTCACCAGTCTCGCTCCATGATTTCTTACATCCAGCGAAATTTCATTGATGAATTCTCCGAGATTTTTCTTCTCCCACAAATCACGGACCTTGCATGTTCCCTTCAAGCCCAATTGATCGAGCTTCAGAGAAATCGCAACGGAATCTTTCATCGGAAAATTTGGTTTTCTATCGGCGTCATAAAAAAGTGCAACATACTTGTCATTGCTTCCTGCTTCATCGGCAACCCACGCGATTTTGTCACTGTCATCAAAAAGCAATTTGTTGTTCCTGCCTTTCCGAAGCGCGGTGAGCGCTTCTTCATTCGTTATCAAATTCAATGTGTATTGATCATTATCGGGAAGATTTCCGCCGAACATTAACGGCAAGCGGCAAATGAAGAACAGCGACATCAGCGCGACCTGTTCGTCGTGCGTGAATCCCGTCATCCGCGGATTGCCGCGCTCTGCACGGATTCCGATTCTTCCTAACGGAAGCATATCGCCGTCGGGCCAATGTCCTGTCCCCATATAAGGGATCCATTTCTCAACAAGCGAGAAGTGAGCTTCCAATTCGGACCAGTTGTCCCAAAAATCGCCGATGATCCGCCACATATTCGCGTGAGTGCTGACATGCTCGGCGTCTTCTATGGGCGTTTCGCCCGGCGATAAACTCAAGACTATATGCCTCCCGCAACGATCAATCGCTTTGCGGATCATCTCAATTTCATCTTTGTGATAAGGATTGGAAATGTCATCTACTTTCACAAAGTCAACACCCCACGATGCATACAACCCGAAAAGTGAATTGTAATATTCCCGCGCGCCGGGTTTGCCCGCATCTACGGAATACATATCGCCCAACCATTTGCATAATTCTTTGGCGCTGGAAATTTCTCTTGCAGTCTTAGTGCTTCCGAGAATCGGAGTATTTCTTTCAACTGCAAGTTTCGGGATGCCGCGCATAATGTGAATACCGAATTTCAATCCTAAGCTGTGAATATATTCTGCTAACGGTTTGAACCCCTTGCCATTTGCAGAAGACGGAAAGCGATTGACTGCCGGAATGAGTCTGCCGTAATCGTCCATGTTGATGACGGGATTCTTTTCGTTATATCCGTGTGCCTTGTCATTATCCACGTACCAGCGGATATCAACCACGATGTATCGCCACCCGAATTCTTTTAGATGGGCAGCCATGTAATCAGCATTTGCTTTCACTTCGCTTTCAGTAACTGTTGGTCCGAAACAGTCCCAACTGTTCCATCCCATCGGAGGTGTTTTTGCCCAGCGATAAAATTCTTTTCCCTGCGGGTGCACAGAAGAGAAGCTGAGGAACAGAGTTATAGCGAAAATGATCGAATGTGGTTTTTTTATTTCATCATGCATGGAGAACGACAGCTATTTTAACAGCATGAGCCTTTTTGTGTCAATAAAATTTTCTGCTTGTCTGCCGGCAGGTATGGCTTTCAATTGATAGAAATAAAGTCCGCTTGCAAGGTTCTTTGCATTAAAGGTTGCAGTGTAATTACCCGCATGCCGGAAGCCATCGAACAAGCTTGCTTCTTCCTGTCCGAGAAGATTATACACTTTTAGGGATACGTAACCGCTCTCCGGAAGAGAATATTTTATTATCGTACTCGGATTAAAAGGATTAGGATAATTCTGCGAAAGCGAAAAAGTGTTAGGTTGAGTCCCGAAGTTTTCATTTATCATAGTCGCCGTCGAGTCCGCGAAAAACAACGTCAGATCAACGGCCTCAGCCATTATTCTATGACCAGTTTCACTTGGATGGAGATGATCGCCCGAATCATAGTCGGGTAAAAGCCGCAATGAATCCGTTGTATCCTGCAGAGCTTTAGCGAGATCAATCACGGCATCGAAGCGCCCGCTGTTCCGAATCCAATCATTGACTGTGTGCCAAGCGTTTTGATGATCCGGCGAATCGTAAAACGAACCGCCAAAGGGAGTCATCGTCGCTCCGTAAACACGGATGCCTTTAGCATGAGCGCTGTCTATCATCTGCCCGTACGCGGCAATTAAATTTTGAGCTACTTGAGCTGAACCTTGCGCTCCGTACGCCCCGCCGATATCGTTGATACCCTCAAGGATGATCAACCACTTCACTCCGCTTTGATTCAGCACATCGCGTTCAAAGCGGCTCAACGCAGAAGGTCCGAGACACTGACGAAGCACACAGTTCCCCCCGATACCTTCGTTCAGAACTGCCACCCGTCGTGTACCGGGATCCGCTTGAAGACGGCGGGCAAGCTCGTCGGGCCAGCGATTTTGCTTGTTTGTACCGGAACCGCGTCCATCAGTAATTGAATTTCCCAGTACCGCGACGGCGTACGCGGAGTCCGGAGCTTTGACATCAATCGTGTTTATAACATACCAATGCTCTGTCGTAACTGCCCCGGAAAAATCTGCTTTGGAAATTTCGTTTCCTGTAAGGATGTATGAAGTGGTTCTCGATCCGGGATGACCGGTCACTGTCGCTGACGTAGTGCCGAAATAGATCGTGATTGCAACATTGCTCAAAGGCTGCAATGGAAAATAAAAAGGATCCGACAGTACAGCAGTTCCAGGCGGCATTGTAACTGCAGTATCCCCGTCAAAATGTAAAGGAATATCGGCGGCTGTATCAATTGTATCGCTTCCCAAAGAAACAGCAATATGTACCGAATGCATTGTTACAGGACTTGTACTGAATTCATTGGAAAACCGCATCCGCAGAGTATCTCCGCCAATTGAAACGTGAATTATTTGCCGGAGTGTGTTATTGCTTAAACCGGGGCTCGGAGGATTATTTCCCGGTTCAACTAACTGCGGCGCAGTACTCCATGTCCCAACCCATTTTGTTGCGGAAGCGGATAAAGGAGAGAAAAAAATAAAAGCTGCAAGTGCTATAATGAGAACGGGTACACTTTTATATTTTGTTTTTGAATGAGTGATCATATAATTTACATCCCTATTGAATTCATACCGTTTTTTAATTCTTCCTCTTTACTATGATCTGTGTAAATGAATGTGCCGGGAATGAACATGTCATTGTGTTCCCTTCTGTCTTGATTTCTCTTGTCCGGGGTACGTACTCTTGCTGCTTTTCAAAGGAGAAGGGTTCGGTGAGCGATTCGCAATCGAACACCGTTGCATTTGCTATCCCTGTTAACGAATCCGAAACATTAACAATGTCGGCTGTTATTGCTTTATCTTTATGCCTGTTTACGACATTGATATATATGGTATGCGTTTCTTTTGAATACACCGTTGAAACGTCAAGGTACGGAATGCCTTTGTACTTCTCCGTATTAAAAGTATCACACTGTACGTATGTATCGACCGAACTTCCCCGGCAATTGTTTGAGAACAGTTTGAACGTATAGAACAACGGCGTTTTATACGTTCCTTTTTTCCTATCGGAGCCGAGGAGAGACGTCAGCATGGTGAAGTTGGCCATCTTCACGATATCGGCATGACGAATAAAAGAATTAAAACACAGAGCTACCGGAAGAACGGATAGAAAGTCTCTTCCGAACGATCCCCATTCATCAACTGAGATATATATTGGATGCTTATACTCTTTCATCGCTTTTACCGCCTCTATTTCATCGGCGGTAACATCTATTTTTTCATCGAATTCTCTGGCTCTCTCCCCCAGGTACGTGTAATAATCAGGCATAGCTCCCCAATTCCAATACGCATGAATGGAAAGATACTTAATCATATCGCCAAGTCCCGTGAGTATTTTCCTGTTCCACTCGACCCACTGACCTGTGCTTTCATAGTATGACGATCCGCATCCGACAAGGTCAATTGTGTTGTCAACAGCTCGCATTGCTTTCGCGGCTTCTCTGCCGATCTTCACATAATCATCTGCACTTTTGTGCCCCAGTTCCCACGGCGCACCGTCAACTTCATTTCCAAGGTCCCATATTTTTACGCCGTAGGGATCTTTATGACCGTATTGCATCCGCAGACCGGAATAGTACGTCCCCTTCTTGTAGTTGCAGTATTCAACCCACCAGCAGGCTTCTTCGATCGTGCTCAATCCGAGATTGACGCAGATGACATTTTCACTCCCAATCGCTTTATTGAGCTCGACCCACTCATCGGTACCGACATGATTGTTGTCGTTGCCGCCCCAGGCAAGGTTCACCCTGACCGGACGCTTGTCCTTCGGGCCGATGCCGTCCTCCCAGTTGTATCCCATCGCATAATTTCCACCCGGCCAGCGCATATCTTCTATTTTCAATTCTTTCATCGCATCAATGTAATCTTTCCGGAATCCGTTGTCGTCCGCAAGGGGCGAGGACGGATCGTACAAATTTCCGTACATCGTGTTCAAGTCGACAGTATCGGAAAGCCCCGATCTTCTTCCACTGAAGTGAATGGGTTCCATAAAGACTCCGTACATCTTAGGGTCAATCGTCCCCACTTCCCTTGCAACATCAATGGTGATTGTCGCTTTTTGTGCCGATACGATCAAAGGACAGGCAAACAACAGCATAGCAATTATTTTTTTCATGGGAAGCCTTTTTCTCACAATGAATGAGCTTATTGCGATAATTGTGCCCGGTCATTTTGTCAAGAGCATTTTTCGCCACGCAGCATAATTTCCTGCTTGAAGTTTATAGAAATACACTCCGCTCGAAAATTTGCCCGCATCGAAATTCACTTCGTACCTACCCGGCGCCTTTTTCTCGTGCACAAGTATCGCCACTTCTCTTCCGAGAATATCATATACCTTCAACGTTACAAAGCTCGAAACAGGAACCGCAAATCGTATATTTGTGCCAGGGTTAAACGGGTTGGGATAGTTCTGGCTTAATGCAAAATCTGTGGGCATTCCTTCTTTTTCTTTTACTCCAGATTCGGCTTCGGGAAAACTCGAAACATTGCTCCAGGGACCTGCGCCTTCAATATTGCTTGCTTGCACACGCCAGTAATATTGTTGTCCTGCTGAAAACCCCGATAAAACTTTGGTTGTATCCGATGTTGAACCTGCTACGAAAACGGAAGCGAAGGTTGTATCAACAGATGTTTGGATTAAATATTGATCAGCGTATTTTGATTTGTTCCATGTAAATCTAAACCAGCCATCACGCCCGGGATACGGAGCAACAGAATCCAATTCCGGCATAGCTGGTAAAGGTATTGACGTTCTTAGATGCCAGATATCGCTCCAGGGACCCGGACCGACAGTGCTTATCACTTGCACACGCCAATAATATTGCTTGCCTTCTAACAAGCCGGTGATAGTTTTTACCGTATCTGTTGTTGTATCACTCTTGTCAACAGTTTTAAGAGTCGGATCTTTTGAAATTTGGAAAGAATACTTTTCAGCTCCGCCCGCCTTGTTCCATTTAAAGGTAACGGTCGTATCCAAATCTTTTTGAAAATCGGGAGGGTACACTAACATGGTCTTTCCAAAAAAGGAAGTATCGTTGGAGAGTGTCGGGGTAGTCCATGGAATCCATGAGGACAGGTCTATACTATACGGGCTGTCGGAGATGTTGCTCGTGTTTACGTTCTCCTTGCCAAGCAAAAACTTGTCAACAAAGGCTACGATTTCAGGTATTTGGCTGCTTGGAACCTGGCAGTGTGAATGTCCGCCGACAATGGAGAAGCCGAACCTATCGGATATTCCAAGAGCTTCGTAAACCTTCTGAGCAGCCTTGCTCGCAACGTTGCACGACGGATTCGACAGCCATGTATAATCCGGATTTGCAGTAGCGTACAGCGCGCGCGGCGCTACCATTGCCATTAACTCGTGATGATCCTCCGGAAGACGATAAACATTGTCTCCGGCAAACTGGTGCATCGAGTCCATAAACCAATTATAATCCGTATTATCTATTTCCTCAACGCCGGTACCCGCACTGGCATGCGAGTATCGCCATGACGTTGCGCCGCCGCCGCCCGACTCCTGGGCAATTGTAAGCGCGATACGCTCGTCAAACGCCCCCGCAAAGAGCGCGAGCTTGCCGGCATAGGAGCAGCCGGTAACGGCAATATGCTTTAGATCAATGGGGAGTGAATCTTGAACCAGTTCCAACCCGTCAATTATTCGACTGACTCCCCAAGCCCATGCGCTGTATTGTCCCGTGTTCGTAGGGTTAAGATAAGGATAAAGCCGGTAATAGGGGTCCGTCGTCTGAGGGTTACCGTACGTCGTTACTTGATTATGCGTGTATGCGATTTCCGCAATATTACGATTCTTAAAGATGCTATCGGGTATGCTGCCGGTGGGAAAATTTATACCGATGACAGCGGGAAATGGACCGCTCCCAGCCGGCGAAATAACCTTTGAAGTCAACGTGAGCGTTTGACTGTTCACTGTAACATACACTTTAAGTGTGTCATTGGAGTAGGTAGCAGTGATGCTGTCGGGACGAGGCGGCTTTACGCCTATTTCATAATTTTGAATCTGAGTACCGATCTCAGCACGCCGGTACCGCCAATCGAAAAAGTTTGAAATGCGGCCTCTTCCATCAGCCCACATAAACGGATCGGGTAATGATCCGATTGCCGGCAGTTCGTTGAATGAAGGCAGATAAGGCACAGGGCAATTCGCGCCCGTGTTTTCAACATCATAGACAAGGGGCATTGTTTGCGCTACTGCCTCGACACATAGATACATGCTCAATAAAAGCATGAACAGAATTCCTTTTGTTTTCATGTTATTCTCACTTGCAATATCACTTATTATCTTGGATTATGTTTCTCATAATATTCAAGATCATGTTCCGGTTTTTCCAATCCGGGTGGAATCGGCAATTTTGAAAATGTCTGGAAGTACAACACGCAGCCGTCTCGCCAGCTGATTGCATCGTCGTGCTGAATATCCAGAAGCATCCGCTCTGAATTGAATTCTTCCTCGTCAACTTTTCCTTTCAAAGAATTCCACGCCTTCTGAATTTCTTCGACGCCCTCAACTCCTTCATAGTAATGATAGCAAAGCTCGTCCCAGAGAGTTTTGGCAGACTTCATCCTGTAATTCCATGGCACGTGATGAAACCAGAGGAGGTACTTTTCAGGACAAGCAGCAAGAGAATTAAATTCATCGGCGACCGGAGGATAGTACTGGTCTACGGCATCACTTCCTGTCCTTGTTCTGTCAAACCCGATCCCGATGCTGTCGGCTCTGTGGTAGTACGGAGAATTCCAATCTGCGTGCACTGAATTGTTCACCCATGGTCCATGATAAACACTCCATCCGCCCAACATATTGAGCCCGAGCGGGTCTCTGTAGTTGACAACATTCTCTCGCGACGCCATCATTATTACTTCAATCGGACGTATGACAGAAGTGTCGTTCGAGAACGTCATTCTGCTCCATTCTTCAGCTATCTGCTTTGAGGTGAGATCGTAATTCCATGCCAAGCGGCCGAACGCGTACCAGTTTGCCTGCCCGAAAATATTTCCGGTCCAATTGAGGCTATTGTTAATGTTCGACACTCCCGCGATGCCGGTCATCTTGTAAGTATCAAGCGAACCGTCAATAACTTTCGCGACCGTAGAGCCTTTTCCTTTTGTATACGTATCGGACAGTAACGTTTCGCGCCACATCGGGGCTAAATAGGTCAAGCCTACATCTTCGCCTAACGCCCCTTGTCCGATATCAAATTCCATCACTAAAGGCGTTTGAGGCATCGCGCCGAACAACGGACTGAACGGTTCACGCGGCTGAAAATCGAGTGGACCGTTCTTCACCTGCACCATCACATTGCTTGCGAACTTTCCGTCCAAGGGTTTGAAGATATCGTACGCTTCACGCGCACGGTCTTTTGGATTGTACGCGTACACAAAAGCCCGCCAGATCACTATCCCGTGATACGGCTGTAACGCTTCGGCAATGACATTGGCGCCGTCAGCCTGCGTTCTGCCGTAATCACCGGGACCGGGTTCGCCTTCGGAATTGGCTTTCACAAGAAAGCCTCCGAAATCCGGAATGAACGAGTAAATCTCTTTCACTTTTTTCCTCCACCATTCTTTCACCTGCGGATCAATCGGATCTGCCGTTTTTATACTATCCAGTTTTACGGGCGAAGCGAAGTTGGCGCTCAAGAAAATTTTTATTCCGTAAGAGCGGAACACATCGGCAAGTGCAGCAACTTTAACAAGATAATCGCGAGTGATAATTCGCGGGTCGGCATTGACATTGTTCAACACAGTACCGTTAATGCCGATCGAAGCATTAGCGCGTGCGTAATCTATGTATCGTCGTTTTATATATATCGGCAGAGTGTGCCAATCCCAAATTGAACAACCGGGATAGACTCTTGTACCGTCAAGATTATCCCAGTGGTTCAATATCCTGAGCTTGATTGTAGGAGAAGAAACAATTTTGAGTGCAGAGATATCCTCATTCGTCTGTAATAATCTCAAGAAATGGAAAACGCCATAGAGCACGCCAATGTCCTTGTTAGCGGTAATAACAATGATTTTCTTTCCATTGACTTCTGCATCTTGAATGACAAAACCTTCGTTGCCTGTTTTCTCAAGCTCATCCTTCAAATTATTTTTTTGAAACGACGTAAAATTCTTTGTGAAAACTTCCTCGGGGTAGCTGCCGATCAATAACACACCATCTTCGGTCGCCTTTTCGATCTCCGGAATTGCCGCACCGAGCAATCCTTTCAATCCGTGCTGTATTTCTTTCCTCGCAGCTTGCATTGTCGGTGATTCCCCTTCTATCACCATTGCTTTTATCAACTCTCTATATTCAATCAGTTTTTGTTTGTTTGAAATAAGATTGTATCTTAACCAAAGCTGGTGACCGTCGTCGGCATAGACAGAATTGATCAGTGAAACCGCACACATAACCGGCAATATTGCGAAGAGTGTCTTTCTCATAGAATTTCTCCGTATGTCTATTTCATCAGCAATAATTTTTTTGTTGAAGTGCAGCTTCCTGCTTTCAT
>JAGWND010000088.1 GCA_028873075.1 Bacteroidota bacterium
CTTCCTTCGTGCACATTTTCGGTTTTTCTTCCGCAAATGAAGCGCTTGAATCGAACTTGCGGTCGCTGTTTCCGCGCCCTTCGAATATGGACGATCTTTTCGATTTGCTGCGCCGCCACCGCATGTTGGTTTACCACGAGGCAGAGCTTCGCCGCACCGATGGTACGACGCTCTCTGTGATTGAAAACATCGTCGGTACATTTGATACGGCGGGCACGCTTGTGGAAATCGAAGGATATGTGTACGACAATACCAGCTTTAAGCAGTTGGAAGACGAATTTCGTCAGGCACAAAAAATGGAGAGCATCGGAACGCTGGCCGGCGGCATTGCGCACGACTTTAATAATATTCTTGCCATCATTGTCGGCTATACCTCGTTGCTGATGAGCGAAACCTCGGACCGAGAAAAATCTCAGAGGTGGGCCGAAGCGATTCGTGACGCCGCAGAGCGCGGCTCGGGACTCGTGCGCCAGCTTCTCACGTTCGCACAAAAAACCACGGTGCGGATCGACCGCGTGCATGTCAACGATGTCGTTAACGATGTCGTGAAAATGCTTTCGGAAACATTCCCCAAGACGATTATCTTTGAACTGCATCTCGGAAAACAACTTCCACAAGTGTATGCCGATCACAGCCAGCTTCATCAGTCCGTTCTCAACCTGTGCGTCAATGCGCGCGATGCAATGCCAAAAGGCGGAAGCATTATGCTTTCTACAGGAATCCTGCAAGGCTTTGAAGTGCGCCGCTTCCATCCCGAAGCACAAGCGGCGCAATATGTTTTTCTGAAAGTTGTTGACAACGGGACGGGAATCAACGAGGCAACACGCTCGAGAATCTTCGAGCCGTTTTTCACAACGAAAGAGCGCGGGCGCGGTACAGGCCTAGGACTTGCGGTTGTATACGGCGTGATGAGAAGCCTTAAGGGATTCGTTGATGTTGCTACCGAGGTCGGAAAGGGGACGACGTTTACGTTGTTCTTTCCTGTTGTGGAAAATATTTCCGGAGAAGCGCAAGAACCGCAGGTTCGGAACAGCACAATTCGCGGCGGGAGCGAAACATTGTTAATTGTCGAAGATGAAGAAAAGCTGATTGAACTCCTGCAAACATTTCTCGGTGATGCAGGCTATCGCGTTCTCACGGTAAACGACGGTGAACAGGCCATTGAACTATACAAACGCGAACACAAGAATATTGCCTTTGTCTTGATTGACATCGGACTGCCGAAGCTTGAAGGAGATGAAGTTTATTTGAGATTGAAAGAAATCAATCCTAAAATCAAAGCGGTTCTTGCCAGCGGCAACATGCAAACCGAAATTCTTCAAACCATGAATGCCGAAGGCGTTTGCGGCTTCCTTTCCAAGCCGTACGACTTGAATGAAATTCTTCGGAAAATTCGTGAGGTGCTAGACGCAAATTGACGATGTCTGACAGTGTTTTTCAGCCGTCTGGCATTTGTTGTCGAAAATGAATTAGATCTCGTCGGGGATTTTTACCCTTTTTCCCAAACCTGAAATTTGTTCTCCATTCATCGCACTCTTGAGAATGATTTTTTTATCATTCCCAAACTTGGTAAAACGTTGCTTGCCTCTCTTTTCTCTTCGTTTGTTTTCCGTTGCAAAAAGTAGCACGGTATTTGCACAATAACAACGTAGCTGTTTAGCCATGAAGACATAAAAAAAGAAATTGATACATGAACGAAAGGATTGATGAATAAGTGGATTGATGGAGTAATGTTTCCTCCGAAGGAGTTCCTTTGGGGCAATAATCCAACAATCCATCAGTCCAGCTTTTTAATTTTATTGTGGAACGAGGATTGTGATGAGCGAAGAACGATTATCTGAACCAAAAATCGGAAATAACACTGCCGGCGCAAGAGAAAATGTTACCATTGACGGTAACGAAGCCGCTGCGTATGTTGCACACAAAACCAACGAGGTGATAGCAATTTATCCGATCACCCCCTCGTCCAACATGGGCGAGTGGTGCGATCAGTGGTCATCTGAAGGTAAAAAAAATATTTGGGGAACGGTGCCGACCGTTATCGAAATGCAAAGCGAGGGAGGTGCAGCGGGCGCAGTGCATGGCGCACTTCAAAGCGGCTCGCTCTCCACAACCTTCACCGCATCACAGGGTTTGCTCTTGATGATTCCTAACATGTACAAAATTGCTGGCGAGCTGACGCCGACAGTGTTTCATGTCTCAGCACGGTCATTAGCAACGCAGGCGCTTTCAATTTTCGGAGATCACAGTGATGTGATGGCTGTCCGTTCAACAGGATTCGCGCTGTTGTCATCTCATTCTGTGCAGGAAGTGATGGACTTTGCACTCATCGCGCAAGCGGCGACATTAGAATCGAGAGTTCCGTTTCTCCATTTCTTCGACGGTTTCCGTACATCGCATGAAGTGATGAAAATCGAACAACTTTCGCTCGAAGACATCCGTGCAATAATTGATGATAAGTTTGTGCTTGCTCATCGCAAACGAAGTCTGACTCCTGATGCGCCGGTTGTGCGCGGTACGGCACAAAATCCTGATACGTATTTTCAGTCACGTGAAACGGTGAACCCGTTCTATACCGCGTGTCCTGACATTGTTCAGAGCGTGATGGACAAGTTTGCAAGCATTGTCGGGCGGCAGTATCATCTCTTTGATTATTTTGGAGCGCCGGATGCGGAGCGCGTTATCGTGCTGATGGGATCCGGCTCGGAAGCTGTGCATGAAACAGTGGAGTATCTTTTAGAAAAAGGCGAGAAAGTCGGCGTTCTCAAAGTGCGGTTGTTCCGTCCGTTTTCTGTGAAACATTTTCTGAACGCACTTCCGAAATCAGTGAAAGCGCTTGCAACGCTTGATAGAACAAAAGAACCGGGTGCATCAGGCGAACCGCTGTACCAGGATGTTGTAACCGCGTTTGGTGAAGCACTTGCAGCCGGGACGATGCCGTCAGCTTCGTTCCCGCGAATCATTGGAGGGCGGTACGGCCTTTCTTCAAAAGAATTCACGTCGGCAATGGTGAATGCAGTGTTCGACGAGTTGAAAAAATCTCGGCCGAAAAATCATTTCACTATTGGAATTCACGACGATGTTTTGCAGACGAGTCTTGAATTTGACCCGGCATTCACAACAGAGAAAGACGATGTTGTTCGGGCGATGTTCTATGGACTCGGCTCCGACGGAACAGTCGGCGCAAACAAAAATTCGATTAAAATCATTGGCGAAGATACGCCGAATTACGCGCAGGGATATTTCGTGTACGATTCGAAAAAATCCGGAACAACCACTGTATCACATCTCCGCTTCGGCCCGCGTCCCATTCATTCATCATATCTCATCAAGAAAGCGAATTTCGTTGCATGTCATCAATGGGTATTTCTTGAGAAGTTTGATATGCTGGAAAACCTTGTAGAAGGCGGGACGTTTCTGTTGAACAGTCAATACTCTGCCGATACTGTGTGGAGCAAACTGCCTCGTGTTGTTCAGGAGCAAATCGTCGGGAAAAAATTGCAATTCTATGTTATTGACGGTTACGGTGTTGCAGCAAAGACCGGCATGGGGGGAAGAGTGAACACGATTATGCAGACGTGCTTCTTCGCAATCTCCGGCGTGCTTCCGAAAGATGAAGCGATTGCAGCGATCAAACGCTCCATCAAAAAAACATACGGCAGGAAAGGGGAAGATATCGTCAAAATGAATTTTGATGCTGTTGATCAGACGCTTGAGAATTTGTTCAAAGTACATGTGCCGAACGCCGTGGAGAGTGCGATTGAATTGCCGCCGGTGGTTTCGGAAAAAGCACCGGATTTTGTGAAGAATGTTACGGCAAAAATTATCGCCGGCTTCGGTGACGATCTTCCTGTCAGCGCATTTCCTGTTGACGGAACATTTCCTGTTGCAACAGCACGGTGGGAAAAGCGGAACATTGCACTCGAGATCCCTGTGTGGGACGAGGAAATCTGTATCCAGTGCGGAAAGTGCGCGATGGTTTGTCCGCATGCTGCGATCCGCATTAAAGTGTACGACAAAAAATCTGTTGAAGGAGCGCCGGCAACGTTCAAACACGTTCCGTACCGCGGAAAAGAATACGAAGGAATGGAATACACCATTCAAACCGCGCCGGAAGATTGCACCGGCTGCCAGCTCTGTTTTGAAGTCTGTCCGGTAAAGAATAAAAAAGAAACGCGCCTCAAAGCGTTGAACATGAAGCCGCAGCCGCCGCTTCGCGAACAAGAGCGCGCGAATTGGGATTTCTTCCTCACACTTCCTGAAGCGGACCGGCGGACAGCAAAAATTGACACGATTAAAGGCTCACAATTTCTCGAGCCGCTTTTTGAATTTTCCGGCGCGTGTTCCGGTTGCGGTGAAACGCCATACGTGAAGCTTGCGACGCAGTTGTTCGGCGATAGAATGGTAGTCGCGAACGCGACAGGATGCTCTTCCATCTATGGCGGTAATCTCCCGACAACACCGTGGGCAAAGAATGCCGATGGACGCGGTCCCGCATGGTCGAATTCGTTGTTTGAAGACAATGCAGAATTCGGGCTTGGTTTCCGCCTTTCGATTGATAAGCACACGGAGTTTGCCGGTGAGCTTCTGAAGAAGCTTTCGCCGCAAATCGGCGAAGAGTTGACAAGTGCGATTCTTAACGCTGATCAGTCCGATGAAGAAAAAATCTCTGCGCAGCGCGCACGCGTTGAAATATTGAAAGACAAACTGAAAGAACTCGCTTCCGATGAGTCGAAACATTTGCTGTCCCTCGCAGATTATTTTGTCAAGAAAAGCGTCTGGATTATGGGGGGCGACGGCTGGGCGTATGACATCGGTTATGGTGGGCTCGATCATGTCCTTGCATCGGGCAGAAACGTCAATGTGCTCGTGCTCGATACCGAAGTGTACTCGAATACTGGCGGCCAAATGTCGAAATCAACGCCGCGCGGTGCTGTTGCGAAATTTGCCGCAGGCGGAAAACCTGTTGCGAAAAAGGATTTGGCATTAATGGCAATGTCGTACGGCAGCGTCTATGTTGCACGTGTCGCGATGGGAGCGAACGATCTTCATACCGTGAAAGCGTTTCTCGAAGCTGAAGCGTATAATGGTCCGTCGCTCATTATTGCTTATTCCCATTGTATCGCGCACGGCATCAATATGGAATTGGGATTGGAAAGCCAGAAAGCCGCCGTGGAATCGGCACACTGGCCGTTGCTTCGTTACAACCCCGACTTAGCAAAACACGGGCAGAATCCGTTCAAGCTGGATTCAAAGGCGCCGAAAATCAAATTTGAAGAGTACGCGTACAAAGAAATCCGTTACAAAATGCTGACGAAGAGTGCTCCGGAAGAAGCAAAGCGGCTGTTGGCGCTCGCGCAGGAAGATGTGAACATGAAGTGGCGTTTTTACGAGCAGCTTGCCGCGATGAAGTTCGATACTCCGACGAACGGACAGTAGGCGCGGACTTTATGTCTGCGAAATGGAAGAAAGGGAAAATGGAGTGCTGGAATAATGAAATTTTTTTCCCGTTTCCGGGCCCTGCTTTCACCGTTCCAATGTTCCGTCATTCCAGCGGACTGAAGGTTCAATATTCAACGCTCAATGTTTAATGATAATATTTCTATGAAAGCTAAGGGAGAAATTCCATGGATCTCTCAACAACATATTTGGGTTTCAGACTAAAAAATCCTGTTGTTCCATCTGCTTCCCCGATGTCGCGCACAGTGGACAGTATTCGAGCGATGGAAGATTACGGCGCATCCGCAGTCGTGTTGTATTCATTGTTTGAAGAGCAAATCCGTCACGAAGCGAAAGAACTGTATCACTTTCTTTCTTATGGAGCGGAAAGTTATGCGGAAGCGATGTCGTACTTTCCTGCGAAAGAAGAATATTATCTTGGGCCCGAAGAGTATCTTGAGCATATTCAAAACGTTAAACGCGCTGTGGATATTCCGGTGATTGCAAGCTTGAACGGTTCGACGGTCGGCGGGTGGACGGAATATGCGAAAAATATCGAAGAAGCAGGCGCCGATGCACTCGAACTGAATGTCTATTATATTCCAACCGATCCCAACCGTTCCGGAAGCTACGTTGAGCAGTTGTACATTGAAATTCTTCAAGCAGTGAAAGCGAAAGTAACGATTCCTGTTGCAATGAAGCTCTCGCCGTTCTTCAGCTCGCCCGTGAACATGGCAAAGCGTTTGGATGACCACGGCGCAAACGGTCTGGTGTTGTTCAACAGATTTTATCAGCCCGATATTGATTTGGAGACATTGGAAGTTGAGCCGAGTGTCGTGCTCAGCTCGCCGGATGCGATTCGGTTGCCGCTGCGGTGGATCGGAATTCTTCACAAAAATATCCGGGCAGACCTCGCGGCGTCGAGCGGCATTCACAGCGGGGAGGATGTGCTGAAGATGTTGATGGTAGGTGCCAACATTGCAATGATGTGCTCGGCGCTCTTGAGATTCGGGCCGAAGCATATCCGGAAAGTACTGAACGAGATGCAGCAGTGGATGATTGCGCACGAATACGAATCGCTCGAGCAGATGCGCGGCAGCATGAGCCACAGGGCAATTTCTGATCCCGCTGCATTCGAGCGCGCAAATTACATGAAAGCGCTGAATAGTTTTATGTGAGTCTCTCACTCAAACGCTTTTTGAGCTGTGAGTTTTACTTCCGAAAAATATGGGGGGTGAATCTCGTCGGCACCATAGAATTTTCCCGCCAGCACAAACGGTCGGAGAAAAAAATAAAAAGCCGTCTCCGCTTGATAACATTAAACAAAGACGGCTGTGAAATTATATTCGTTTGTCGGATTAGAAGCCTACAGTCGCCATCAAGGCAAAGACTCCGTTCTTGATATCGCCTCCTGTTTTGTCTATTGTGCCTGTTCCCAGGCTGTACCGCAAGTCGAGACCCAACGTTGCTGGACCTATCCCGAAACCGACTCCGCCTCCAAAAGCGAGGTTGAAGTCGAAACCCTTTGTATTGTTGCTTTCATCGGTGGTTTGGCTCTGACCATTACCCGACGCCTCAACGCTTGAAGCGACATTAAACGCGAAATCAGGACCGGCATAGACATTTACTTTAACGGGAGTTCCGGGCGCCATCGGAATGTTTAACTTCAGCAAGACGGGAACCTCGATGTAGTTGGCAGAAAAAGTGTAATCAACCCCCTGGGTAGATCCTGATGTTCCTTTCATCGAATACAAAACTTCCGGCTGAATGCCAATCAGCGGTATGAAGTCGTACGTCATGTAAGCGCCGACCACAAGTCCGGTTCTTGTTCCATGTCCATCTATAGAGGAAGCATCGCTTCCATGAAAATCGGCAAAATTTAAACCGATTTTCCCGCCGAAGTGGGGAAGTTGAGCGTTAGCGGCGATTGTGAAGCAGCATACGGTGGCGGCTAGTAACAAAGACTTTTTCATAAAGAATAGCTCCTTGTTTGTTTTTGTATTTTGTGGATTAAGTACGAAAATGTAAAGAAAATTTTTAAGAGAAACAATCGTTTGTTGTGCTAAAGGAATCCTTCTCAGTTTAGCAAACGGGCAGAAATTGGAAATCCCTCCGGTATTGTTTATATTTTTCCATGAAGATTGCCGTGATCTCCGACATTCATGGAAATTTAGAAGCGCTCACCGCCGCTCTGAGCATCGTCGAAGAGCGGGGAATTGAAACGACGTACTGCTTGGGCGATATTGTGGGCTACGGTGCGAATCCGAATGAGTGTATTGACGAATTGCGCTCGCGCAATATTCCTTCACTTCTCGGAAATCATGATGAGGTAGTGCTCGACCGCACCCGGCTGAAACGGTTCACGAAATATGCGAAAATTGCTGCTGAATGGACCGAATCTCATCTCACTGCAGAACACAAAGAATATCTTTCCCGCCTTCCTTTGGTGAAAACGCTGGCAGAATGCACGTTTGTCCATGCTTCGCCGAACGAGCCTCACGAGTGGAATTATGTTCTTACCCAAGAAGACGCACGGCAGTGCTTCCCGTATTTCAGCACGGAGGTGTGCTGCATCGGTCATTCCCATGTTCCCGGAATTTATTGCGAGGACGGAAGCATGCACGTTGTTGAGAAAGGGAAACGTTATCTCATTAACGTCGGCTCGGTCGGTCAGCCGCGAGACGGCGATTGGCGTTTGAGCTTCGGGGTTTTTGATTTCGATTCATGGAGTTATGAGCACGTCCGTGCCGAATATGACGTTGAAACTTCCCGCCAAAAAATTATCGCTGCTGGTCTCCCGCACTTTCTTGCCGAGCGCATTCGTGTAGGGATTTAAAAGTTGGGATAACGGAATGCCGGATTACTGGGTTGTGTACTATGGCTTCCATTGATCCATTAATCCGGCGTAACATCAGTAAGGAATTTTTTCTTGAAGCTGAATCCTGAATTTTTTGAAGAGGATGAGGTGTCTTTATTCCCCTGTGCCTGTTAGGAATGCGATCATCTTCTGACGCCCCATCGTGCTGACTGCGGTACAGAGGGTATGTTTTTGTTTCCACATCACAAGATTGTATTTGCCGGGCTTTTCTTCGAAATACCAGCCGGTTTTTTTCAATGCATCCTTTGCCTTAGCCGGCAGTCCGATTTTTTCCCCTTTCATTGCTTCCTCGAGATCGGTCTGATAGACGTAGAGCACGTTGTGTTCACCCCCGAATTTGTACACGATGTGCGCAAACTTCACGCCGTGAAATTCGGAAAGGGCTCCGCCGCACCAGTCGCAGCCGTTCGTCGGTGCCACGCTGACATCGAACGAAACATCTTTCTTGAAATAATTTTCTACATCGCCGGCGTCATGACTCATAATTTTCGGTTTGATGTTGCCCGCGATGACGGCGGCATAATTCTTTATGGACTGTGAGATGATGTTTTTATCGTTGGGAAGCTTTGGCGAGGAGGTACTGAACAATGAATAAACGCCCACAGCCAGTGTTATGACGAGCACGAACGCGACGGCAGGATTAAGAATCGGCGAGCCTAGAAGAGAAGCAAACCATGACCGTTGTTGGGATTGCTGTTCGCGGGCAAGGGCACCGACAACAGCATTGTACACCTCGGAAGGAATCACCGCACGCGGTAACCGGTACTGAAGCACCGATTTGATCATTTCTTCCGCTTTGAACTCCGATAAGCACTTCCCGCATTTGCTGAGATGCGCCTCGAACTCCCGCATCACGTCGCCAGAAAGACGGTGGTCAACCGCCTCGCTGATAAGCTCATACACCTGACTGCAATTCACAACACATCCTTAGTACAAATTGATTCATCAACTAATCCTTTCCAATAAATCCGCGGCTCTTTGCATACTCAAAGAGCTTTCCCTGCAGCAGCTTCCTTCCTCGGTGAAGTCGCGAACGAACAGTGCCGACAGGACATTCGACAAATTCAGCAATCTCTTCGTACGTCAGGCCCTCAATATCGCAGAGGATGACGACTGTGCGAAAATCTTCCGGCAGCGATTCAAGCGCTTTGGCTACTTCATCATCAAGTAACTGACCAAACAGTTTTTCCTGCAGATCATTCGGATCAGCCGATTCATCCTTGATGGTGTTGTAGAAATTTTTGATCTCATCATAATCAACCGTATCGGGTTCTTTCACTGTTTTCCGGTACAGGTTGATATATGTGTTTTTCATTATACGGAACAACCATGCGCGGATATTCGTTCCTTTTTCGTACTTGTCCCAGAAGCGGTACGCCTTCAGGTAGGTCTCTTGCAGCAGGTCATGCGCATCGTCGGGATTACCGGTCATGCGCATGGCGTAGTTGTAGAGAATATCCATGTGCGGAAGAGCTTCAGCCTCGAACTCTTTGTGAATCTTTTTCGTGTTGGAAGTAAGCGCCACGTGTTGCCAATCCCTTGTGGGAAAAAACTCTTTCAGTTCAGAAATGCCGCCTGACCACGTTCATGTTAAGTCAACATAAGAAAATCAGCGGTGACTTTCAACTAAACTTTTGCCGTGATATATTAGGTGTGAATCATACGAAGGGAAAAGGCGATATGAAACCTTTGTTTTTTTCACTGTGTATTTTTTTCGCAGGATGTACGGCTGGCGCTCCGTTACGTTTGCCCGGGAAAATTTCCAACGAACAAATTCTTCTTCCGAACGGCTGGAAGCTTTCGCCTGCGGGCACTTCGGTTGCGCTCGGAGATTTGCCGCTTGGCATTGATCTTTCTTACGACGGAAAATTTGCCGCGATAGTGAACAGCGGAGAAAGCGGCGCAGCGATTTCAGTCGTTGATCTTGTGAAGAAAGAAAATGTGCAGACAATACGAATGGCTTCGCTCTGGAATGGCGTTCGCTTCCTCCACAACAGCGATGAATTTTATGTGACAACAGGAAATGAAAATTCCGTCGTTCATTTTGTGCTGCACAGCGGCAGTGCCGAGGCGATAGATACAATTCGGCTCGGCAAAAAATTCCCCGCTGACAACATCTCTCCAACAGACTTAGATGTAAGCAGCGATGATTCGACATTGTTTGTTGTAACGAAGGGAAATAATTCTGTCTATAAAATTGATCGCGCTCGAAAAATAATTCTGTTAACGTTGAAATTAAAACACGAATTGTATTCCTGCGTGTACGATAACGTTCGCCGCGTGCTCTTCGTCAGCGTGTGGGGCGGAAAAGAAATTGCGGCTGTAGAAGCGGATTCGCTCCGCTTGTTGAGAACAATTCCGGTCGGCGATCATCCGACTGAAATGGTAGAAACGAAAAGCAGCAAGCGGTTGTTCGTTGCCAACGCAAATAATAATTCTGTTTCCGTGATCGATCTTGATAAAAGCAAAGTTATCGAAACAATTTCTATCTCTCTTTCCCCCAATGCGCTGAACGGCAGCACGCCGAATTCCGTTGCACTGAGTGAGGATGACAAGATGTTGTTCGTTGCCAATGCCGATAACAATTGTCTTGCCGTCATTGATGTTTCAAAATTCGGACAAAGTCGTTCAACAGGATTCATTCCCACGGGATGGTATCCGACCGAGGTGCGTGTTGTGAACAATGAACTCCTTGTAACTAACGGCAAGGGGGAAACTTCAAAAGCGAATCCTCACCACGAGTACATCGGCGGATTGTTCCGCGGAACGTTGTCGTTCATTCCTATGCCGACAAACGCAGAACTTCAGCATTATAGCGCACAAGTGTTTCAGAATACCCCTCTCACGCACATGGAGGAAATGCCCCGGCATGAACCGAATAACCCGATTCCTGTACACGAAGGAGAAGCGTCGCCGATCAAGCACGTTTTCTATATCATCAAAGAGAACAGAACGTACGATCAAGTGTTTGGCGACATTTTGCGCGGGAACGGCGATTCGTCGCTATGTCTTTTCGGTGCTGGTGTTACTCCCAATGAGCATGCTATCGCCGACGAATTTGCTCTTCTCGATAATTTTTATGTTGATGCCGAAGTCAGCGCGGACGGGCACAACTGGTCTATGGCGGCGTATGCGACCGATTACGTTGAGAAAACATGGCCCACATTTTATGGCGGACGCGGCGGTGAATATGACTTTGAAGAAGAAGGCATTGCTTCGCCGAGCGAAGGCTATATTTGGGATAACTGCATTCGTCACGGCGTTTCGTTGCGAAACTACGGCGAGTTTTGGGATGAAGGAAAAGTTACCGCAAAGGGTTTGCAGCCGCGAACGTGCCCTGACTATCGCGGCTGGGATTTGAAGTATCCCGATGTTGAGCGCGCTCAGGCGTGGGAAAAAGAATTTGTGCAGTACGAGGCTGGCGATTCGCTTCCGCAGTTTGAAATTATCCGGCTGCCGAACGACCATACCGCCGGCACGCGCAAAGGAAGCCTCTCGCCGCGCGCAATGGTTGCCGACAACGACCGGGCGGTTGGAATGGTCGTTGACAGAATTTCTCACAGCAAGTACTGGAACGAGTCGGCTATTTTTGTCCTCGAAGACGATGCGCAAGATGGTCCCGATCATGTTGATGCGCACCGCTCGACAGCGCTTGTGATCAGTCCCTACGTCAAGCACCATTTCGTTGATCATACCATGTATTCGACGTCGGGAATGATTCGGACGATGGAACTGATTCTTGGCCTTCCGCCAATGACACAGTACGATGCCGGTGCAGCGCCGATGTATTTTGCCTTCACGCCGGAACCGAATCTTGTGTCCTATGACCTCCGCAAGCCGCGGATTGATCTTCATGAGAAAAATACGCTCGGTGCATACGGTCAGCGAAGGATGGAAACGATGAACCTCCGCATCGAAGATGCCGCTCCGGATCACGAAC
>JAGWND010000089.1 GCA_028873075.1 Bacteroidota bacterium
TATCGAAAAAATTAAGAGCCTTACAGGCGCTTAATTTATTATCATAAACATGATGACATCACGCGAAACCCGACAATCATTTTTAGATTTTTTTGCTTCGAAGGGGCACCGTATTGTTCCGAGCGCTCCGGTCATTCCGCACGGCGATCCGACACTGTTGTTTACCAATGCCGGAATGAATCAGTTCAAAGAAGTTTTTCTCGGCACCGGCACGCGCGATTACACTCGTGCGGCGGACACTCAAAAATGTATCCGTGTCAGCGGCAAGCACAACGACCTCGAAGAAGTCGGACGCGATACGTACCACCACACGTTTTTCGAAATGTTAGGCAACTGGTCGTTCGGCGATTACTACAAGAAAGAAGCAATCGCGTGGGCGTGGGAATTGCTGACAGAAGTTTGGAAACTTCCGAAAGAACGATTGTGGGCGACTGTTTTTCAAACAGACAATGAAGCATTTGAGCTGTGGAAATCGCAAACCGACATCGCCCCGTCGCACATTTTGCGTTTCGGTGAAAAAGATAATTTTTGGGAAATGGGTGAAACGGGACCGTGCGGCCCGTGCTCTGAAATTCACATTGACTTAACACCGAACGGAAACTCTCCCGCTTCAATAGTGAACGCCGGCTCGCCGCAGCTCATTGAAATCTGGAACCTTGTCTTCATTCAGAACAACCGGAAAAACGACGGATCGCTTGAAGAGCTTCCCGCAAAACATGTTGATACGGGCATGGGATTCGAGCGCGTGTGCGCTGTGATGGAAGCGATGAAAAATAATTTTCAAACGCCGCCGTCGAATTATGATTCCGATGTGTTCACGCCCCTTATCAGGAAAATCTCAGAACTGAGCGGCAAACAATATAACCGAAGCAGTTCCGAAAACGACGCCGCATTCCGCGTTGTTGCCGACCACATTCGCGCGCTGACGTTTGCAATCGGCGACGGCGCAATTCCATCGAACGAAGGACGCGGCTACGTTCTGCGGCGCATTCTCCGCCGCGCGGCACGCTTCGGAAGGAATTTGGGACTGCGCGAGCCGTTCATGTTCCATCTCGTGCAGACGCTTGTTGAAACAATGGGCGATGTTTTCCCGGAAATTGTCGAGCACCAAAAGCATATTGAGCGCGTTATCAAAGGTGAAGAAGAAGGATTCAACCAAACGCTCGACCGCGGACTGGAAATTTTTGAAGATGCAGCGAAGAAACTAAACGGGTCGAAAATTTTTCCCGGCGACGTTGCGTTCAAACTTTACGATACCTTTGGCTTTCCTCTGGACTTGACTGAACTGCTCTGCCGTGAGCGCAATTTGAGCGTTGACGTCAAAACGTTTAACACGTTGATGGAAGAACAGAAAGAGCGCTCCCGCGAAACAGCGAAAGCTGCAGCTTTCACCGGAGGAGAAAAATTCATCGAGACCTCTTCCCTTTCCGCAACGACGTTTCTCGGTTACGATGGATTGGAAGGTGAAGCAAAAGTTCTTGCTGTAGAAATTCCGTATGTTGTTCTTGATACGACACCGTTCTATGCAGAATCCGGCGGACAAGTTGGCGACACGGGCGCGCTAGCGTATGGCAATCACACCTTCGATGTTCTCGACACGCAAAAGGACGGCGGCGTTTTTGTTCACAGAGTTGCCGGAAAAATGCACGAGTTGATCGGAAAATCTGTTGCGGCGAAAGTTGACAAACCTCGCCGCCTTTCCATCATGCGAAATCACACAGCAACGCACTTACTTCATGCATCATTGAGAAAAGTTCTCGGAACGCACGTGCATCAGGCCGGTTCGCTTGTCGCGCCGAATCATTTGCGCTTCGACTTCGCACACTTTGCAAAGGTTTCGCCCGAAGAATTGAGCGAGATTGAAAACATTGTCAACGAAAAAATAAAAGAAAATATCCAGCTTCAGCATCACCGCAATATTCCGTTTGAATCGGCGCAAAAAATGGGCGCACTGATGTTCTTCGGAGACAAATACGGCGACAAAGTGAACGTGGTGCAGTTTGGAGATTTCAGCAAAGAATTCTGCGGCGGTACACACGTGAAGAATTCCGGCGAGATCGGCTTCTTCAAAGTTACTTCTGAAGCAAGCAGCGCGAGCGGTGTACGGCGCATCGAAGCTATCACAAATGATTACGCCCTTGAATATCTCAAGTTTCAAAACAAAACGTACCGCGAGCGGATCGAATATGCGTACCAGATTGTGGACGAAATTCAATCGCTGCACAAAGAACTGACGGCTGCAAGCAGCGGCTCTTCAGCACTTGCAAAAGAAGATGTATTGAACCTTGATATTGAATTACGAAAGCTTGAAGATGTTCCAGAAATTCCCGTTTCTATCAACACAGAAGAACTTCGCGAACGGTTTGGCAAAGAGGCGCGCCGTTTTTCACTTCTCGAAAATTATATTTTAATGCTTGCAGAAAAGAAACGTTCTTTTGAAAAAGAGCTTGCACTATTTAAAGTGAAATCTGCTGCATCGAATCTTGACGAAGCGATTACTCACGCATCGTCAGTGAACGGATTCAAAGTTGTAGCATTAAAAGTTGATGCCAGCGATATGGAGGCGTTGAAATCGTTAGGCGACTCGCTTCGCTCAAAACTTGGCAGCGGTGTCGGACTGCTCGCGTCCGTGATTGATGGCAAAGTTGCGCTCGTGTGCGTTGTCAGCGACGATTTGCTCAAAACGAAAAAAATTCAAGCAGGAAAAATTGTCGGCGCCGTGGCAAAAACAGTCGGCGGAGGCGGAGGCGGCAAACCGCATCTTGCAACAGCGGGCGGAAAAGATGTTTCAAAAATTGATGAAGCACTGAAACAGTTTCCCGAAATGGCTAGAAGATGGTAAATTGATTTCAAAAGTGAATGCTGTTTTCAAACCCACATTCTGCATGATCAAAAATAAAACGCATCCTTTCGAAAACATACTCTCGGTCTCTGAAGAAAATCTGCTGTTCGAGCTGCGCGGCATCAATGAAATTCTGTGGCAGAATTTTTTGCTTAACCCTCGGAGGTTGAGAGGAAGCGATTTCTTAATGCGCTGGTCGCAAGGCGTGTGGAGCGAACATCGCTTAATTGAGGCGGCAGCAACAACGAAAAAGTTCTTTGCTATACCGTACGGGCCGAGCGGAACCGCACCAACGGATAACGTAAGAGAATTTGAATTATATTTTGAAAAATTGGAAACTGCAGGACTCGGCAATGTTAAGCGACCTGATTTACTCGTTTTCAAGATTGAAGAAAAACCTGAAGTAGATACTTTTGTAAATTCAATCGGCGGGCTTAAGCAACTTCCATTTATTCCTGAAAAAGACTTGCAGAATCTAATCAAACGTGCAATGATTGCAGTTGAATGCGAAAACTCTTTGTGGGTTGCAGAAAAAATGCCCGACTTTCATTCTGAACTGACTCCTCAAAAGCGATTAAAGGGAAAGCTTGGGTTAAAAAAGAATGCAGTTCTGCCGACCGTCATCATTAAAGAGGAAGATCGTAAACCGTTGAGGCGATGGGAGAAAAAAAATAATATTCCCATTCACATCTGGCACGTGTTCTATGATCGCGCCTACGGACTTGCTTTCAATGATGCCGAAAAATTAATTCGTAAAGGGCTCATCGAACCAACCATCCAAATCTTTCAAGCACCGGGCGGCGCAATTACGAAGAAAATTATTTATAAGTACTACTACCATTACGCCTATCCGTTAGCAATTTCCACAGAAGAACCTAAACTTGCACCTGACTTTGTCCAAGATAAAAACGGACACATTTTACCATACGTGAAGTTTGAAGGCGGATCACTTCAGTTCACAAAAGAAGCGCTGGACCTTTTGGAGGGCATACAGTGAACACCACAAAAATCCATCAGCAGTTGCCGACAAATTGGAACGAGCGTGAGAAGCTTCGTGAGAAGGGGCAGTTCTGGACGCCAAGCTGGATTGCCGAAGCAATGGTAGCGTATGTTGCAAAAGGTTCAATAGAAATTTTCGATCCTGCAACAGGTAGAGGTGTTTTTTTAAATGCTTTGTTTCATTTGAAGTTTCACGATAAAAAATTTTACGGAATCGACATCGATAGTGAAGTTTTGCAAGATGTAATCTACAAAAACCCAATCGCTGATGTTGAACAAAGAGACTTTATTAAAAACCCTCCTCAAAAAAAATTCAAAGCAATCGTTGCAAATCCACCTTATATCAGACATCATAGAATTGACAAGCAAACAAAACTCTACTTGCGGCAACTGTGTGTGAAAATCATGGGGCACACAATTGACGGAAGAGCCGGATACCATGTTTACTTTCTTTTGCAGGCGCTTCACCATCTTGAAAAAGGCGGGCGTCTTGCATTCATTATGTCGGCAGATACGTGTGAAGGAACATTTGCACAAAAATTATGGAAATGGATAACTGAAAACTTTTGCTTGGAGTGCGTTGTAGCATTCGACGAGAAGGCGACACCTTTTCCAAACGTAGATACAAACGCACTCATCTTCTTTATAAAAAATTCTACTCCTCAGAAAAATTTCTTCTGGGTGAAGTCTTTTCTTCCCTATTCAACTGATTTACGAGAATTCGTTGCATCAAATTTTAACAAACAGCATTTTAGCTCTTTAGAAATAGTTGGCCGTGATTTATCTGAAGCATTGAAAACCGGCCTATCTCGCTCACCGCACAATCAATTACCCTCTCAATACCATCTATTAGATTTTGCTACAGTGATGCGGGGAATTGCAACTGGTGCGAATGAATTTTTCTTCTTAACTAAAAAACAAATTCATGCGCTTAATCTCCCTGAAGAATATTTTATAACCGCCGTTGGAAGAACAAAAGATGTTACCGGAAACATCCTAAGAAAAGAAGATATAAAAGAGCTTGAAAAAAAAGAGCGCCCCACACAACTTTTAGCTTTGAATGGACAGAAAAACTTACCCAAATCAATTGTAGATTACATCCGAAGAGGCGAAGAATCAGGACTTCTCAACCGCCCATTGATAAAACAACGAACACCGTGGTATAAAATGGAACAGCGAAAAGTGCCTCCACTTTTGTTCGCTTATCTCGGAAGAAGAAATTCGCGTTTTGTCAAAAATGAAGCCGGTGTCGTTCCGTTAACAGGATTCCTTTGTGTTTATCCTCTATACGAAGATGAAATTTATGTCCACAATTTGTGGCAGGCATTAAATCATTCTGATACGATTAGAAATTTACATCTTGTTGGAAAAAGTTACGGCTCTGGGGCGATTAAAGTGGAGCCGAAAAACTTGACATTACTTCCTATCCCCGATCATATTGTCAGAAGGTTTCACCTTAAAAGACAATACCAAACGGTGAAAGGGCAATTCGACTTGTTCAGAGAACAAAAAAAATCGTACAACGCAACGCACAAACCTGTTGGGAATAAAAAGAAAAAACTATAACTTGTTCCACAATGGCTTCTTCCATCTACGAAAAACTTCTCTCAACATCGAAATCAAAAGGTGCGGCGTACCTTGTATTGATTGATCCCGACAAAATCAACGGAAACGATATTCCGGATTTTGTCGGTGCGGCAACCGCAGCAGGAGTTGACGGTTTTCTCATCGGCAGCAGTTTGCTGCTTGACGGAACGTTTGACAACACGATTGCAGCGGCGAAGAAACATACGAGCGCACCGGTGATAATTTTCCCCGGAGGCATTCAGCAAATTTCGAAAGAAGCAGATGCGATCCTCTTTCTCTCGCTGATCAGCGGGCGCAATGCTGAACATTTGATCGGAAGTCAGGTGCTTGCCGCACCTGTCATCAAGCGATTGAACCTCGAAGCAATCTCAACTGCGTACATACTGATTGATTCGGGAAAAATCACTGCGGCGGAATTCATGAGCAACACAAAACCGATCCCGCGCAATAAACCGGAGATCGCCGTGGCACACGCGCTTGCCGCAGAGTATTTGGGATTCAAATTGATTTATCTCGAAGCAGGAAGCGGAGCGGAACAATCCGTGCCCGAGGAAATCATTTCTGCAGTTGCAAAGAATTGTTCAGTTCCGCTGATTGTCGGCGGTGGAATTTCGACACCCGACGAAGCTCAGCGCAAAGTGAGCGCAGGCGCAAGCTTCATCGTTACCGGAACGGTGCTGGAAAAAAACGGATCGCCTGCGCTGATCAAAAAATTCGCTTCGGCAATTCATTCGCCGCGGAGAATTTATTCACAGTAAACCTCTACAATGGATGCCGACAAAAGCATTCGGGCATGACGGTCTTATTATTTTTGGAGTTTTTTGCAAAGCGAGTAACATGATTCTTTCATTTTTAATTTTTCATTTCGTATGGCGCATCTTCCGTTAACCATCGTTTATCGTCAGACATTCATTCAGGATTCGCTGAGGGCGAGTGCCGATGTCAAAAACAAAATTGCCGAAGCGTGCAGCGGCGATATTTCAAAAGCGATTGACATGATCATCGCTGCTTTCAATCGAAAGAAAAAAATTCTGTTATGCGGCAACGGCGGAAGCGCCGCCGACGCGCAGCATCTCGCGGCAGAATTCGTTATTCGCCTCGCTCCAAACCTCAAGCGGCCCGGTTTGCCGGCAATTGCACTGACGACCGATCCGTCGAATCTTACCGCCGGCGCGAACGACCTTGGTTACGACAACGTGTTCGCACGTTCGGTTGAAGCGCTCGGCAACGAAGGGGACGTGCTCATCGGCATCAGCACAAGCGGAAATTCCGCAAGCGTAAACAACGCCTTCGCGAAAGCGCGGGAAAAGAACATGACGACGATCGCCTTCCTGGGCAAAGACGGCGGAAAATCGAAAGACCTTGTTGATCTCGCCATCATCGTTCCTTCCGACGACACGCAGCGCATTCAGGAAGGACACATCACGATCGGTCATATTATTTTTCAGGAAGTTGAACAGGAAATGTTCGGATGAAAAACTTGCTCAACCGCTAGGACGCGAAGAAATTGTATCGTGAGAATAGCAATGTTCAATGAGCAATTTTCAACATCCATGAACTCAAAGCAAACATGTCAGAGATTGCATTGAAAAAAGAAACCATCCTCGTTGCCGATGATGATCTTGCAGCGGTGAAGCTCTACGAAATGATCCTGAAGGAAAACGGTTACGCCGTTCTTTCGGCAACCGACGGGCTGCAATGCGTTCAAGTTGCCGCAGAAAACCTTCCCGATCTTATCATTCTCGACGTCTTCATGCCGGAGCTTGACGGCTACGAAGCGATTACCCGTTTGCGGCAGCTTCCGCATCTCCGCTATGTACCAATCGTATTTTTGACCGGGCACGACACAACGCCGGAAAACATCGAGAAGGGATACAGGCTCGGCGGGACAGAGTACTGGGCAAAGCCCATCGACGGCGAGGAGTTTCTCGCGCGCATCCGTTCAATTCTCCGTGGCGCGAAAGCAGAAAAAGACCTCCGCACGCTTCGGGAATCGTTCAACTACATGATCATTCACGATTTGCGCGGACCGCTTTCCGGCATTTCCGGCTACGTCGAGCTCCTCAAAGAAGATAAAGAAAAAATTCCGCCGGAAGATTTTGAGATGATCACCGGCATCGGCGAAGCAGCCGGAATCGTGTTCGAAATCATTCGCGACTTTCTCGAGGTTTCTCGCATTGAAGCGGGAACGCTGCACGTGCTTCGGCAGCCGGTTCTCCTCCGCCCCATCATCGAAAAAAGCCGCGCTCATTTCGCTCAACTCGTACAGCAAAAAGAAATCGAGATCGTTGTTGATGTGGATTCCACGCCGATGTTTCTTGCAGACACAGAACTGCTGGAAGAAGTTTTTTCAAATTTGCTCGACAACGCGCTCCGCTTCACTGATCCCAAAGGAACAATTTCAATCACGGCTCGCCTCGGAGAAAGAAACGACGCGTCGAATGTGATCATTACCGTTGCGGACACCGGCGCCGGTATCCCGCCCGAAGATATCCCGATGTTGTTCGACAAGAACCGCATTATGACGGCAGGAGCGAAGCGGGCAGGCGCACACACAGGGCTCGGACTTCCGATTTGCAAGGGAATTATTGAGGCGCATGGCGGGACAATCACGGTAAGCTCGGAATTGCAGCGCGGCACCACGTTCATCATTATCCTCCCCTTCAAGAGTGCCGAATAAGACGGCAGCCGCAGATTTTATCTCGGCGGTATGGCCGCGATGACGACACGAAGGCCGCTCCTACTACCGCGCAGTAAAGCGTGCGATAAGCCCTAGCAATTTTTCAAAATCTATCGGCTTGGTTGCATAGTCATCGCAGCCGGCTTCCAAGGCATGTTCCCTATCCCCGCTCATCGCATGCGCTGTAAGCCCGATGATAGGAATGTTTTTCAACGCGGCATCGTTTCTTATACGGCGCGTTGCTTCCCATCCATCGAGCACAGGAAGGCTCATATCCATCAAAATAAGTGACGGCAATTCAGACCGCGCCATCGCAATTGCCTGCTCGCCGTCAACAGCAGCAACAACTGTGAATCCACGGCGCGTAAGCCGGCGTGCCAGCATATCGCGGTTGGTTTCGTTGTCTTCCACGAGAAGAATTTTTGTCATGACTATCTATTGTTAGTTGTTATGATGGGTGTGCAAGACGGGGAATTAATTCTGCAAGATGCTTCAAAAGTTTCTCCGGCGTAAAGTCTCCCTTCTGAATTATTTTCCTCACGCTGCCGTCCAGACGCCGGCGCTCTTCTTTCGAGAGGTCTTTCGATGTAACAACGACAACCGGTATGTGGCCCCATGCCCTGCGGCTTTCGAGAATAGAAAGAAACTCGAAGCCGTCCATCACGGGCATCATGAGATCTAAGAACACCACACTGGGAGTTGCGCGCTCCAGCAATGACAAAGCAACTTTGCCGTTCTCCGCCGTTCGAACGGCCCACCCTTCTTTTTCTATCGTTCGTCGTACAATATCGCAGAGATTAGGATCGTCATCAACAATTAAAATGTACTCGCGTGTGATACGGTGTTTAAACTTCTCCAGCACTTGCAGTATCTTTTCTTTGTTCACCGGTTTGATGAGATACTCGTTCGCTCCGATGGCAAGACCGAAATTTTTCTCATCCACCATCGTGTACATGATGACGGGTATTGACTTCAACGCAGAATCGCTTTTAATTTCCTGCAGCACAGCCCAGCCGTCTTTGTGCGGCATCATCACGTCAAGAATGATCGCCATAGGGAGAAGCTTTCTTGCCCGACTCAACCCTTCGTCGCCGCTTGCAACGCATTCAACGAGATATCCTTCCTTCGTCAAAAAACGCTGCAGCAAATCGCGAACGCTCGCATCATCATCCACAACCAACACGGCTTGGCCCGCAGGCACGAATTTTTCAGTTTTCGCGGCAGTCGTTTCAGAAACGGTTTCCGGACCTGTACTTTCAAGGCTCTGGGGCAAAATAACGATGAACGTCGTTCCTTTCTGCGGCACGCTTTCAACTTCGATGGAGCCGTGCATCATTTCGCAAAAGTGCTTTGTGATTGCCAAACCGAGTCCGGTGCCGCCGTACCTCCGTGTGGTAGAGTCTTCTGCCTGGGAAAATTCCTTGAACAATTTCGCTTTTTGTTCTTCTGTGATACCGATGCCTGTGTCGGAAACTTTCAACACGATCCGGGCGCCGTCCGATGAACGCCGCACGCCAGCCTCGAGTGTAATTGTTCCCTTTTGCGTAAACTTCGAAGCGTTGCTGATGAGATTAAAAAGAATCTGCCGGATCTTCGTTATATCGAGATGAACGGCAGCGACCTCCTCACCGATATTCAGCACAAATGTATTTTCATTCTTCGTCATCAGCGGCTGAACGGTTACGGCGACTTCATTGATGAGCGTCTTCATATCAAAGCGCTCGAGAAACAGCTCCATTCTTCCCGCTTCAATTTTTGAAAGGTCGAGAACCTCGTTGATCAAACCGAGCAAATTCTTCCCTGCGAGACGAATTTTTTCTAAATCGTCGCGGTAGCGTGTCTCGCCTTCGTCTTCAATCTCTTCAAGAAGCATTTCGCTGTAGCCGATAATCGCATTGAGCGGCGTCCGTAGTTCGTGCGACATGCTCGCAAGGAACGTGCTTTTCGCTTTGGTCGCTGCCATGGCCTTGTCGTGCGCCTTCGCCAACTCGACATTCTGTTCTTCAATAATTTTTATCTGTTCTTTGATTTTCTCTTCAGCTTTATGCCGCTCTGTCACGTCGCGGAAAATGCTCAGCAGCACCGATTGCCCGTTTTCCAGGACAATGACCGAGTTCGAAACTTCAACCGTAATCGTTTTGCCGTTGTGCAGAAGAAGACTGCGCTCCATATGCGCTTGAATATCTTCCGCTGCAAACCGCTGCGTAATTTTTTTCATCACGTTCTCACGTGCAGAAGAAGCGTAGACGGCAGACAGCGGCTTCCCGATGATTTCATTCTGCTCCACACTCATCATCTCACAGAATGCGCGGTTCACATTCAACACGATGCCTTTTTCATCCGTGAGCCTCATGCCGTCCGAGGAATCTTCCCACACGGACCGAAATCTCTCTTCAGACTCCTTCAATTTATTTTCAGCCCCTTTCCGCTCCGTAATATCGCGCGCAATGCCGACAATCCCGGCTATATCTCCGTTCGTCTCCAGCAAAGGAATCTTGCTTGTAAGATGCCAGCGCTCTTCGCCGAGTTCTTGGTGAAAGGCACGCTCCTCTCGATTGAACATACCTTTGCCGCTGCTCAAAATTCGCTCTTCGTCTTCGGAGTATTGTTCGGCAAGTTCACGGGGATGAAATTCGAAATCTGTTTTCCCCAAAACATCTTCCTGCCGTTTTACTCCCATTGATCGTAAATGTGAAATGTTGTTGAGAAGGTATCTTCTTTCCTTGTCCTTAAAGAAAATCAGATCGGGCAGGTTGTCAATCAATGTTCTCAGAAGATTACGCTCGCGAGCAAGGACTTCTTCCGTTTTTTTCCGCTCCGTGATATCGGATGCAATGCCGACCGCTGCCACGATCTCGCCGCGGTCGTCGCGTACTGCCGATGTTGAAAGATAGACGGGAAATTCAGTACCGTCTTTTCTACGATTGAGCAGCTCGCCGTGCCAGCCGCCCGCCAATATTGCCGATCGAATCTGCTTCGTTACATGAGGATCGTTTTCCGGCGAGCGAACCATCGTCTTGTCTTTCCCAATCACTTCCTGTTCGGAGTAGCCGTACGTTTTCAGAAAGGCATCATTGACAAAAATAATCCGGTCATTGACATCGGTAATAGTGACACATTCGGAAATGCTCATAAGCGCATGCCCGAGCATCTGAATTTTTTCCTCCGAGCGCTTGCGGCCGGAAATATCTATATACTGAGCGATAATGCCGATTTGAACGCCGTCCATGAAAATCGGCTTCGCATGAACTTCCACATCAATGAAAGAGCCGTCCTTCCTCCGCCGTACAAGCTCGGTGTGAATCTTGTCAACGTAATATGATGCTTGTGTCAGTTTCTGTGCTTCTTGTCTTCTCTCTACGGGGACAATCAACTCGTCGAGGCTTTTTCCGATTGCCTCTACCGCAGTGTACCCGAAGATATTCTCGAACGCCTCATTGCATTGCCGGATGTTCCGCTCCATATCGAGCGTAACGATTGCAAGCGGCGAGCTTGCAACAAGCGATTCGAGGTAATGCTTCTGGTACTGCAATTCATTTTCCGATTTCGCGCGCGCTTCCTCTGCTGCGGCTTGCTCGCGGATTCTCTTTTGCATCTTACGTTTACCGACAACGATCCCTGCAACCCCGGCAATCCACAATGCAGTATGCCACGCTGCGGCAAGCATGGCTCCCCTTTTCATGGTGGACAAATCAAATTCAAAAGAAAAAATAAGAAAGGCAGTCCATGCCCCAACGGCAACCCAGCCGTAATGTTGTAAACGAACAACTTTGGATTCTAGCGTTTCTTTGGATACCATGAGGTCAATTGAAGCTACGGAAGGAATTTGAACACATACATTATCATAAAAATCAGCTTATAACAGTGATTAAATTAGCTAAAGTAAAACACTTAATCAAGTTGATGGAGATTCGGGTAGTGTTACAGTTTCGCATCTGTGTCATTCCGGCGAAAGCCCGAATCCGGAAAATTGAGCACTGGATGCCAGCTGGAGTTTACCCCGTGCTTGACACGGGGCTGGCATGACATTCGTTTTTGATCCAAACTTATCAAACTGCAACACTACCGAAGTTTGATTTTCCCTCATCATTTGGATATATTTTGAAAGCGATGTAAATGCGTTACCACCAATCACT
>JAGWND010000318.1 GCA_028873075.1 Bacteroidota bacterium
CCATTCCGGAAAAATAGTGAGAATAAAAATCGGTATCGTTTTCAGAATAAAAGACGTAATGGAGGTTCACAAACGGAATTTTCGTGTGAGAGTCTATCAAGGCTTTTGCTCTGTACACTATCTTCCCGTTTTTCACGGTCTGATCGAGCACTTGAATCTTGACGGTGCCGAGCGTAAAAATGGAATAGCTCACTTCATACGTCAGCTCTTCTCCGGCTACAAAGATTCTTTCGTGCCCGCCGTCCGCGGCAGTTGACGTCTCCGGCGGCTGCGCCTCTTGTGTATCAGAGTGAACAGGCTGCAGAACGATGAAATTAAAAATGATGAAAAAGAAACAGCTCGTCCGCGTTCTCCTCCGTAACACTGACATAGACTTTCCGCTTTGATTCAGCACTCCGTCATCGTTCAATTCAGTTCAGCTTTGCGATCTTTTCCGCTTCCGGGAAGAGAGAAAGCGCTTTTTGCAGTTGATTATCCATTGTGAACATGGCACGAAGCCAGCCGTCATTTCCCCAAAAATTACGGGCGATGTACGCCTTCAACTGCGCCTGAATGAATGTTTTATCTTTCTGAAAATCGTTTTCCTTATAGTCAACGCCTTTCGACTTGACATAGGAAATGAAATCAGCCAGCATCGGGTTGTCAATCGTGAACTTCGCATCGAATGCGTTGAGATCGGGATAGTTCTTTTTTATTTCCAGCGCATGTTCATCGAGATATTCTGCATCAAAGAGATAAAATAAATTCTTTCTGCTGACATCAACGGTAAAGCCGGTAAGGTCTTCCGGTTTGACGATGTAATCGGGCGTGATACCGCCGCCGCCGTAAATTGTTCTACCGTCGGCTGTGTGATATTTCGGAAGCGTCGAATCCCTTTCTTCTTTGTGCGTAAGATTATTTCCTTCAACTTCTTTTCGTGTGAACGGTTCGCGCTGGTATTCTTCTCTGCCTTCTGCATACGACCGCTGAATCAATCGGCCGCTCGGCGTGTAGTAGCGTGCAATCGTCAACCGAAACGCGGAACGATCTTGCAAATCGAACTGCCGCTGCACAAGTCCTTTGCCGAACGTTGTTTCGCCGACAATCAATCCTCTGTCCCAGTCCTGAACGGCGCCGGAAACTATTTCGCTTGCCGAAGCGGTCATGTTCGAGACAAGAATAATCAACGGAGTCTTTTCAAACTCGCTGTTCGTCGTCGCATAGTACTGTTCATCGAATTCCGAGCGGCGTCCTTTCGTATACACGACCAGCCGCTTGCCGGTTTTCGTATCGCCGTTAAGAAACAAATCCGCCATTTTCACAGCCTGATCGAGGTAACCGCCGGGATTATACCGCAAATCGAGAACGAGTTTACGCATCCCTTGCTCTTTTAATTTCTGCAGCGCGTTGAGCATTTCCGTGTTCGTCGTCTCGGAAAAACGGTTGACGCGGATGTAGCCGACTCCCTCGTTCAACATTGTCGCGTTATCTACGCTGTACAGCGGAATCACATCACGGATGATCACAAAATCAAGCGGCTCTTTTACACCGGGGCGAACGATAGTAACGGCAACTTTTGTGCCCTTTGGACCCCTTAGATGCTGCATCACTTGATCGTTGCTGAACCCAATCGCACTGCTGTCGTCAATCTTCACAATCTTATCGTTTGCCATGATGCCGAGTTGCGCGCTCGGCCCGCCGCCGATAGGCTGCACGACTGTAATTGTATCGTTGACGATAGCGAACTCGATTCCGATGCCCTCGAATTTCCCGCGGAAATCTTCCGTCACGCGCTTGAGCTGACTCGGGGGGATGTAAATTGAATGGGGATCAAGCTGGCTGAGCAACCCGTTGATCGCCGCATCGGTTAGCTTTTGTGTGTCAACATCGTCAACATAGTACTTTTCGGTCAGGCTCAACACATCCTTGAATTTGTTAAGCTGATCATAGATGTTATCCCCTGAGATCAGCGTGTTTAACTGCATCCCGGCAAAAAAAGCTGCAACGATAACAATCGCGAACACGGGAATCGAAAATCTTTTCTTCATAACTCCTCTAAACAAAACATTAAACATAAGCGAAACGAAATTATAACTCACCGGGTGTTCAGACGACTGAGAAACGACGCCAAACACCATCTCTCCATAACGTTCTTTCTTTCTAAATTAACTAAAATCGGTTGAAAATCAAGGTGATGCAACGCACCCCTATTTT
>JAGWND010000090.1 GCA_028873075.1 Bacteroidota bacterium
CGATCCGTTTCTTGCGAAAGCCGGAAAAGAGCTTCGCCGAACGCTTCGGTACGGGACAAAATCTACAGCAGTAGACGTTCGTGCTGCGCGGATTCGTATAGCTGAATCGGGCGCAGCGGCGTTCACGGTTTTTCGGAAGAAACCGAAAGACATACTGCAGCTCCGGCTTGCAGTTGCCGGAATTCATCAAGTAACAAATGCGCTTGCTGCAGCGGCGGTGGGCACGAAATTCGGCGTTCCGGAAAAAAAGATTATCCATGCACTTGAAACATTCACGGCGGCAAATAAGCGAATGGAAACTATCACACGTAATGGAATTACGATTCTCAATGATACGTACAATGCAAACCCCGATTCGGTGATCGCGGCGTTAAAAACGCTTCAGGCAATGAAGGTGAAGGGAAAAAAAATTGTTGTTCTTGCCGATATGTTAGAGCTCGGAGAGAAAGCCGAACATGAACATGCGAAGATCGGTTTGGAAGTTTCAAACTTTGACTTCGAATATTTGCTCACGTTCGGTCCGCTCACGCGCTACACGCATGAGGCATCGAAGCTTGCATTCGCCGAACATTTTGATTCGAAAGAAGCTCTGGTTGCTTCGCTGCAACGTCAGCTTGCGCCCGGTGACGCGGTGCTTGTGAAAGGCTCACGCGGAATGAAAATGGAAGAAGTTGTCGCAACACTATAAACAGAAGATTTCCGAAGTCTTCAAGGCTTCGGAAATCTGGCATGCTCGTGCTCTATTATTTATTCAACATACTTGAACGGTTGTATCATCCGCCGGGGTTCGGCGTCGTTCGTTACATCACATTCCGTTCTGCGGCGGCGGCAGTGACAGCGTTGATCATCAGCTTCTGGATCGGCCCAAAAATTATTGCGTTGTTGAAACGGCATCAAATCGGCGAAGCGGCGAAAGTGGAAGCGCCGAAAACGCATTTGAGCAAAGCAGGCACGCCGACAATGGGCGGATTGATCGTGCTCGGTTCAGTGCTCGTCCCGACACTGCTGTGGGGCGATCTGAAAAATATGTACGTGCTGCTGATCATTTTTGTCACGGCGGGACTCGGTGTTGTCGGATTCTTCGACGATTATTTGAAAGTGGTGAAGAAAAAAACGAAAGGGTTGATCGGGTGGTACAAAATTGTCGGCCAAGTCCTTGTCGGGCTCGTTCTCGGTCTTGCCATATATTACTCGCCGGAGCTTCGTTCGATTCATGCGAACACGATCACGACGGTGCCGTTTTTCAAAAATCTTGAGTTCGATTTCGCGTACTTCTTCATCCCGGTGGTGATTCTCGTTATTACAGCAACGTCGAACGCCGTTAACCTTACCGATGGTCTTGACGGGCTTGCGATAGGAACTGTCGGCATTGTTGCGCTGACACTTGCTGTGTTGAGCTACATTTCAGGCAACGTCGTGTTCAGTCATTATCTTAATATCATTTACTTGAAAGATAACGGCGAGCTCGTTGTGTACTGTGCGGCGCTTGTCGGCGCAGCACTCGGATTTTTGTGGTTCAATTCCTATCCGGCGCAGGTGTTCATGGGAGACACCGGCTCGCTTGCACTTGGCGGTGCTATCGGCGGGATCACGGTCATGATCAAAAAGGAATTGATCCTGCCGATTCTCGGCGGAGTTTTTTTTATGGAAACGGTGTCGGTCATTATTCAGCGGCTCTATTTCAAATACACGAAAAAAAAATACGGTGAAGGCAGACGCGTCTTTCGCATGGCGCCGCTTCATCATCATTTTGAGATGGAGGGAATTTCCGAGCCGAAAATTGTCATGCGGTTTTATATCATCGCAATTATGCTCATGATTCTGAGCTTGGCAACATTCAAAGTTCGGTAGAAGGGCGCATGCTTGATTTCACTGAGTATAGGAAATTTGACATTCGATGGATGTTTCTCAGCTTCGAAATAAAAAAATTTCAATTATCGGCGCCGCGCGCAGCGGTATTGCGGTTGCGCAATTGCTGCGGCATTTCGGCGCTGCGGTCTTTGTCAGCGATAAGGAATCGGCGGAGAAGCTGTCGGAAAGTGTTGCAGAGCTTCGTGCTGCCGGAATTACATACGAAACAGGAAATCATTCTGAACGCGTCTTCGATAGTTCATGGGTAGTGCTGAGTCCCGGTGTTCCGAGCGGCGCTCCGGTCGTACTCGAAGCGCGGCGCCGGAGAATTCACATTGTCAGCGAGCTCGAAGTCGCAAGCTGGTTTTGCAAAGCACCGATTGTTGCCATTACCGGCAGCAACGGAAAAACGACAACCACAACATTACTCGGGAGGATGTTCAGCGATGCAAAGAAAAAGCATGTTGTTGCGGGCAACATTGGAACGGCATTCTCATCCGTCGTTCTGGATGTTGATGAAGAAACTGTTGCTGTTCTGGAAGTGAGCAGCTTCCAGCTTGATTTCATCGAATCGTTTCACCCGAATGTTGCCGTGATGCTGAACATCACACGAAATCACTTAGACCGGTACAACAACTCGATGGAACTGTACGCATCATCGAAGGCAAGAATTTTTATGAACCAGACTTCGGAAGACACGCTGATTGTGAACGCTGACGATATGTGGAGCAGGAAAAAAATTGAAGGAGCAAAAGGGAATATTTTATATTTCAGCACCCATAAAAAAAGCTCGAGAGGTGCTTATGTCGGGGACGGAGTGTTAACAACGAGAATATCCGGCACTGAATTTCCCATCGTGTCTGAGCGGGAACTGAGTTTGAAAGGCGAGCACAATCTTCAGAACGCGATGGCGGCAACGCTCGCAGCGCAGTTCATGGGTGTTAACCCTGCTTCCATCCGCTCAACGCTACGAAATTTCAAGGGCGTTGAACACCGTCAGGAATTTGTCCGCGAAGTGAACGGCGTTTCGTTCGTCAACGACTCGAAAGCGACAACGGTTGACGCCGTGAAGTACGCTCTCTCTGCCTTCGATGAGCCGATCGTTCTTATTCTCGGCGGCAAAGATAAGGGCAACGATTATTCGAAAATTGTAGAACTCGTGAAGAAAAAAGTCCGTGCAATTGTTGCAACCGGTGCTTCTGCCGGTATTGTCGAGAAAGCGTTTGCCGGAACAGTACCGGTGCATCGGATAGAGACAATCGGCAATGAAAAGCCGAACATCGTTTCAATGAGGGAAACAATACAAACGGCTGCCGCGCTCGCACGGCAGGGTGATGTTGTGCTGCTTTCGCCGGCGTGCACATCATTTGACTGGTTTAAAGATTATGAAGAGCGCGGAAATATTTTTAAGCAATTGGTGCATCAGTTGTAATGCGGAGCTTCGCTCCGCGAAGCGCCGAACCGAATCTCGGCGATACAAACATGACTCAAAAAAACAATCATATTGACCGCATCATTTTGTTTGTCGTTCTTTTTCTGATGGTGGCGAGCACCGTGGTGGTGTACAGCGCATCGTCTATGTGGGCACTGCAAAAATACGGCGCGTCAAGCCATCTTGTGGATCGCCACATTATCAAAGTGTTGGTAGGCATTGCCGCGATGTTTCTTGCTATGCGCATTGATTACCATAACTACAAAAAAATTTCAAAAATTGCTCTTGCAGCATGTGTGCTGCTGCTGTTCATTACGTTGGCTCTCGGCGGCGAAGTGAAGGGCGCACAGCGCTGGCTGAATATCGGAGGCTTCAGTTTTCAGCCGTCCGAGTTCGCGCGCTTTGCGCTCATCTTTCATCTCAGCGCACTGCTCGCTTCGAAGAAAGAAAAAGCCGCCGATTATAAAACAGGATTTTTGCCTCTCGTGTTATGGATCGGCGTTGTGGTCGTTCTCGTCATGCTGCAGCCGAATTTCAGCACGGGCGTTTTCATTTTCGTGCTTGGCATGGTGATGGTATTTATCGGCGGTGCGCAGCTCAAACATATTGCCGTGTCGCTTCTCGCTTTGCTTCCCGTGGTCATCGTTTACATGATCAGTGCAGAATACCGCCTGCGGCGGATTCTTACTTTTCTGGGAAAGGACAGGAACACTGCAACGCCGAGCCGTGCGAATTATCAGCTTTGGCAGGGAATCATCGGCTTCGGCAACGGCGGATGGCTCGGTGTCGGGATGGGACAAAGCAAGCAGCGCGATTTATTTCTCCCCGAATCGTACGGCGATTTTGTTTTTTCGATTGTCGGTGAAGAGTACGGCTTCATCGGCACGGTGCTGTTTCTCGGATTATTTCTGACGATTTTTCTGCGCGGCTTTCGCATCGCAAAAAATGCGAGAGATGACTTCGGGCGGTACCTTGCAATCGGCATTACCTGTTCGATTGTCATGTATGCATTGGGCAACGCGCTCGTAACGCTCGGATTATTTCCCACAACCGGCTTGCCGATGCCGTTCGTCAGTTACGGCGGCTCGGCGATTGTGATTTCGTCGTTTGCTATCGGTGTACTGCTCAACATTTCGTCGCAAACCGATCTGCATCCGCGCCTCACCGCCGTTGAAGGTGCCGACGTTTCCGAATTGAACGAACCGGCAGTCGGTAAAGTGTATTGATTGGAAGAAATTGAAATCGTGGAAGCTCGGCACAATGTTCGAATTCTCGTTGCTGGCGGCGGAACCGGAGGGCATCTTTTCCCGGCACTCGCTATTGCCGATGAGATCAAAAAACTTTTGCCGGCGGCACGCATTGCATTTGCCGGCACGAAGAAAAAAATCGAAGCGCGTGTTGTGCCGCAACAAGGATATGAGTTTCATCCGATATGGATCAGCGGCTTTCACCGCCGTCTCACGGTTGAGAATATGCTGTTCCCGTTGAAGGTCGTTGTTGCACTGGTGCAATCGTTCTTTCTCATCCGAAAGTTTCAGCCGGATGTTGTTGTCGGAACAGGCGGCTACGTGTGCGGACCGGTATTGTATGTTGCATCGTTGTTCCGTATCCCGACGATCGTTCATGAAAGCAACAGCTACCCTGGTGTCACAACTCGAATGCTTGCATCGAGTGTTTCAAAAATTTTCATCACATTCGATGGTACGAGAAAGTGGTTGAAAACAAAAACAGAAAAAGTTGTGCTTGTCGGCAATCCGACACGCGCCGTGTTGGGAACGATCTCGCACGAAGACGGAATCCGGTACTTCAATCTTGATCCGGCAAAAAAAACACTGTTCGTATTCGGCGGAAGTCTCGGCGCCGTATCAATCAACAACGCAATGGAAAAAATTGTGAGCGATCTTGTGCACAGCGGAATTCAAATTGTGTGGCAAACCGGCGGGCGAGATTTTGAGAACATCCGGTCCTCGGCTTTCACGAGCAGTGTTTGGACCGGAACATTCATTGATGCAATTGAATATGCATACGCGGCGGCTGATGTCGTTCTTTCGCGTGCAGGTGCGACAACGGTCGCGGAATTAACGAGGCTCGGAAAGCCGGCAATTCTTGTTCCGTTGCCGTCTGCGGCGGCGAATCATCAGGAAATGAATGCACGGGCATTGATGGAAAACAATGCGGCGGTGATCGTTCACGATTCGGAACTTGAAGCGAAAATACTTGATACAATCAAACAGCTTTTCGCCGATGAACGCCGCCGCTCCGCAATGAGTGACGCATCGCGTAAGCTCGGCAAGCCGAATGCGGGTGAAGAGATTGCGCGAAAAATTTTGGAGTTAGTGAGTACTAACTGAAGCTGAGCAAGATAAATATCAAAGCCAGGGTAACGTCAGTCCCGCGAAAGCGGGAATCCAAAATGGTTGCCCGATTAAAACATTCGGGCATGACGAACGTGCTCTTTAGTAAACGTAGTTTCTGCATGATTTCAAGTGAACGAATGTAAACAATGGCGTCGGAATTCAAATACAAACTTGATTTCTACTATCAGCAGGCAATCATTTATTTGCTGACGCTGCTGTTGTACGCAGGAATTGTCGGCAGCTTTATTGAAGATGAGTTCACGCTCGTGTTCAAAGACCCGGCGCTGTACATCATCATATTTTTCGTGTTGATGTCGTTCGTCACGCTGTTGCTGAACAAGATTCGGAATCGCCGTCTGGTGCTTACATCGGATGCTATCGTATTCGAACATAAATTTGCGCGACGGGAAGTTCCTCTCGACGAGATCGAATGGATTCATATCGGCCGCGAGCGGATGGTGAGAACAGCAGGACGGTTTCAGGTGATCGTTTTCAAAGTGAAAGGGCGCCGAAGGCTGTACCGCATTCGTGTCGGAAGGTACGAGCGTGAAAAAGAATTGATCACGGAAATGGAACGCATCGCGGAGCATCTTCCCAAAGGGGAACGGCGAAAATTCAGAGTGAGACGGAGGAATCAATAAGTCGTTGAGTAGCTGAGTATTTGAGATAAAGAGAAATGCATAAATACGAAGACTTGCTTGTGTATCAAAAAGCGTTGGTGTATACAAAAACTGTGCGGACAACACTTAAAAAATTTCCCGCGGAGGAGCTATACGGATTAACTTCACAATTTCGAAGAGCAGCAGATTCAATTGTTCTCAATATTACTGAAGGAGCAGGGAATTATTCCAACAAGGAATTTGGAAAGTTCTTGATGTATTCCCTTCGTTCGGGATTTGAATGTAAAGGATGTATAGCAATAGCAGCAACAAATGATTACGTAGATTCAAAATTAGAGCAGCAGTTATTAAATGACACGAATGAAATTATTGCAATGCTTGACGGATTATACAAAAGCTTGAATAATTAAATTTGGACGTAACGTCTCAACGACTTAGAGGCTCAACTACTTAACTACTTATGTTTTCTTCGATCAAAAAAATTCATTTTGTCGGTATCGGCGGCATCGGCATGAGCGGCATCGCAGAGATTTTGCTTGATCAAGGGTTCAAGGTCAGCGGCTCAGACCGCGCGTTCAGCGAAGTGACAGAACGTTTGCAGTCGCTTGGTGCGATTGTGTATGAAGGTCACCGCGCAGAAAATATTGCAAACGATGTTGACACCCTTGTCTATTCGTCCGCTGTCGGAATGGATAACCCTGAACTTGCAGAGGCGCAGCGCAGAAAAATCCCCATCGTTCGCCGCGCGGAAATGCTTGCCGAAGTAATGCGCCTGAAATACGGCATCGGCATTGCCGGCACGCACGGAAAAACGACGACAACCTCGATGGTGAGTCTCGTCTTGATGGAAGGCGGTCTTGATCCGACCGTCATCGTCGGCGGAAAGCTGAGCGGACTCGGCGGAACGAATGCGCGGTTAGGCAAAGGCGACTTCATTGTTGTCGAGGCGGATGAGTTTGACCGTTCGTTTCTTTCCATCACGCCGACGATCGCTGTGCTGACGACGCTGGAGACCGATCATCTCGACTGTTACCGCGACCTTGAAGACATCAAAAGCGCGTTCGTGCAGTTTGCAAACAAAGTTCCCTTTTACGGCTTTATCGTGCTTTGTCTCGACGAGCCGGCGCTTCAAGATATTATGCCGCAGTTGAACAAAAAGAAATTGGTGACGTACGGATTGACACCGCAAGCGGATTTGCAAGCGGTTGATATCCGGTTCAAAGAAAACATCACAACATTTACCGTCGCGCACGGCTATAAAGATTTCGGACAGATCACGCTGCAAATTCCGGGCAGACACAACGTGCAGAATGCGCTCGCTGCAATCGCCGTCGGTTTGCAGCTTGGTGTGCCCTTTGAAAAAGCGAAAGCCGGAATAGAAAAATTCACCGGCGTATATCGTCGGTGGGAAAAGAAAGGCGAAGTCGCCGGCATCACGCTCTACGACGACTATGCTCATCATCCGACAGAATGCAAAGCGACACTTTCCGGTGCAAAGTCCGGCTGGCGGCGCCGCGTGGTGTGTGTGTTTCAGCCTCACCTTTATTCGCGCACGCGCGATTTCTATGAAGAATTCGGGAAAGCATTTCTTCTTGCCGATGTGCTTGTCGTGACGGATGTATACCCGGCGCGCGAAGAACCGATTCAAGGCGTGACCGGAGAATTGATCACGAATGCGGCGAAGCAATTCGGTCACAAAGATGTGCATTATGTTCAGGACAAGACAAAAATTCCGGAGTACCTTAAGAATATTACCGAGCCCGGCGATATCGTCGTTACTATGGGTGCGGGAGATATCTGGAAGTTCGGGGAAGCGTTCTTGCGGCTTCTTCAGTCGAGAACCTCGCCGTTTTCCGCCAGGAAGAAATAATGTATGAATGACGATGTTACAAACTGAAGAACAGCATTCGACAATTCGCTCCGATTCGTCGGAACGAAAGCTCGACCCAAGTTTGATTGAACTGCCGAAGAACGGTCATGGAAAAAGCGTCTATGCTGTTTTGGCAGTGATGATTGTTGTCAGCGTTTTTGTTCTTGCGATGGCGTTTGTATGGCGCGATCATCTCATGACACGTACTGTTCTTGTTCGCGGCGAGCAGATTCTTACCGAAAAACAAGTGATTGAACTCGCGAACATTCCGCCGCATATCGGGCTGTATGATATTGATCTTACAGAGATCGAGCAGAACATACGCCGCAACGCATTTGTAGAAAATGTCGTCGTAAAGCGTGACGCTCCTTCCGCGCTTCGCATTATCGTTGAAGAGCGGAAACCGATTGCTCTGCTCACAACCGCGAGCGGGAATATGTTTTTCGTTGACGACAAAGGAATGATTCTTCCTCATATTGCAACGACAGCGGCATTCGATCTTCCTGTGATCACCGGGGCAGATTCAACCTCGGCGGTCATCGTCGGTCGGCTTGCGACGGACGGCGATATCCTTGCTGCGTTGGACGCGTTGAGCGCCGCACGAGCCGTAGGAAGAGACGTGTTTCATCTTATCTCGGAAATTCGTGTGCGGCACGGTTACCACGACCTTGTTCTTTATTCATCCGATGCCGGCGTGCCGATTATTTTCGGAAAAGGAAACGCAGTGAAAAAAATGGCTGAGCTTGATGTGTTTTGGAAGCAAGTTGTCGTGCAGGAAGGGCCGCAGAATATCCGGTACATTGATTTGAGGTTCGATGATCAAATTGTTGTCTCAAGTGTGCCTCAAAAATTGTCTTAGAAAAAGGAAGCAGTATGGAAAATATTTACGTCGGGCTTGACATCGGTACCACAAAAGTGTGCGCCATTGTCGCGTCGTTAAGCGAAAACAATGAGATCAACATTCTTGGCATCGGAAAAAGCAAGTCGGAAGGATTGACACGCGGCGTGATCACGCATATCGAGAAAACGATCACGTCCATCAGTGCGGCAATCCGTGAAGCCGAGCAGCAGTCCGGTACAACAATACAATCCGTTGTCGCAGGAATTGCCGGCGATCACGTGCAAAGTTTTCAAAGCCGCGGCGTCGTTGCTGTCAGCGGGCCGGAACAAGAGATAACACAGGCAGATGTTAACAGGTTGATTGAAGACACGAAAAAGGTTGCGCTGCCGTCCGATCGGAAAATCATTCACGTGATTCCGCAGGAATTTATTGTTGACGGACAAGACGGCGTGTACGATCCGGTCGGCATGTCGGGTGTTCGGATGGAAGCGAATGTTCACATCATTACCGGACTGGTTTCTGCCGCGCAGAATATTTTAAAGTGCGTTCAGCGCGCCGGCGTTGCCGTGAGCGACATCGTGCTCGAGCCGATTGCGTCGAGCGATGCCGTGCTCGATAAAGAAGAAAAAGAAGTCGGTGTTGCGCTGCTCGATATCGGCGGCGGCACCACCGACCTTGCTGTTTTTGAGGACCGCACGATCCGGCACACGGCTGTCATCGGCATTGCCGGAAAGAAAGTGACGGACGATATTCGGCGCGGGTTGGGAATTCTTACCGAGCAGGCTGAACAAATAAAGATCTCGCACGGCTATGCCTACCTGCCGTCGGTTGTTGACAACGAACCGATTGCGATTCCGGGAATCGGCGGACGCCCGCCGCTCAATATTGATAAACAGCTTCTTTGTCAAATCATTCAACCGCGCATGGAGGAGATTCTTGAAATTGCAGCGATGGAAATCAAACGCTCCGGCTATCAAAAACATTTGTCCGCGGGCGCAGTGTTGACCGGCGGCGGTTCCCTGATTAAAGGCACGGCGGAGTTGGCAAAGGAAGTTCTCGGCATGCCGGTGAAAATCGGAATTCCGCAAGGATTCCGCGGCGGGTTTGTCCGTGAAATAGAGAATCCGATGTATGCGACAGGTGTCGGGCTGGTTCTCCATGCGATAAAGAACAGGCAGAATCCCAACGTGCACGAAATTACAAAAGGAAAAATGGATCGAAAGTTCGGAACAATTTTCAACAGAATGAAACACTGGTTTGATGAATTGTGAGTATTCAGTAATCAGAAAAGTTAAGTAACAATCCGTGTTGAATTTCTTGAAGAAAGCAAATGCATAAGTTCAGAGAATTGAAAGTGTATCAGAAGGCAGTTGTGTTATCACACAATGTCCGTGAATTAACAAAGAAATTTCCGAAGGAAGAGATATATGTCTTGTCTTCACAATTACGGCGGGCTGCCGATTCTATCGCTCTCAATACCGCTGAAGGTGCCGGTAATTCTTCACGCAAGGAATTCTCAAAGTTTATTGGTTATTCTGTTCGGCCGGCATACGAATGTATAGCCTGTTTAGATATCGCTGAAAAAAGTAACTACAATTCCGATGCAGAACGAAAGCGATATTTCGCTCAGATTGATGAGATTATTGCAATGCTTATTGGTCTTCAAAAGAGCTTGAATAAAAGCGATAGTAATATCTGATTACTGCCTACAGAGGTCTATGAATCTTGAGCTTTTGAAATCAAAAATTACAAACACACAACATCACCCAACAACTTTATAGGAGTTACAATGATCGAGTTTGACAACACCACGGAAAACGGCGCGAAGATTCGCGTCGTCGGCGTTGGCGGCGGCGGCGGTAACGCCATCAACAGCATGATTACCAAAGGGCTGAACGGCGTTGATTTTATCGGCGTTAATACGGATACGCAAGCCCTCGAACGAAGCGATGCTTCGATCAAAGTGCAGATCGGAAAAAATCTCACGCGCGGACTCGGCGCGGGAGCCGATCCGACAATCGGACATCGCGCGGCAGAAGAGGACCGTGATGAGATTGCCCGCACACTTTCTGGCAGCGACATGGTCTTCATCACCGCCGGCATGGGAGGCGGCACGGGAACCGGAGCCGGTCCCGTTGTTGCGAACATTGCGAAAAGCCAGGGCGCGTTGGTTGTGGGCATCGTGACGAAGCCGTTCAATTGCGAAGGAAAAAAACGCGCGGCGCAGGCGGACTACGGCCTTGAAGAAATGAAAAAACAGGTGGACACGCTTATCGTGATTCCGAACCAAAAACTTCTCGACATTGTCGAGAAGACAACGCCGCTGTCGGAGGCGTTCGAGATTTGCAATCAGGTGCTCTTCAATGCAACGCGCGGAATTTCGGAATTGATCACCGTGCCGGGTCTCATCAATCTTGATTTCGCGGATGTCAGAACGATCATGCGCGAGATGGGAGATGCGTTGATGGGAACCGGGATTGCAACAGGAGAGAACCGCGCAGTCGAAGCGGCGAACTCCGCAATTTCAAGTCCGTTGCTCGAAGGGGTCTCGATTTCCGGTGCGCAAGGCGTGCTCGTGAACATTACCGGCGGAAAGAATATGTCGCTGATCGAAGTTGATGAAGCGACGACGATTATTCACGAAGCGGCAGGCGACGACGCGAATGTTCTTCTCGGCGCCGTGATTGACGATCGTATGACGGACGAATTGATGGTGACGGTGATTGCAACCGGGTTCAACAGGAAGTCCATTGCGGCGAAGCAGGCGAAGAATGTGCGCGTACTCGATCATATTCCGAGCGGCGTGCACGATCTTCAGAAGCTGAACGAGCCGGCGTATCTTCGCAAAGGCGTACAATTGCCGACACCGGGTTTTCACGCCGATGATTCAAAACCGCCGCAGCACTCGTCGTTCGAACGGGAAGAATCCGATAAGCCGGCGTTTTTGCGGAAGATCATGGATTAATGTAGTTTACCGTTGGGTGAATTGTGTGAAACGCTCCGCACCGGTGCGTCTCTGCGTACCGGCGGAGCGTTTGTGTTTTTGCGATTGACGTCGGCTGTCATGATTTACTACAATGCCTTGCCATTTTGCCACTGTATCCTGGTAAATTATGACAAGCTATGAATAGTCGAATTCAGAATTCAATTTGCTTCCTTCGATTTCTTTCCTTACTTTTTCTCACCTCTACGAGGTCGTAGACCTGAATTTATTTTTGTCACATTTACCTGACCGCTATGCGCATTCTTTTTCTCTT
>JAGWND010000091.1 GCA_028873075.1 Bacteroidota bacterium
AAAATCCAGGAAATAATTTGACGCAGCGAAAACGGATTGAAAAACCACTTGCCGATGTTCGTTATCAACAAAGCAAGAATTGTTTCCCATGCGAAGAAACGATAAAAGCCGTGCGAGCCGGGAACGCGCAGAGACTTTCTTGAAATGTACGCAAGCAGTAACGAGACAAAAGCAAAGAATACAATTTCATTCAATGTCTGCATAACAACACCTCTTGAAGTATGAATTGATGGATTATTGGATTAATGGAAGGAACGAAAGAATTCCATTTATCCATTTATCCAATAATCCATTCCCTCTATCCCGCCAATCCCCGAATCCCGGCCGTTGTTCGCGCATGTTTCACTGCAGAACGAATCGCTTCGGCTGTTGCTTCTGTTCCCATCTCTGCAACAAGGTCAATTGGCGCAGAAACATCTCCGGCACTCAAAGCAAATGTTGTATCTCCATCGAATGTCGTGTGTGAAGGAACGATAGCACGCGCTATTCCGTCGTGAGCGCGCTGTGCTACGCGATTCATATCCACTTTGCTGAATCGGACATTCGTGGCAACGACAACGAGCGTCGTATTTGTATTGCGCGATAAATTCCGGTCATTCCGAAAACTTTGTAATCTTCCATTCTCTCCCAAAAATTTTCCATTCTCCTGCGCGCCAGCGAAAATTGTGCCGTCGCGACTTACCACATCACCCACTGCGTTCACAACGGCAATCGCTCCAACAATAACATCGCCATTTCGTAAAGACACCGAGCCGATGCCTCCCTTCATCGCTGACTGCAAGCCGTTCCACTTCCCGACTGTTGCGCCGGTTCCCGCGCCGACGCTTCCTTGTTCAAATGTTAACGACGCATTTTTACATGCAGCGTATGCGTTTTCTTGCGTTGGAAAAATTTTTGAATCGCCAACATTCAAATCGAAAATTACTGCCGATGGAACTATTGGCACGAGCGCCCACGGCGTTTGATAACCGGTGTTCCTTTCAGCTAAATATTGCATCACTCCATTTGCCGCACCAAGACCGAATGCGCTTCCTCCGGTAAGAAGAATCGCGTGAACTTCCTGCATTTGTTTATCCGGCGCAAGCAAGGCAAGTTCGCGCGAACCCGGCGCGCTGCCGCGCACATCACAGCTTGCAACGGTTTTTGGCGGGCACAAAACAACCGTGCATCCCATAGCCGCTTTTTCATCGGTATAGTGGCCGACAAGAATTCCGGGAACGTCGGTAATCATACATTCATGCCTGAAATCGGTGGTGGGCAAAAATAATTCCAGCGGCAATTCCAGCGTTCAGCGATTCAGCTTTTCCAAAGCGCGGAATGATAATGTGTTCATCAAGCAAAGACGAAATTTCGGGGCGAATTCCGCGGGCTTCGTTTCCTATGACAACCGCGGATTTCTTTGCCCAATGTATAGATTGAATCTCTTTGCTTCCGTTGAGTTCCGCACCATAAAGAGTAAAGCCGGACTTTTTTAAAGATTCGATTGTGCCAGCAAGTTTATTTGTTTCAATTATTGGAAGATGAAAAATGGAGCCGACCGTTGCACGAACAACTTTAGGATTGTAAAGCTCCACGCAATTCTCACTCAACACGATTGCATCCGTACCGAACCAATCCGCGGTTCGAATGATCGCTCCTAGATTTCCCGGCTCTGCAATCTGATCGAGCGCTACGACAAATGCAGATCCATGGCGCGCAATCCGAGAAACTTCCTGTTCAAAATCAAATTCAAATGTTTTGACCAGAGCTGCAATACCTTGCGCATGGACGGTATCGGAGATGCTTGAAAATTCACGCGCTGAAACTTCAAAGATGTCTTTGCTTTTTTTCTTTGCTGAAGAAAGAATCCCAGAGTTCTCCTCGCGCAATTCCGCATTTTTTGTATACACCAACGCTTCAAACGCGGCGACACCCGCAGATGCTTCTTCAAGAGTTCTCCATCCTTCAATAAGGAATAGACCCTCTTGTCCGCGCATTTTCTTCTGCGAAAGGCTCTGAAAATATTTAAGCTTTGCCTTGCTGATCATTGTTCATCCGGAGGGTTAAAGGTTCTGAGCTTCTAATTGCCGTTCATTACTTTTCACGGCTCAATTCTTTCAATTTTTATGATTTTACACTTTTCATTTTAATTTATTCCTTGTGTTCTCCCCACACATTCCGCAAAGCATCGGAAATTTCTCCGATTGTCGCGTACGCCTCCACAGCAGAAAGAATATGAGGAATCAGGTTTTCTTTTCCTTCAGCGGATTTTTTGATCGCTTCCAACTTTTGCCGCACGCTTTCCGCGTTGCGGGATTTCTTCACGGCAGTAAGCCGCTGAACCTGCTCTTTTCGCAGAGCATCGTCAATATGAAGAAGATTTTGCTCCGTCTTCTCAACCGACGTAAATTCATTCACGCCGACAATGATTTTCTCCTTCGCATCAATCGCCTTTTGATATTCGTACGCGCTGTCGGCGATTTCATTTTGATAATATTGCGCTTCAATTGCTTTCACGGCGCCGCCAAGTGCAGCAATTTTGCGTAGATATTCCTGTGCGCGAATTTCAATTTCGTCCGTCAGTGATTCAACAAAGTACGAACCAGCTAACGGATCAACAGCATCCGCAACGCCGGACTCGTATGCAATAATTTGCTGTGCGCGCAGAGCGAGCTGTGCGGACTCTTCCGTCGGCAACGCAAGCGCCTCGTCTTTTGCATTCGTGTGAAGCGATTGTGCCCCGCCTAATACAGAAGCAAGTGCCTGCAACGTTACGCGCGGAATATTATTCTCAATATGCTGTGCAGTTAATGTCGAGCCGCCTGTTTGAGCATGAAAACGAAGCTTCATCGCATCAGGATTCGTTGCGTGAAATTCTTCTTTCATAATATGTGCCCACAACCGCCTCGCCGCACGGAACTTTGCAACTTCTTCAAAAAAATTATTATGTGCGTTGAAAAAAAACGAAAGGCGCGGCGCAAACTCATCTACAGAAAGCCCGGCATTCATAGCGGCAGAAACATATTCCCGCGCGTTTGCCAAAGTGAACGCAACTTCCTGTACCGCAGTCGCTCCCGCTTCGCGTATGTGATAACCGCTGATAGAAATGGTATTCCAATTCGGTAGATATTCGCTGCACCACGCAAAAACATCTGTCACCAAACGCATTGATTGTTTCGGCGGATAAATGTATGTGCCGCGCGCGATGTACTCTTTTAGAATGTCGTTTTGAACTGTGCCGGAAATTTTTTGCAGGTCCGCTTTTTGTTTCTTCGCAAATGCAACGTACATGCAAAGCAAAATCGCCGCCGTCGCGTTGATCGTCATTGACGTCGTGATGGTTTGAAGCGTAATACCGTCGAACAACGTTTCCATGTCGGCGAGCGTATCAATTGCAACACCGACCTTCCCTACTTCCCCTTCAGCCATCGGATGATCGGAGTCGTAACCCATTTGTGTCGGCAAATCGAAGGCTACGGAAAGTCCCGTTGTCCCTTGCGAGAGCAGATATTTGTACCGCCTGTTCGATTCCGCAGCCGTACCGAACCCTGCGTACTGGCGCATCGTCCACAATCGGCTGCGGTACATTGTCGGATACACGCCGCGCGTGTACGGATATTCTCCCGGATCGCCTAACTTCGCCGCATAATTATATTCAGATGGACGGTACACATCGCGAATCTCGATGCCGGAATCTGTTTTGACCTGGCGCTTAGACATTTTTCATTCCATTAAACGGATCACCGTTGCCGCCTTCTTTCTTCTTCAAAAAATAATAGATGACGGGCGGAATAAAGACAATAAAAAGAAAAAAAGCCTTAAAAAAAACATAGAGAACAACGGTGATGATGAGGCTGATAACAATGATGAGCGCAGAAATAAAATTTGTTTTCCGGCGAATGTCCATGCAAGAATATACGGAGAGTTATTAAATAAAGAAATCCGTATTCGATTTTACTTTTTCCATTTTATTTGCCGGACTGAAAACCCGTCCGATTCAAAAATGACCGCTCCTTCTTCATCCGTCCGGTGAACGTCCGCTCCCATGTGCTCAAATCGTTCAATGACTTTGCGGGACGGATGATGAAATTTGTTGAACTTCCCCACCGAAACAACGACTTGTTTCGGATGCACGTTGGAGAGAAATTCTTCCGTGCTGCTCGTGCTTGAGCCGTGATGTCCTGCTTTCAAAACATCGCTTTTCAGAAAATCGCCGTATACCGAATCGAGATGCCGCTCAACCCGTGCCTCTGCATCACCCGCAAATAAAAACGACGTAGCACCGTATTGCAATTTGAACACTACCGATGTGTTGTTCAAATCCGAAAAGCCGTCGGTCGAATCCTGATCAAGAAACCTAAGAACAGGATCGAGAACGTAAAGCCGGGCATTCGGGATGCGGATCAATTTCATTCCGGCACGCACTTCATCGTGAGGCAAAATCTTTTCAAGATTCTCGTAATCATAGTAAATGTTCGACTGCGCCCGCTGTCCGGCGTCAATCACTTCTTCAACCGGAAGCGAGCGCATCACGAACGGCGCGCCGCCCATGTGATCGTCGTGCGGATGTGTAATGACGATAGCGCTCAATTGAGAAACGCTGTGACGCTTGAGAAACGGAACGATGACTTTTTCGCCGGCATCGTACGAAAAAGTCTTCGGTCCGGCATCTACCAAAACATGTTCGCCGGTTGGAAAATCAATCAACGCTGCGTCGCCTTGTCCGACATCAAGATAGGTAATTCGAAGAAGGCGGGCCTGCTCTCCGGCATCAAACAGGCTCACGAACAGCAGCAAATCTATCACCGCGAAAGTTACGGCAGCAGTTCGCCTCACAATCGTTTTGTTTCTCAGATTGAAAAGAAACGTCACTGCTGTTGAATAGAAAAATGTTTCCTTCAATCCGAACATCGCGGTGGAAATTGTTGCGTGAGGAACTGCGCTTGCGGCTGCGACAAACTTCAGTGTGAACCAGAGCAGGATATTATTCGTCTCGCTGAAAAATGTTGAAAGCCACATCGAAACAATTCCTGCAAGCACGCTGACGAATCCGATTGTTACAATCACGCCGATCAACGGAACGACCACGATGTTCGCCACGAGTGAAACAACAGAAACTCTGCCGAAGTAATACGCCGTGAACGGCAGTGTTCCAATTTGCGCCGAAAGCGAGACGGCAAATAATTTCAACACCGCGTCAACGCCCTTTATTTCTTCCCACTTCTCGGGAATTTGTTTGATGAGCAGCGCCAGCTTCGGATAAAAATACACAATGGAGAAAACCGCCGCGAATGACAATTGAAATCCGACATTAAACAACTGTCGCGGATCAAGAAGAAGCAAAATGACAGCAGAAACTCCGAGCGCATTGTACACATTCGTTCGATATTGGAACAGCCTCGATAGCAAAACGACGATTACCATGAGCGATGCGCGCACAACCGAAGGCGCCGCGCCGGTCAATTCCATGTAAAAGAAAAGCCCGATGATCGTTGTAATATTTTTCAATGTGCTCGGAAAACGCAACAGCCCGAGCAACGTATAAAAGACCGCTACTACAAGCCCGACGTGCAGCCCGGAAACTGCAAGCACGTGAATCGTTCCGGTGTTGATAAAAGCATTTTTGATATCGGACGAAATACCGGAACGATCACCCAGCAATAGTCCGAGAAGAAAATTTGCTTCATCGCCGGAAATAACCGAACGTACTACCCGAACGACAAAATGTTTTGTCGGAAAGATAACGTACTCGAAAAACCGATTGGTTGTCTTCTCCTGAATGATTGTGATATTTGAATAACCGGCAACATGAGCCGTCGCGAAAATATCGTTCAATGCAAGATAATCACGGTAGCTGAATTCCCCTGGATTGCGTGCAGATGTCGGTGCCTCGAGTATGCCGGTAAAGCCGATTGTCCAGCCATAGTGCAATTCGGAAGGCGCTTCGTTCGTTCCTCGATTCGGGACGATGGTCACCAGCGCATCGCCGGTCGTCTGAAGTGATTCCTGCTGCGCCGCTATTGATCGCACATGAACGATGACAGAAGTCTTGCCGTCTTTGACTTTCGGTTCATCTGCGATTTCGCACACAACGTGCAGCGGTTCGTCAAAATCAAGGAAATTTTTAATAGAATTTCTTTCAGACAACGACGAGCCGGCAACATATGCAGTTGCAGAAGAACAGACTAACAGCGCAGGAAACGCGAATGAATGGAGAGGCGAGCGTCCCGAAGTTTTTCGAAACCGAAAAAGAACAATGAGAGAGGCAGCAAGGAAAAAAAACGCGCCGCTTCCCCAGTCATACCATGGGATCGCGATAAGATGTGCGCTGTAAATTCCGCCGATAATGAAGAATGCTGCAGCAGCGGCTGGTTTATTGTTCCACATAGAATACTACAATGAACTCGACCCCTACAGTGGAATCCGTCTGCTTGTCGAGAAAGACTTACGTGAGAAAAGAAACGATTGCCGGCGTCACATGATATAATTTTCTGATGCGGCGTGTGAAAAATTCTTTTGCTTTGCCAACGACAATAAGCGGCGTCGGATTTCGTGTGTGCGATTTTACCGATAGGTCTTCGATATTCCCGTGATCGCTGATGAAAAGCAACGTATCGTGTTCTTCGTCGAAACGTTCGAGAATGCCGGCGAGAAACCCGTCCATCCTTTCCAGTACCTCTATTGCGGAATTCATATTCTTCGAATGTCCAGAAAAATCTGTGAGGAAATATTCGAACAAAATGAAATCAACGGCGCATGACAAGTCATAGAACCGCCGCCCCGCTTCAACTGCTGAAACCGGGTCAACATCAGGATGTCCGAACTCATTCCACCGCGTCGCGGTGATGTCGGCAGAAATTGCCTTACCCGCAGCGAGCTCGGCATGATCGTGAAGCGGCTGCTGCGCTGAAATGCTCGAGAGCGCGATCACAGGCGTTCTTGCTTTATGCGCAGCGAGATAATCCAAATATCGTTGAGGGTAGGCGTTGGCAAAGTACGTTTTCTTACCGCGCCGCGAAAGCTGTGTGAAAAGATTTTTTTCACGGATCGCTGCGTGTAAGCTTGAATGAGGATAAGGACCGAAATGCTGTCCGACTATTTTCGGCGCGTTGACGCCGGTGAACATTGCCGCTTGCCCTGTTCCGCTTTGCGGCAACCCTTGCATACCGCAGGTGGCATCCACTGGAGCAACACGTGCTCTTTTGGTATGAATTCGCTGGTGCCGCAGTGAGGGGATGTTTCCTCCACACAAGCCGGCAAACGTCGGCAACGAGGCGCGAAAAAAAGGATTGACTGCCGCATCTTTTTTTCCGTAGCCGACTCCGTCCCAAAAAATCATCAACACACGCTTCATCGCTTGCTCTCAAGAATAATCGTGACAGGGCCGTCATTCACTAACTCGACATCCATCATCGCACGAAACATACCGGTTGCGACACTTTCCGCGCCGAGCAAACGACGCGCATGGTTTACGAAAGCCTCGTACAGCGGCTTGGCAACCGCCGGCGGAGCGGCTTCAACAAAACTCGGGCGATTTCCTTTCCGTGCATCGCCGTAGAGCGTGAATTGAGAAACGATCAACGCGGAGCCGCCGACATCAACCACCGAAAGATTCATTTTCTCTTGAGCATCTTCAAAGATTCTCAGCGCACAACACTTTTCCGCTAGGTATCGTGCATCGGATTCTTCATCAGCATCTTTGACCCCCAGAAAAATCAGCACTCCTTTTTCGATTGAGCTGAGCAATTTCCCGTCAACCGAAACACTTGCTCGCGCTACTCGTTGAACCACGGCTTTCATTGTTCACTCACCCTCCATAGCAGCAATGAGGCAACGGAAATTCCCGCTATAATCTTTTCTCTTCTCGATCTGCTTCCACCCTGCCGAGCGAAATACCCTCTCCACTTCATCGGCTTGATTGAATGCATGTTCAACGAGAACAACGCCGTTCGGCTCCAGAAAAGATTTCGCAACAGAAGAACAGAAACGGTAAAAGCCCAAGCCGTCACCTTCATCGGTCAATGCAAATCGAGGCTCGTAATCCCGAATTTCCGGCGGAAGCTCCGAGAACTCCCGGTTTGAAATATACGGCGGGTTTGACACAATAAGATGAAACTTTTCACTAAAATTTTTCTGCGGAATTTGTACAATATCGAGATGGGTAAATTCAATGCGGTCAACGGTATGATTCTCCTCGGCATTTCGTTTGGCAACCTCAACGGCGTCTGCGCTTTTATCAATCGCCAGCACTTTGGCAGCGGGAATCATCTTCGCCAAGCTCACTGCAACGCAGCCGCTGCCGGTTCCAATGTCCAAAACACGAACCTGCTGCTGATGAGCTAATCTGTTCGAGCAAATCTCAACAGCAGCTTCAACCAATGTTTCCGTTTCAGGGCGGGGAATCAGCACGCGCGGGTCAACAAAAAATTTCAACCCCATGAATTCCGTTTCTCCGACGATATACTGCAGCGGCTCATGTTCAAGACGACGCTTAAATGCAGTTTTGAACGAGGCAAGCTCAGCCTCGTTCAGAGGCTTGTCAAATTTTGTGTAAAGATCAATGCGTTTGCACTGGAGAATGTGCGCGAGAAGCAATTCTGTGGTGAGACGCGATTCGTCAAAACCTCTGTCGGCGAGATATGTTGTTCCCCATTGCAGCATGTCGAGGATGGTCCAAACCTTTCTTTCGGTGCTGACTGCCGGCAACTGTTATTTCTTTCTTTTTTTTGAGGAAGTTTTCTTTAGCGCACTTTTTTTCTTAGCGGGGATAGGTTTTCTTCTCCCATTCGGTCTCCCCCCGCCCCGCGACGGCGGGGAAAAAATCATAGTTTCAAAAGCATCGTGGCTTTCATCCACTGGAACATCATCATCAACCGGAACAATGGGCAATGTTTCTTCACTACTCATCTCGTCTTCGTCATCATCAAGGCGGGGCCTGCGAAGGCGCACGTACTGTTCTTCCCTGAAACCTAACTTGCCAAGCTCTTCATGTTCGAGCACATCTTCTTCGAGGTCCCCTTCACTCACCGCCGCGCCGCGAGCAAGCGCGACAAATTCAAATCGTTTATCGCCGTCGAGCAAACAAGCAAAATCCGTGAGCGAAGGAACGACAAAATTATTTTTCTTCGCCTTCTCTGAAATAATTTTCCACAACGTTCTCACTCGAACAAGATCGTCCTTCTTTTGCTCCAGATAGTGTTGTGCTTCGGAAAGTAATCGTTCATACATAAGGGCACCCTCCATAGAAGAATCAGAGAGTATCATTCCTATGCCGAAAAGTTAGCATACGCAATTGTGAAAATCAAGTTGAAAACTTCACCGGAGCTTGGCGCGTTGTCATCTGCACCGAAGGCGTGCAACATCATCCCAAGTGTTTCGGTTTTTCTTTCACTTCTCCTGAAAAATAATATCTCGCTTTCTCGTGAGTCAAGACCCAGATCGTGTATGCACCGACCACCGTACCGATAGGAATGAAAAGAACAAACGCTGCACCCAAAACGAGAATAATTTTTCGTCCCCATTCCTTCCATTGCAACATGCCGAGAGCGCCAAGGGCAGCAACAACGGTTAAAAAAAGAAAGAAAACTATCAACATCACAGCAGTATTTTGTGAGATCGAAAAAGTCTGCATGCCGAGAAATGGAAAACCGGTTTGACCCATAAAAATGTACACCATGACCGCAAAAAAGAGAAAACCACCGGCGAGAAGAAAATATAAAACACAGAGAACCGAAATGTGGCTCACAACATTTTCTGCTGAACTCAGTTCAAGATTTTTTGCCATTCCATCAATCCAACAATCGAATAATCGAATAATCCAATGACTCACTATTTCACGATTTTAGAGACTTTGTTTCTTATCAACAAGCCGGCGCATTGTTCGAATGTGTGCCGGTCCCGTTCCACAGCAGCCGCCGATGATGTTAACACCAAGGTCTAAAATCTCCTGAGCTTTCGGTTCGATAATCTCCGGAGTTTCTGTGTACACAGAAATCCCATCCACCCAGTCAGGAATGCCGGCATTCGACTGCGCAATAATCGGTTTCACCGTCAAGGGCCGCAATTCACGAACAATAGCAATCATCTCATCAAAGCCGCGCCCGCAATTAGAACCGATAATATCTACGCCTGCATCTGTCAAGCGGCTCACTGCGGTTTTCACATCCACACCCCACATTGTGCGTAATCCCGCTTTGCCAAACTCGAATGTCATCGTTGCGGCGACAGGGAGGTTCGTTTTTTCTTTTGCTGCACGAACTGCAATCTCCGCTTCTTCCGCCGCCATCATTGTTTCAATGAAGAGCGCATCGGCGCCCCCTTCGGCAAGAGCTTCCGCTTGTTCGGAAAAAATATCATACACTTCCCGTGCTGTCCGAGGTCCCAATGGCTCAATGAGATCGCCTGTCGGTCCCATAGAGCCAGCGACAAACTTTCCCGACTTATCGGGACAAACAGCAAGAGCAAGCTCGACAGATTTCACGCAAAACTCGCGCACGCGATTTTCAAATCCATGCATTGCCAAACGTGAGCGATTCGCCCCGAAAGTATTTGTCGTAACAAGATCAGAGCCGGCATCGTAATAATCTTTGTAAATTCCCTGAACAATTTCCGGATGGCTGATATTGAATTCCTCAGGACACACGCCGACCGGCATGCCGCGCTTCTGAAGCTCCGTTCCCATCGCGCCGTCGGACACGAGAATTTTACCTGACTGAAGAAATTGGAGAAACTGATGATTGTTCACTTGAGTTTTGTTTTTGACTTTTTGGTTCAAAGTTAAAGTTGAAAGTTAGTGTGGGTCACACTTCCAGATTTATGATTCACATACCATCTCCGGCCTCTGATTACTGATGACTGATGACCGATGACTGATCACTGACCGCTATTGTGGCTACTCCAACCAATTCTTTCGCTCGCTTCACCGCTTCAGCTGCGTTTTTAGCGTAGCGATCAGCACCGATTTTTTCCGCAAATGCCTGGGAAACCGGCGCACCGCCAATCATCGTCTTCACTGCCAGACCTTCTTCTTTAATTTTGTCAACGACAACTTTCATGTATCCCATCGTTGTCGTCAGGAGCGCCGACATTCCAACAATGTCAGGCTTTTCCCGTTTGATCGCATCAATAAATTTTTCGACTTTCGTGTCAACGCCGAGATCAATCACTTTAAAACCGGCGCCTTTCAGCATCATCCCGACAATATTTTTACCGATGTCATGAATGTCTCCTTTCACCGTGCCGATCACACACGTACCGACTTCTTTCACCTCTCCCTGCGTCAGCAGCGGCTCAAGAATTGCAAGAGAAGCTTTCATAGCACGGGCAGAAATGAGTACTTCAGGAACAAAAATAATGTTATCGCGAAACCGGATGCCGACGACATCCATTCCGGGAACAAGTCCGCGATCTAAAATTTCTTTTGGAGAACGACCAAGCCCCAATAGCTTTCGCGTCAGTTCTTCGCACTTCTCTTTGTTGCCGTCAATGACAGCCTGCGACATTTCTTGTAAAATTTTTTCGAACATATTTTCTCCTACAGTTTTCTCGCCAATGTTATTCCATCGCTCATCGGTATCATGCTCAAAAAAATTCGCCCATCGTCGTGCAGCCGCCGGTTAAATTCTCGGATAGCAATCGTATCATCCTCCTTATTCGAAGCGTCGGCAACTTTTCCGGAGCGCAACACATTGTCAACGAGAATGAGTCCGCCGCCGCGCACAAGCCTCAAGACGAGCTCGTAATAGCCAAGATAATTCGATTTGTCCGCATCAATGAATGCAAAATCAAACGTGCCTGTTTCTCCTCTCTGTACTAAGGTGTCAAGCGTCTCTATTGCCGAGCCGAGTATAAGTTGAATCTTTTTTTCGACACCCGCCTGTTTCCAGTACCGCCGCGCAACGGAAGTCCACTCTTCGCTCTTGTCGCAGGCGACAAGTTTCCCATCTTCGGGAAGCGCGAGCGCAACGCACAGCGAGCTGTAGCCGGTAAATGTTCCGATCTCCAGACATTTTTTTCCGCCGATCAACTCGACCAAGAGCCGCATGAATTGCCCTTGCTCGGGAGAAATCTGCATTCCGCTTTCGGGAAGCTTTGCCGTTTCTTCTCTTAGCCGCTGCAACATTTCCGGCTCCCGCAACGAAACGGAGCAGAAATAATTGTATACCTCCTCCGGGAGTGTAAATGTTTTTCTCGACATGCTTTTACTATGAAAAATCTTTTACCAATTTCACGAAAAAATTTTT
>JAGWND010000092.1 GCA_028873075.1 Bacteroidota bacterium
ATGGTGGAATTCAACAACAAAGTTCTTCCCGAAGCGAATCACCGGCTGAAAACATTGATGATGGATATTCGCCGGAAAAAGCCGACGTTCACGCTGGTACCGGGACTCTTTTCGCAGGATATGCCCGGCTACAGTATTCTCGTGAGGAAAACATTTGCCAACTCCAACGACCTCGAAGGTGTCATCATCTACGATTACACCGACCCGAATAAGAACGTGATGATCTCGGCGCGGCACGGCGTTCTCTCCTTCTCGCCCGACTACCGAAACCTGATCATGGACTTGTACGACGGAGAAATTCACCAATTGAACACAACGGATTTCCGGACGTACCGGATCATCAAGTTCCAGCGGCAGCGGCTTGTAACAAAAGCCGAAGGCTTCGACTTTGAACGCTCTTCGGAAAATGCGTTCAGCCGCGGGCAGCGCGAGTTGAGTGCCGGTGAAATGCGCTACATCGTTGACAGCCTCCGCACGGAGAAAGCTGCAATACAGAAGCACATCCGTCTCTTGAATGATGAGCTGACCGACGAGCTGTTGCGCGGGTCCGTGCCGCCGCAATCTCCGGACATCGCTGTGTGGAATCAAATCAATCTCTACACAACGATTTCCAGCCGGATGATGATGTTCCGCAACATGCTCGATATGGAGTATTTCAATCTGCTCGACAAGGAAACGGGCATACGCGAGTACATGGTTGAAATTCACAAAAAATATTCCATTCCCGTTGCGTGCCTTGTCTTCGTGCTCGTCGGAGCGCCGCTAGGCGTGATGACACGCCGCAGCGGCTTCGGCATGGCGGGATCGCTCAGCCTCGGCTTCTTTCTACTCTACTGGGCATCGCTCATCGGCGGCGAAAAACTTGCCGACCGCGAATACATTCAGCCGTGGCTCGGCATGTGGATCGCCAACATTGTTATCGGTGCAGTGGGAATTTTTCTGACGGTCCGGATGGGGCATGGAAATATCGAGCTGCAGTTCGATTGGTGGAAACGATTGAAAGAGTTTTTCGTACGAAAAAAGTTAAACCACGAAGGCACAAAAAAAATGTAAAATGGATAACGGAAACTGGAAGCACGCTGTACGTGCCACGCAAAAAGCGTGGATGGATTAGCGGATTGCGGAATTAGTGAAAAAAGCAACATCAACAATCCATTCACTCATCTATTTATTGCAACTCTCTTCTTCGTGCCTTCACGGCAAATAATCACGATACCTCGAAATGAAGATTCTTGACCGGTTCATTACAAAACAATTTCTGCTGACGGTCCTTTTCGGATTGATCGCGTTCACCGCCATCTTCGTCATCATTGATTTGATGGAAAAGTTGGACGACTTCCTCGACCGGAAAGCCGACGCGATGGTTATTGTTCAATATTACATTGCCTTCATCCCGGAAATCATCAAGTTGATGACTCCGGTCGGCGTTTTGCTTTCCAGCCTCTTCACGACCGGAAGGCTTTCCAACAACAATGAGCTTACCGCGATCAAAGCGAGCGGCGTGAGCATCTACCGCTACATGGCGCCGATGCTGATTCTCGCGTTCATCATCAGTGCCGCGTCGGTGTACTTCAACGGATGGGTCGTGCCGTACGCCAACCGGCAAAAATACCGGATCGAACAGGTATATTTGCAGCAGGATTTGGAAATCACTTCCCGCTCGAATATTTATTTGCAGGACGGTCCCAAACGCATCGTCTCCATCGGGTTCTTCGACGGCACGGCAAAGTTAGGACCGCGCGTTTCGGTGCAGGATTTCAGCGACACGAACCTCATCAGTCTCGCCGACAGGTACGATGCACGCCACATCAGATGGGAATCTGCCGCCAAATCGTGGATTCTTCTCAACGGCGCCGAGCGCGTCTTCTCGGGCAAAAACGAAACTCTTCATCCCTTTACAGCGCTGCCGCTCGACGGACTCCATTTTGTGCCGTCGGACATTGTGAAGAAACAGGACAAGCCTGACGAGATGAATTATTTCGAGCTGAAGCAATTCATTGCTAACCAGCAGCGTGCCGGCAACGATGTAGCGCGATGGGCGGTTGATTTTTACAGCAAAATCTCTTTCCCGTTCGCAAGTTTTATTGTGGTGCTGTTCGGTGTCCCCTTCTCGTACGGAAAAAGACGCGGCGGGCTTGCAGTGCAATTCGGAATTTCCGTCGCCGTCTGTTTCGTTTATCTTGCCTTTATGAAAACGAGCGAAGTGTTCGGCTACAACGGCGACCTCAATCCGATGCTGACCGCGTGGCTTGCCAATATTCTTTTCTTCACGGGGGGCATTGTCAACATTATTCGCGTGGAAAAATAGAAAAGTGTGAAAAATATTCCGCTAAAAATTCAGCGACAGATGAAATTCAGGAACGAATTCGCTTCTGCTCTCATCAATTTTCTGCAATCGCATGCCCATGCTTGTTTCGAGTGTTCTGTTGTGTGAATTTGCCGTCAGCGCCGCGTCGAGCGCGCTGAGAACATGATTCACAACAACAACACCGACCGCGAGCGCAGAAGCGTAATAATAATCGTTTGCTTTTCCCCTGTCGGCGGAATAATTCAGCATTTGTTGAGGTATCATTCCGTCATAATTGCCATTGTCAGAAACAGGCACGCCGTTGGCATCCTGAGGATAGGTATCCCAGCCGAACTTGTATTGCCTATATTTCCCGATCAGCTCATAGTACTGCTGCTCGCCGTAGCTGGGAAGCTGATGCGAGAACCCCTCGGAATGCGTACCGCTTTCCCACGCGTTGATCTGGCTGAAATCATGATTCGCAATAGCAGTATAATCCATCGCTTGCGTAAGCTGCGGACCGTATTGTGAAGCGCCGTATTGCTCAATCCACTGAGCGTATCGCACTGCGCTCCAGTGTGCGTTCGCGTACGCTTCAAACTGACTCGTCTTTGAATCGCCTTTGTTATTATAGAGTATCGCCGTAGCAATTGCTGCAACTTCCACTGTGAAAAAAATCCCGCTCTTGAGATAGCTCCCCGAATAAAATTCCCCGCTGCCCGGAACAACAAACGACATAGCGCCGGCGAGAAGCGAGCTTTTTTCCTCTCCTCCGATCTTCTGCATCGCAACAGCATGCATTGAGGTGTCGGGCTGCTGCTCGGACAAAAAATCTTTTGGGGAAACAGAAAGCACGTCAACTCGTGCATTGCCTGTAAACAGACGTCCGCCCGCAAACACTGAAGTATAAAACTCCAAACTGGCCGCTGTAAACAACAAAACTATCCCGCGCGTTTTCATAAAAAATCTCCTTGTTTATTTCAAATTTCTCGGTGAATTCCGTGGCAAAGCAATTTCATTCAACATCGAAATCAAACAACACGCCGAAATAAAATCTCCACTCTTTGCCGTACCGTGCGTTGGCATAACTGTTGACGAACGAGAACGAATCGAACCCGTACGTTCCGTTGAAGAAAATTCTCGTCGGATACGCATAGAACGAATTCGACTCGAGCCGCAACTCGAAGCCGGCATCCTTCTTGAAATTTCTGATCGCAGGATTGCCCGTCCACGCATCGCCGAAATCGCCGTGCACCGACGCGTACAACTTATCAAAATAGAATTGCAAAAACCGGGCGTCGATATTCTCCCACAGCGGAAAGCGGTACGTCAGGTTTGCTGCGGCAATTTCATTTCCGCCGATCGAGTAAAACGGATATCCCTTCATTCCTGCCAAACCGCCGGCGTAAAAATCGAAGAAATCCGGCACCGCGGGACCGAAAATAGCCCCTCCGCGCAGCGAAAGCGAAAGCGTGTGCTTCCATCCGGGAAGTTGAACGTGCGTGTCGAGATGAAACTCGGCACGGTGAAAATCAAACGGATCGAGCTTCGGGTTCAGCCCGGTTCCGCTCGCTTCGTACTCTCCCGTAGCGTTGAAGCGATTCAATTCATAATCGTAACGGAAATTTAATTTCACTCCGACCGGATTGATATCTGCATCACGAGACGGCTGAATCGCTTCAAACTGATACTGAAGAGAAAGATCGGTGCCTTTGAAATACAAATCGCTCGAGCCGGGAACTTCAATCGGCTGATAATTGGCATCGCCGGGAATGACGAACGAACTGATGTCGGTGCTGTAGCGGCTGTATGTTATGCCGAAGGTCAGCAAATCCGAATCCATAAAAAGATGCTGTCTGAAAAGCAGATCGAACTCCAGCAGCCCGTATGTAATGCCAAGGTTGATATTCACCGGACGATTGGTGAACAGCTCGAATGACGCATTGCTGTTTCGCGTGATGTTGTAGATTTCAAACGAAACAACTGGTGCCCAGCCCAACTGCCACAAACCGATGATCCGGTCGCGGTATTCAAACTGGAAAAAAATATCCCGTTCAAGCTGGCGATTAATCGCCGCGCCGCCGAAGATACTGTACTTATCCAACACATCGGACGAAAGGAAATATCCGCCTAACTTCACATCGTCAAAGCCTTTGTTCTTCGTATTGTAATTATCTATGCGAATTAACGGAATGATTGAAAGGCTGTTGAAAATAGTTTTGTACGCGCGCGACGAATCGTCGGGCAGTTTCGTATCGTCAAACGCACGGAGCTTATTCCAGTTGAATTGATCTCCAGCACTCGTATCTGGTAAGTGACCGGCGTTCTCACCTATGACCGTCATTCCCGCATGCTTTTCGCGGGAATAACGCTGCGAGGTGATCGTGTCAGAAGAAAGCGATGCAAGCGGATGGCTTTGCGGCGGAAGATATTCCGCACCGGCAAAATTCTGCGGCTCCGCTTTCTTCAACAAACCAATCTTGAATCCGGTTGACGTGTACGAGGCGTACGCAATATCGCCTTCTTGATTCACCGTCGGCATAAACGCGCCGCCGAGAACATTCGTGATTTGCTGAATCGCTTTCGTCGCAACATCGTAACTGTAGATATTGAAAATACCCGTCCGGTCGGAAACAAAAAGGATTTTCTTCCCGTCCGAAGAATAAACCGGATTGCGTGCATCGTCTTCACCGCGAATCAAATCTTCAAACGTCCCGTCTACAACGGAAACGCGGGCAACATCCTGTGCATCGCGCGTCGCGTATCCGAAAACAATATACGAGCTGTCCGGCGACCATTTCGGCGTGAAAACCTGCTCCCCTTCCGTAAAGCGTGTCAACTGCCGAATGTTTTTTCCATCAGCATCAACCACACAAATATTCATCGTGCCGTCTGACTCGGTCGCGTACACAATTTTTTTTCCATCGGGAGAAACCGAAGGATTGATCGCACGTGCAGCGTAGGTCAAACGAGTTTCGTCTCCGGTTGCAACGTCACACACATACACATCCGAATAGTCCGACCAGTACGGATTGTCGTGCGTGATCTTCGCATAATATATTCTCTTCCCGTCCGGGGACCAGGACAACGACGAGTGCACTTTGTCAACCAGCTCTTTTTCAGTCTTCGTGTCAACATCGTAGACATAAATTGAAGAAAGCCCGAAGTAATCTTCTTCCTTGTTTGAAGTGTACGCGATCTTTTTCCCGTCGGGCGAATATGCCGGATAGAAATTTCCGAAACCGACCGAAGCGATCTCTTTCCCTTCCACTCGGTGCCGGAAAATCGGCTCCGTGCGCCGCTTGTATTCCGCCGTTACATGTTCTTTCCAATCATTGTAAACATCCCTGCCGCTTTTGCCGACCGCCCGCTCAATCGCATCGCCGATATTCACTTCCGTTAACCGAGAAAGATTTTTTGCTATGCGGGGAATCGCATCTTCGCCATACGTTTCAGAAATATATTTCACAAGCGCGAAGCCCGCGTTGTACGACGATTCGTTGCCCAAGCTTGTTTTACCGAACACGCTCATCTCGTCCCACGTCAGCATATTGTTATCAAGGGCGTACATGCGAAGAATCATATCGCGGTGCGAATCCCACGAATCGTAGCTTAGCTCGGGACGGTTATACTGCGCAACACCTTCCGCAAACCAGCTCGGCACAGCAAATCCGGAAATAGGGTACGACACGATCACATTCGGATATCCGTAGAGAACGTCCTGCCGGCGCTCCGCTTCATAGCCGAGCCATTGAAAATAAATCCCCGGAACCCGTCTGCCGAATTTCATAGATGTTTGAATCTGGACGATGTGCGTAAACTCGTGCGTCACCACATTGCGAAGCCAGTCGTGCGTGCCGCGAAGATCAAAGTCGAGCGCCGGAGCCCAAATTTCAATCTTGTTATCGTAGAAATACGCGCCGCCGTTCGAGTAATCGTCGTAATCTTTCACAACGATGCGCACCTTCTGATCAGGCTCATGATGATACAAAGACGTAACGGGACCGTAGATATCTTCTGCCACCTTGGCAATCACCTTCGCCGTTCGCTCCTCGCCGTTGTGGTAGTTCACGTAAAAATGCGGAGTTTCAATTGTGTACCAGTTCAGTTCAGGGTGAGTATAATCTTCATCCTGTGCTTGCGTCGCCGCCGCACACACTGAAAGCAAGACGATTATGCTGAAGAAAGTAATACGCATGAAAAAAACAATAGCGGAGTATTGGATTGTCGGATGAATGGATTGATGATCACAAACTTTCCAATAATCCTTTTTTTCTGTGTCTTTGTGTCTTTGTGGTCAATCGGTTTATTTTACTACTGCAATTTTTATGATGACGCTTTTTTCTTCGCTGCCGGATGTCGCTTTGATTCGGGCGAAGTACACGCCGCTTTGTACCTTCGACACGTTCCACTGGACTTCATTGTCGAGGTTCGCAACTCCGGGACCGGAAAGCTGGTCAACAAGCTCTCCCGCCATGTTGAAAATCTTTATTGAAACTGTCGCGGGCTTGCTTAGATAGTAGCGGATGTTCGTCGTTTTGTCGTACACAGGATTGGGCCAGTTGTACGCGAACGATGCCGGCAAAAGCTCCTGCGATTTGAAAGCGACGGGACCGGTTTGAAGCACGGCGTTGGAATGATACGCGTCGGCAAGAAATCCGTTCCAGAAAATTTTTGTCGAATCAAGGACGCCGTTGATGTTCCACACGTACAACGAAGAGTCGGTTGAAACTGCCGCAAGCTCGTTTCCGCTCACCGCAAGCGATGAAACAATGCCGCTTGTTTGCAGCGGAAATCCGGCTAACAATTTCCCATCGTTGTCGAATCCGTACACGTGACCATTCGAGCTTCCGAAGAAAATTCCAACGGAGCCGGAAGTAGTTCGTGCAACCACGGGCGAGCCGACGACTGAGCCGCCGTCGTCTGTCTTCAACGGAAAATTTTCGATCTGAACGCCGTTCTTGTTGAACGCAAACAATCCTTGATCGGTACCAACGAGAATATCGAGCTGACCGTCGCCGTTCACATCGGCAAGCGCGAGCGAACCGGTGACGTTGGCGCTAATGGGAAAAGTTTGGAAATCATATCCAGAGGGGGAGCGAAGTGTGACAGAATTATTCGTTAGAACAACAAGACGACAAGTTGAAAAATTATTACTGCCGTTTTCAAATTGTCCAAGCGTGGCAGCAAGAATGATCCCTATATTTTGGAAATTCCAGACTTGCCCTAAGCTCGAATAAGTTGCATCGTACGTATAAGCAAACCACAAAGAATCTGAAAACAGCACCGCACCAATCACCTGTGACGAAACAATGTGTGTCGAAGAAAGTGCTTGCGTCGCATGCGAGAAAGTGAAAAGTGATCCATCCGCTCCGCCGATAAACAACAACGGGTTGGAAAGGCCTCTTGAAAATACAGGTGAAGACAACGACGTCGGTATGTGAATTGCATCCATAATTTCAGAAACAAAAGAATTTCCCGCCGCTTTCAATCGGAAAACATAGAGCATGCTGTCATGCACTGCAATAATTCGATTTGTATCAGCAATGTTTGCAATCGCCGGCTGAAATGTACCGCCGAACGGCGAGACCAACGATCCCACGCCGTTTTTCAATACAAAAATTGAATCGCCGGATGTGTAAACAAGTTCGTTGGAGCCATCAGCGTCAACATCTGCATACACTGGCGCGTCATTTTGATTCGCCTTTATGCTGCCAAGTTTGACAAGATTTTTCAGCGACACGGTCGCACTTCCAAGCGTCGCCTGCAATGTCATCATAGGCGCGGTAGGGCTGAAATTTTTCAGCGTAACAAACGAATGAGCGAACGAATTGCTGAGCGAGTTCGGGTGCGTGGTTTCAGAAAATTCGTTCTGAAACACCGGCGACCCGTTCCCGCTGTACCAAAAATCGAGCGGCGTACCGTCTTCGCTTCCGCTGCCGGGGTCTGTCAGCCCGTACGATTGACCGATATCCTGCGAGCCATCTGCTTCTTCTAAATACACACCGCGATGCGCTGGGTCAGCGTTTATGGTATTTGAAGCAAGATTTTTCTCAATGACGGTTTCATCAATATGCCAGATTAAAATTCCGCCGGCGTACCCGACTGCGCCGGGCAAGCTCCAATCGAAATCGTCAACATCGACAACCGTTCCGTATATCGAGTCTACATTCGATGCGTTGAAATCGGGATCGTCCTGCGCGTATTGTTTTGTAAACTGCTGACCGTTCCAGCGAATCGTCAGCGTCTGCCCGTTATTCTTCACGTCGCGATTCCGATTCTCGATAAGAAAATATTCTTTTGCGCTGATCGGAATTTTATAGATCGTATCGTTCCCGGCAGTTGTCAAACTAACTGCCGGAATGTGAAGCGTCGAACTTCCCGACGGAATTGTGATCGGGGTTGTCCATCCCAAATAAATTTTCTCCCACGCCGAAGGCTCAGGTGGAAACAATCCCGAAAAGCTAAAAATGGACTGACCATCCATTAAACCGAAACGGCCGATAGCAGTCCCGCCTGTTTTCGTGTCGAACAAATCCGGTAAGCCGAGATGGCTGGCGATGTTCGCCACTAACAATCCGTTGATGCTCAACTGCAGCAGCACGTCGCCGCCGATTCCGGGAATAAGACGGTTTTCCGTTTCGGGAAGAATTGCGCTGTTCGTGATCGTGAACGACGGATGATTCGGAAGAGAAATTCCACCGAATGACGATCCGAGAGCCTGACGAAAACCGTTCAAATCAAAATAGAGTGAGGGGAGATCGTACGGAGTCGGATCGTATCCGAGCGAGCCGCGCAGGTCAACATCATGCCCCGATCCGGCATGAAAAACAACAAAGAGGTCATAATGTTGAAACGGGAACGAGGGATAAAGCGAATCTGCCATGCGCCATGAATCCACGGCAAGGTTTGCAAGAGGAAGGTTCGTTGTGCCCTCGGGACTGTAGTAGCGCATTTGATGCGGAAGTGTCAACACCCTGCCGAGCACTGTTGCAGTAATATTTTGTTTCCCGTTCGAAACTTTCCGAAAATAATTTTGTGCGAAAAGAAAATGATCGGCAAAGTACGCGGAATCGCGCGGCGGCGCATCGAGAATCCGCTGGGGCAAAGCAGAACGATCGAATTGGCCGTTCCCCGATGTCAGCTCGCTCGAATCCTCCACAAACTGCACCATCACTGCCAATACGTTCAGTGTATCCGGGAATGTGCGTTCGGCAGCAGAAATAGCCGGGGAAAGAAGATCACCTTCGGCGCGGAGAGAATGTGCGAGACGCTCACCGCCGTACGAAAGAGAAAATACAACGAGCACCGCAGCGCACAACTCGAAGATCCCCTTGGGAAAGGTTTTCGCCATGCTAAGGTCCGGTTAAAAGCAATAATGAGAACGACACATGCAACGGAAAAGATTCACACCTGCCAGCCGGCAGGCAGAGCGGATTAACGACTGAAAGGATGGACAATGTCCCAGCTTTTCATCCGCGGTGAATTTAATTTATGCCGCCCCACAAAATGAGAAGCGTGAACCGCAGAGTATCAGACAGCGGGCTGTTTTGATCCGATGCAGTGTAAATGTAGCTGAAATCGAACCCGTAGATGTCGTACCGAATGCCGGCGCCAAACGTCATGAATTTTCGATCGCCGAAAGCCGGGTCTTCATAAAAATATCCCATGCGAAACGCGATAAGCTTCGGGCTGCCGTACCAGTATTCCAAGCCGCCGGAGGTGACGACCGTCCGAAGCACCTTGCTTGGCGGCCCGTCGGTCCACGTCGTGAAGAGCGCTTTATAAAACGGATCGGAAAAAGTGTTTCCGCTGGCATCAACGCCGCGCCGCACCATCAGCTTGCTGAAATCGAGGGCAAACTTCAGACTGTTATACTCATCCTGATACGGTACATACCCGAAACCGAGCCTCAAATTTGTCGGCAACGGATCCGCCTGAGCTGCATCAATGTAGGTTACCTTTGGCCCCATGTTGGATAAATCCATTCCCACACTGAACGCATTACCGAGATCTAGACCGGTGAACGGAATGATGAACGTTTTCGGTTTATACAGGAAGGCAAGATCAAAACTTACGTCGTACGCGATGCCATTGCCTTTTTCTTCCGCGGCACCAACCGGCGACAAGCGATCGTTAATGAAACGAAGGTTCATGCCTAATCCGAAGTTTTCCGCAACAACAGTTCCGTAACCGACTGTTGCCGCGTATTCGAAAGCTTTGAAGCGCCCGATTTCCTGCGGACCTTCTTCTCCCGTCTGAATGAACTCGCCCAAATTCAAGTACGTGATGCTCGCGGCAATGCTCCCGCCCCATTCCGGAACATCCTGACGATAATTCAGGTAATCATAAAAAAGATCGGAGAGATGGAATTGCGGCAGCCAATTGGCGTGGGTGACAGTGACTTCACTTCCTTTTAAGAACGCCAATCCCGCCGGATTCCAATAAATTGCCGAAGCATCATCGGCAATTCCTGTTCCGGCTTCCCCCATTCCGCTTGCGCGGGAAGTCGGGGAAATAAGGAGAAACGGAACAGCAGTTGTGATAGTTTGTTGAGCGTGCAGTTCCGACGAAACCGTGCACAGCAACAAGACCGCCACAAAAATTCCAGACTTCTTCATACACATCATTCCTTTACTAAACTTAAAGATAATGTAACATTTTTAATGTTCTTCGTCAACAACTCACCGCACAATAGCAAGTTTTCCGAGCGCTTCACTGGTCATCCGACCGTCTACTGTACTTGCCATAACTTTGTAAAGGTACACTCCGTTCCCGAGCATATCGCCGTCGCGGTCTCGACAGTCCCATGGAATTTCAACAAAGCGATCGGCTACGGCGTATCTGTCGAGCGTCTGAACAAGACGCCCTGCAACAGTGTAAATCTTGATATGCACATCAATCGGCGTCAACTGATTTTGCTGAAATGTAAATGTCGTTCTTGAAGCGGAAACGGGATTTGGAATGTTGTAGACATTTTGAATGGAAAGCGTTGCGCTCGTTGCAACGGTAAACTCGATGCTCTCTTCGGACGAATTATTGTACACATCCCACGCTTTCACCCGCAGCGTGTGCTGCCCGGATGCAATGCCGGACAATTGATAGTGCACGACTCCTTCCTGATAGCTGTCTTTTTTCCCCGTATAAAAATCGCTGAGATCAATTCCTTTCGAGCTGTCGTCCAACCATGCTTCGAGACGATGACCGATACCGCTCGTTGAAGTATTGATGCCGCTGCTGTCGTGAAGGTCAACATAAAGAAGGGGGTTTTCGCTGACAAGATCGCCGGAACGGAATGCGTCATTATCCAAGTAAATTTTGATAGAAGGACCTTGTGTATCGGTAATCGTATCGCTGCTCGTTCCTCCGACAACGATATTTTCCGTGTAGCCGCGCCCGTCGCTCGCCTGTGTTGAAAAGTATACCGATAATCTTCCGCTCTTATTTTCGTACGAAATATCCTTCGGAATAATGAACGTCGCGGAAAACTGTCCGTTGTTCAGTGTATCTTCCCCCTTGTAGATAATTCCGCCTGTCTGAACAAAATTAAACGTATTGCCGAGGTCGTCAACGATTTGGCGATCGCGTTGCGAATCGTACACCGTCACCAGTGTTGTTCCGTTCACTCCGGTTTGAACCGCACCGCTATTATCACGAACCGCACCTTTCAGCGTCACTTTTTCAAGCGCGCGCAAAGTATCTGGCTGCGATTGTGCAATGGGAATTCCATTGATCGAATCAATGCTTGCGACGAGACGAGGAACTGCAAGACGGAGTGTCGGGTCGCCAAGCAGGTGATATTTTTGTTTGTTCTGCAGAGAACTTCCAGTAACCGTGTTCTTCGCAAGTATCAGCGCATCGCCGAGCCGAGGTGCAAAAGTAAACGGGTCTTGCGGGAAAAGGTTTCGATAAAACT
>JAGWND010000093.1 GCA_028873075.1 Bacteroidota bacterium
AGATCGGTAGCGGTGTGCGGATGCCCGCAACAACATCTTCGCCTTGCGCGTTCATCAAGTACTCGCCGTAGAAAACATTTTCACCCGTCGCAGCGTCGCGCGTGAATGCAACGCCTGTCCCCGAATCTTCTCCCATATTGCCGAATACCATTGACTGCACATTGACGGCGGTTCCCCACGATTCGGGAATGTCGTACATTTTCCGGTATGCAATTGCACGCTCGTTGTTCCATGAACCGAACACTGCACCGATTGCGCCCCACAATTGTTCGACCGGTTCCTGCGGAAAATCGTGGCCCGTTTTTTCTTTGATGGCTTGCTTGAATTTTCCAACAAGGTCTTTCAGATCGTCCGCAGCAAGCTCGGTATCGAGCTTGACACCTTTCCCGTGTTTCTTTGCCTCGATAATCGCTTCGAACGGATCAATCTCGTCTTTGTGCTGCGGCTTCAAGCCGAGCACGACATCGCCGTACATTTGCACAAAGCGGCGGTACGAATCGTACACGAAGCGCGGATTGTTCGTTTTCTTCACAAGCCCTTCTGCAACCTCGTCGTTGATACCGAGATTGAGAATTGTATCCATCATTCCCGGCATCGAAGCCCGGGCGCCGGAGCGAACGGAAACGAGCAACGGGTTTTTCACATCGCCGAATTTTGCCCCCATCGCCCTTTCAACTTTTTTGACAGCAGCCGAGACTTCATGCTTCAGCGATTTCGGGTACGATTTTTTGTTCGCGTAGTAAAACGTGCACACGTCCGTCGAAATGGTGAAACCGGAAGGCACCGGTAAACCGATGTTTGTCATTTCTGCAAGGTTCGCGCCCTTGCCGCCGAGAAGATTTTTCATCTCGGCTGTCCCTTCGGCTTTTCCGCTGCCGAAGAAATATACATACTTAGGCATAGCTATAGCTTCCTTCTCAATAAAAATGAATGTTTACGTTGTTTGTGTTTTGTGTACCGCTTCCAAAAATTTTTGTGCTATATTCTTTGAAAATTTATTTTCTCTGCCGCTCATTCGTTCAGGATGCCATTGCACAAGCAGCAAGAATGAACGTAACAACATCGTATCCCACTCCATCGCTTCAATCACACCGTCGGCAGAACGCGCGCTCACTTTCAAAACGGAGCCGGGAATGCTTGCCGCCTGATGATGATACGAATTGACTTCACCGTTCGAAGCTCCGGTGAGATCTCCAAGCATAGAGTTCCGTTCAAGAATAATTTCGTGCGATTTATGTTCCTTGTTTGAAATATGAGAATCGAACCCTTCAGCCGCTAAATCGAGATGAAGCGAGCCGCCGAGAAAGACATTCGCCACTTGAAGTCCGCGGCAAATCCCCAGCACCGGAATCCGGCGATCGAGCGCGCAGCGAACGGCGGAGAACTCGAACGCATCCCGTTTCTCATCAACATCTTCCGTGTGATGGTAAACATCGTCCTTTCCGAAAAATTTCGGGTGCACGTCGCCGCCGCCGGTCAACAACAACCCGTTGCACAATTCCATTTCAGAAAGATTTCCACGCTCGTGCGAGATTGTTATGCATTCCACCGACGCATCGGCGTTGTGCAGCCAATCGAGATAGTTTGCAAACTTCTCGTCCGACTTCGTGCTCCGTGTAACGGCAACTCTCATCCACGTCATCCTACACCATCCAAGTCTCCGGATTATTGGATCGACGGATCGTCAGACAGAAGGTCAAAGAATTCCAGGAATCCATCAATCTACTTATCCATTGTTGTGAAATGCCAGAGAGTACGAAGCGCTGTCAGACACTTCCTATCACTGAACTGATGAACGCTTTCCACTTTTCTTCTTCGTTAATCTTCGCTTTCATCTCGAGAAACCACAACGGTGCATCAAAACCAATATCTTTATTCGAAAGCCGCACGGCATCTTTTTCTGTTGTCAGCAGAACTTCAGCTTCGGACCTTTTCATTTCCTCCTGCAGTGCATTGATTTCGACGGGAGAATAGCGGTGATGATCGGGAAATTCACGAACAGCGAGAACATTCATTCGATTTTCCTCAAGCGATTTCCGAAAACTTTTCGGGTTGCCGATGCCGCAAAATGCAAGGATGCGTTTTTGTTTTGCAATTTCATTTCCGATGACCGTTCTTTCTTTCGCATCGCGGATCGTGTTCGTCTGAAACGAACAGGTGAATATTTCCGCATCACCGAACCTTCGAATCTTAGTTCGAATGTCGTCTACACTTGCTTCCGAAGCCGCTCTCGTAATCACAACCGCATCTGCACGTTTCAGCGAACCCAACTGCTCGCGGCGATTTCCCGCTGGCAGGAGCGCAGTTTCAAACGGCGATTGCGATGCATCAAGCACAATGAGATCGCAGTCGCGGTGCAGGTGCCGGTGTTGAAATCCGTCATCGAGAAGAATGAGTTCAGCGCCGAACTTTTCACTTGCGTATTGTGCTCCCCGCACTCTCCGTTCATCAACGACAACTGCAACACTCGGAACGCCCCGTGCAATCTGCAAAGGTTCGTCGCCTGCTTCTTCTACACTCGCTTTGATCGTCGTGCCGTCGCTTACTTCGACCAAGCCGCGGGAAACTCGCTTGTAACCGCGGCTTACAATTGCAACGTTTCTCCGTCTTTCAACAAACTGCTGCGCGAGCATTGCAACAATCGGCGTTTTCCCTGTTCCGCCGGCAGAAATATTTCCGACAGAAATTACAACAGCTTTAACGCGGCGGATCCGGAAAAGACCGGCGTCAAAGAAAAAATTCCGAATACCAACGCCGATCCCGTACAGCCATGATAACGGTACAAGTGCGGGTCGAAAGTCCCTTTGGGAAAGCGGCTTCATCGCTGCTCCGGCTGAAAATCCTTCGGGGAAAATCCTTCGGCTTGTTGCTGAAGCAATAACATTTGCGATTGACATTTTTCAAGAACTTCATCCAACGCCGCACCTTCAAGCTGCTTCTCAATCACAACCGGATCGCTGTAACAAACACATGCGGATGTCCACGGCATCGGAATTTCAAACCGGTCCCAGCTTCTCAGTCTTTTTTTCCTTTTCATCGCAATGCCGGCTAAAATCAGCGGAACTCCTGCCTGCTGCGCGGCACGAACAGCGCCCATCTTCATCACATGGCGCGGACCTGTCGGACCGTCCGGCGTCACGCACAACGATGAGCCGTTTGCAACGGCGTCAATCATCAAGTGCATTGCTTCTTTTCCGCCGACATGGCTCGAGCCGCGGATCATCGTATAGTTCCAGCGCTCAAGCACAGAAGCCAATACTTCACCGTCGGAACTTTGACTGACGAGCGCGGAAACGCTCCGTGTACTTTTCGGGCGATGAACATACCATCCCATGAGCATCGAACTGTGCCAAAATGCCACGAGATAATTCTGATCATTTGCCTTTTCAAAGAACGTCCCGTTCACGAAACAAATGCGAACTGTTTTGCAAAGCAGGGTCGAAATAATCCAAAGGACGAAACCGGAAATCCGTACAATCGTTTTGTTGCTACCCATGATCAGCTCATGGCAAGAATCGCATCTGCAACGCGGGCTGAAGCGCCGACCGCTCCCAATTTTTCTCTTACCGCGAGAAGTTCAGTGCGCATGGCAGCGCGTGTATTCTCGTCATCCAATAATTTCGAGATGAGTGTAACGATCCGCGGTACTGTTATGCGGTGCTGAATCAACTCCGGGACAACGGTTTTAGCAGCAACGATATTGACGAGGCTGATATTTTTAATCCGGACAACCAGTCTGCCGATCAGATACGTAAGCCACGACGTGCGATAGACAACAACCATCGGAGTTCCGAAACATGCCGTTTCCAGCGTCGCTGTTCCCGACGTAACAATGGCAGCATCTGAAAACTTCATCACTTCGTGCGTTGCACCTTCAACAAAATGAACCTCACTTCCTTCCGGAACATAGTCCCGATAGATCTCCAAAGAAAGATGCGGCGCAACCGCAACGACAACTTCAAGCCGCCCCGAAAGCTTTCGGGACAACTCCTCTGCTGCACGTGCCATGACCGAAAAAATATTTACAATCTCCTGTTTCCTGCTCCCCGGAATCAATGCCAACATCTTCTTCGATGGATCAAGAGCATACCGTTTGCAAAATTGCTCGCGCGTCCATTCAACATTCATCTCCTCAAGGAGGGGATGGCCGACAAATTCCACAGGAATATTCCCTTTATCGTAGAACCCAACTTCAAAAGGAAACACGACGAGCATTTTGTCAACAACATCTTTCATCTTTTTGATGCGCCCCCTTTGCCATGCCCACACCTGCGGACTGATGTAGTATGCAATCTTGATCCCATAGCGCTTAATAATTTGTGCAAACCGCAAATTAAATCCCGGATAATCAATCAGCACAACAACGTCCGGCTTTTTCAATTTCAACAACTGCTCCATCGTGCGTTCCACTGAGCGGATGAGCGGAAGATGTTTGACCACTTCCCAAAATCCCATAAACGACAGTTCACGCACATGATACGTGAGCACCATTCCTTCCTGCTGCATCTTATCGCCGCCGATGCCGAAAATTTCGATGGACGACTGACGCCGCTTCAGCTCCCGGACCACTCCCGCTCCATGCACATCCCCGGAAGTTTCCCCCGCTATCATCATCACTCGCTGAATCACAGTTTCGCCCGTTAATGAGGAGTCCCGAAGGGATTTTCAATAAAAAATTCGACGAGCAACACAGCAATGACCAGCATGAATGCCTGAAGCGTTCTCCGCTCCGACTGCACGCCGCGCGAAAGATCTGCTTCGCGGTGAAACGAATGCTCACCCGTGTACCGCTTCAGCCGCGGTAAAAATCGCGGAACAGCTTCCATGTACCGCCGATACTCTTCTCCGAACGCGGAACGAAGGTGTTCTTCCTCTTTTGAAACGATAAGCGAATATTGAAGAAAAAAAAATATCACTGCTCCAAGTTGAAGCCACGGTATAAGGGCGTTCGACATAATTCCGAAGCCGACATACAAAAAAATATTTCCGACGTAGAGCGGATTGCGAACGTGGGAAAACGGTCCTTCCGTTACCAAATGCGTTCCGCCGACCGGCCCGGTGGTGCGCGTTTCGCTCCCCGCTATCGAAACGGACCACAAACGAACTGCCTCGCCGCAGGCAGCAAACACGAAACCGACAACGAGACTTGCAACAGTGGGGTGCGCATACATCACTATCGCAATGAGAAAAGGAAGAGGTGTGTAACTGCGCACCTCAAATATTTTCTGACGAATATCCATCGCCTACTCCATCATGAAAATTTCCTTGCGCGCCAGCGCAGCCGTACGGCGGTGATGCGGATTTTTCTTTTCAACGATCTCTCGAAATTTTTTCAGAACATCGTGAAATGTTTCGAAGCGATGATACGTGATATTTTCCTTTTCACACAATTTCAGAAGCGTGTTCTTTGCAAACACAACATCGGCATAGCGCGCGGGGCACAAATCGGAGTAGCCGTCGCCGACGTATACGATCACTTGATCATCGCCTGAAAGAGAGAGAACATGGTTGCGCTTGCAATTTGCACAGCGGGTACATTCCGCATCGGTATGAGGAAACAACGGCGCAATGTGCCCGTCAAGCAAAAACTGTAGCTCGTTTGAATAACGCGGCAGATGCGATAATTTTTCCCGTGCAAGAACAACATCAATGTACGCGCTGAATCCGTCGCTCAGAACATGAATCGGAATAATGCGCTCTTCACAATAGCGGGCAAACTCGTGAAAGCCGTCGGCAAGCGGTTTTTCGCGTGCAAAATTCTCTAACGTTTCGCGCTGCAAAAACTCAACCGTATTGCACTCGTTGACCCAGCATTCGCGCGCGGTAATCTCTCCGTTGCGGTAACGATTGAACAGAGCAACGCACTCATCACGGCGGCCGAATTGCTGAAACATCGTATCGCCGATGTCAACCTGCGCCATCGTGCCGTCAAAATCCGTAAAGACAATATATGAACCCGGACGCGCCATCAATTTGTTGTAACTTTGTTTTCATTGAACCGCACAGACACCAATTTCGAAATCCCTTCTTCCTCCATCGTGACGCCATACATTGCGTTCGCTGCCTCCATCGTCCGCTTGTTGTGCGTAACAACAATAAACTGTGTGTTATCGCTGAACTTCCGGAGAATGCGCGCGAAGCGATCAATGTTCGAATCGTCTAACGGCGCGTCAACTTCATCGAGAATACAAAACGGGCTCGGCTTCACGAGATAGATAGCAAACAGCAGTGCAATCGCGGTGAGTGTTTTTTCTCCCGCTGAAAGAAGGTCAATGGAGGTCGGGCGCTTGCCGCGCGGTTTGGCAATGATTTCGATGCGCGCTTCGAGCGGGTCGACATTTTCTTCGAGACGAAGATCGCACTCATCTCCTTCGTCAAACAGCGCTTTGAACGTCGAAATAAAATTCTCGCGGATTTTCCCGAACGTTTCGAGAAACATGCGCTGGGCAGTCGTATTGATTTCTTCGATGGTCGCCAACAGCGTCTTTTCAGATTCGAGCAAATCGTCCCGCTGCGTTGTGATGAATTCCAGCCGTTCCGACTCTGTTTTGAATTCATCGAACGCCGCGAAGTTGACAGCGCCCAACGCTTCAATGTGCTCTTTCAATTTCTGCACCTCGGCGCGGCCTGTCTCAAAATCGAACGGCTCCCCAGGAGAAAACTCTCTCGACTGCAAAGCAAAATCGAATTCTTCCTTCGCACGCGCAACGAGATTTTCACATTTCATCGTCAGTTCTGAGACCTTCATTTCCAAGTCGTGCGTCGCGCCCATTGAATCGTCGTGAAGCCGGCGCTCGTCCTTGATCTTCAATTCAAGCTGGTGCATCGCATCCCGTTTTGCATTATATTCGGCATCAACCTCTTTCCTCTGCAGAATGAGCGTGCGAAGCTCTTCCTGCATGCGCGTTATCGTGCTCTCGCTTTGCGCGAGTTCCGATGTCAAGCGCTCGATCTCGGCGTTCGCCCCGGTGATGTCCTTCTCGCGCTGCGACTGTGCCGCTGCAATATTTTCTATTGTCGCGCGCGTATACTCCAGTTCACGTGCAAACTTGCTTTCTTCATTTTCCAAATTAAGAACGGCAACGTGCGCTTCGTTGGCAGCACGCGAATACTCGCTCCACAACACTTCCATCGTCTCCAACTCGCTGGAAACAGCGCCGGCATGTTGTTCTGCAAGCGACCTCTCCTCTTCGACCTTTGCCACTTCAGGAAGCAGCACATCCAACTCTTCCTGCATCGCATCCGCTTCGGCTGCAAGCCGGGAATTTTCCGCGATGTTGCGCTGCACGTTTTCCGCGATGCGCTTCTTCTCGAATTCAATTTGTGCGATGCGCATTTCAACGGCGGTCATCTTTTGCTCGACGCGCTTCGCTTCTTCAATCGTTCCTTTGAGGTCGAGAGCATTGAGCGTTGCTGTTCGTTTGTCGATCTCAGCGCGATGATGTGCAAGCTCTTTTTCCAATACGGCAATCTCTTCTTCAAGCTCTGCGATCTGCGATTTCTTGCCGATCATTCCCCCTTCGTCGGAGCGCGTGCTCCCTCCCTTCAGCAATCCTTCGCTCGAAACCATTTCCCCCTCAAGCGTGACGAACTTTTCCACCGAGCCTGCATCAATCCCGCCCTGCGGGATTTCGCTTCGCTCAACATAACGAGCGGCAACGTTGACATCGCGCACGAGCACGACACCGTCGAGAAGATAATCGAACAGCGGTGCGTACTGCGATTCGGAGCGAACAACGTTGCGCGCAGTGCCGATAATACCGTCGCCGCGTATGATTGTGCCGTTGCGCGAAACGGAAGGAATCCTGTCCAAACAAATAAAGGTTGCTTTCCCTTTTTGATTTTGTTTGAGAAATTCGATGCCGCGGTGCGCTTCTTCGACGTTATTCACAACGATGAACCCTGCAGCTTCACCGAGCGCCGCTTCAATGGCGACGCGATATTCTGCATCCGTCGTCAACGCATCCGCAACCGTCGTTTGGACACTGGCTCTTCCAGAAGCGGCAGATTTCCAGAATTCTTCATTCGTGAAGAGAAATTTCGTCCCCTCCGACAGCCCGTCGAAACTTTCTACCAATCCTTTGAGAAAATCCAAGCGCGATCGGCGGCGGTCAAGGATGCCGCGCGTTTCCAATTCGCGATTGCGAAGCTCCTGCACTTCGCGCTCGAGAGATTGTTTGTACGCTTCTTTTTCATGGACGCGCACTTCCGCTTCAGCGAATTGTTTCCGGAGCGTTTTATCTTCCGCCGTCAGCTTTGTAACAAGCTCGGTGTTGGTATCAATCTCATTTTGATAAATGCCGTTTTCTTCCGAAGAATATTCGATGCGCCCGCGGATATTTTCAATGCGTGCTTTTGTCCGTTCGCCCGCCTGCCTTTTTTCGGAAAGTGTATGAATCAGTTCGAGAATACGGTCCTGCAACCTCTTCACTTCTGATTTTTTGGCATCAAGCTGCACGCCGAACGCATCGAGATCCTCTTTCTTCGCAGAATAATTTTTTTCTGCTTGTTCCACTTTCACATGCGCGGTGTCCATTGCCGCTCGCACCTCCACGGAACACTGTTCCAGTTCATTCTGTTGCTGCCGGAGTTCGAGCTTTTCCTTTTCATACCGGGCGATCGAATCGCTCAACGATCTTTTCCGTTCGCTAGCCGAAATTTGGCGCTGTTGTTCCTGATTGATTTGCTGCTGATCATGCGAAAGCTCGGTTTGTGAAGCGGTGAGCTGCGTTTCAAGCGCGGAGAGCTTTTCGCGAAACGCCTCAAGCTGCATTTCTTCATGAGAAAGCTGACTGTCAATTCTTTCCTTTTCCGTACGTGCGCCCGTGAGCTGTTCTTTGAGCGGTATCATCCGCTTTGTCAACTCTGCATACTCGCGCTCCAATAAAGCGATTTCACGCTCGCGCAATACTTTGATCAAACCGTTGTACATTTCCGCCTTTTGCGCCTGACGTTCCAGAGAGCCGACCACTTTCTGGACTTCCTTCACAATGTCGTTCACGCGCACAAGGTCCTGTTGAACGGAATCCAGCCGGCGAAGCGCTTCTTTGCGGCGGTGCTTGTATTTCGTAACTCCCGCAGCCTCTTCGAACAAACGCCGGCGCTCGTCCGTGCGGTCGCTCAGAATCGTCTCGACCATTTTCAATTCAATCACGGAATAAGCGTCCGACCCCATGCCCGTGTCCATGAACAAATCCCGAATGTCTTTCAAACGGCAGAGCGTTTTGTTCAGAAAATATTCGCTTTCGCCCGAGCGATAGACACGGCGCGTGATGGTGATCTCGGAATATTCAGAGGGAAGGATCCCTTTTGTGTTCTCGATGGTAAGTGAAACATCCGCCATGCCCAGCGGCTTGCGGCTTTTTGTTCCGTTGAAAATGACGTCCTCCATCTTATCGCTCCGAAGAGTGCTCGGTTTCTGTTCACCGAGCACCCAGCGAATGGAATCAACGACGTTTGTCTTCCCGCAGCCGTTCGGTCCCACAATTGCCGTGATGCCTGCATCGAACTTCACCTGCACTTTGTTGGCAAACGACTTAAAGCCGACAACTTCCAATCTTGAAAGATACATACCTCCGCCTTCGTGCTTGTTAATGAGAAGCCGGGATAATTGTGCTGAATACATAGTGCACGTACGCAGTCGTTGAGCGGGAAAAATCAAGATACGTGTAGCCGCCCGCCACAATCGCAACAAGAACGAACAACCCAACCGCGTACATCTTCAACGGAAGAATATCATAGATGATCGAAACGCCTTTGAGCAGGCGGAAAAATATCCACAGAACGATAACTGCAAAAAGAACCAGCACCGGAACAACATACATGTCTGTCTGCATCACGCGATACAGAATCATTCCCAAGGGAATAAAGATGACCATCGGCAGCGTTGACCACACGGCGACGGAATAAGAATGAAAGAAATGCACCCTCGTTCTGACGAACATACCGAACAACTGAATGAGAAGCGTTACAACGCACATCACGGCGATCGTACCCATTGCACCGACAACGATACATTTCAACGGAGACCACACGAGCATGATCAATGAGGCTTTCAGCCGATCGGAAAAAACAATATTTGTCAACGCATAGTCGGCAATCTCATTGTTCCGGTAATGGAAGAACATACTTGAGAGAACGATGGAAAGCGTGAACGCAACGATGAGAGCAAGAATGGTCGTGTGAAGGTTCGACAAAATCCGCTGATCACGGATGTCGGCAAAAAAATTATACGGCCGTAGCAATGCCCGGTTCACACTCTCTCTGAACCGGCGGTTGCTGTTGAGCAGCCATGCAAAAATCAACAGCAACATCAGGCCGAGCAGCACATACGAAACCGGTGACGACGGCGCATATGAACCGATCGGAAGAGCAGTCACTTTTTCACCAAGATAGAGCGAACGAACGACATCGTACGCAATTTTCTTCTCACGATTCAATTCAACAATACCTTGCGTGTATAAAAACGGATTCGGTAATTGCACCGTCATAATCGGGCGCTCACCGCGCCAATCCGAAAACGTCCATACAAAGCCGCCGGCAATCCCTGCCGCTTTTATTGCGTCGAATCGCTGCATCAAATATCTCGCCTGGGCCTGCTGCGACATCGGATCGCTGTAGCCATTCCGGTCCTGAGGCTCAACCGCCGTCCCGTATTTCCCGACGAACACGGGGGAATCCGGGTGCTCACGCTTCCAGAGATTCAGATCGTTCGTAAATGTTTTCACATCGGCATCGGGAAACTCGACTCCCGCAATATCAACGAGGCGGGAATTCTTCTTGTCGTCAAGCGATTTTGAAATGTAGTACGTCAGCCGATAATCGCTTCCCTTCGCGACATTGTTCAATCCCTGGATCACAGCACCGGCCCGTGGATCAACGCTTTCAAATCCCGCGCCGATGCCCCACGCAACAACCGACGGATGATTTCTGTCGCGGCGGATCATCTCGCGCAAATTATTTTCGGCAAGCGCCAGATAGTTTTCTGCCGACATGATTGCGGCAGGAGTTTCGTAGAGCGGAATTTCTTCGAATGCAAGGAGTCCGTACTGATCGCACAAGTGAAGCAGGTACGGATGAGGCGGGTGAAAAGCGAACCGGACAGCATTTGCGCCTAAGTTTTTGATCAACGCGATATCTTTCTCCATTTCTTCATACGTCAACGCGCTGCCATGCTCCTGGGAATCCTCTATCCAGGCAACGCCATGAAGCGTTACAGGAATTCCCTTAAGCAAGATTGACGATTTTGAAACCGAAACTGTTCGAATGCCGGTTTCGGTTTTCAATTCATCAATTAAAACCAGTCCGGCGTTTGGAGAGACTTTTGTTTTTAACGGTGTACTCTTTCCCGATGCCGCCGTAATCGTAGCTCGCACATCATACAGCGACGGTGATTCGGGGCTCCACAGCTTTGCGGCAGTCAGCGGTACACTCAATGACACCGGCACATCTTTGTTCGATCCCGGCTCAATCGCTTGAGGCAGGCTCTTTCCCGCCAACGCACCGGTCGCATCATCGTATACTTCAACGTTAAAAAAGAACTGCGGTGAACTCGATTTTAATGCTGTCGTATCGAAAGAAGAAAGGTCGCGGGCGGAGACAGTGCTCTTTACAAGCAACTGCACGGTTTTCGCCTCAACAGCACCTGTTGAGACCATGAGGTCGTCTATCCACAACGGCGACGTAGAGAGCAAATAAATATCCCGAAAGATTCCGCCGTAATTTTTCCACCCCCAGATTTGCTGCCGCAGCGGCAGCGTGCTCCTCGCATCCCAGTGATTATCTACAACAATACGAATCACATTTTCACTGCCGACTTGAATGACGTTATCCGGCACAAGCATTGAAAAGGAAGTATAGCCCCCCTCATGTTTTCCAACGTATGTTTCGTTGATATAGACCTCTGCTTCATAATTTATGCCGAACGCTACAAGCTTGAAGCTGTTCCAGCCTACCATTTGAGGCGTTGCTTCAAATTTCCTTGTGAAGATTATTCGTGACACAAAATTGGAAGCGGAAGGAACAAGAACATCCCGCCATGTTTTGCCTTCATCAATCGAGTATTGCCATTGTCCCGACAAATCTATAATAGAACGGGTTGAAGAAGTAAAATTCAATCCCCCCGGCCTCGAATTTGAGCCGTTTTCATAAAAATAATCTTGTGATTTGGCGAAGTGAAAGAAAGGCAGCGTTACGAAAAG